>NZ_CP034170.1:2725985-3051970 GCF_003860405.1 Nakamurella antarctica | reverse complement strand
CTGCATATTGGAGCAGATCCGACGGCAGGGCGAAGCTAGCGTGATCGCTCGGGTGATTCACCGGTGATCGACGCCGGTGCATCTGATATGTGTGCCCCCGAAGTGCCTGTGCCCGTGACGTTCTCGCCGGTTACGAGGAAAATAACCCGGTGGGCGATGGCAACGGAGTGGTCGGCGAAACGCTCGTAGAACCGTCCAAGTAGGGCGATGTCTACAGCTGGTGCGGCTCCGTGTGACCACTCTGGGCTTTGCAGTGCGGCAAAGAGTTCGCGGTGTAGGTCGTCCATCAGGTCGTCCTCGATATCGAGGCTCCGAGCGAGGTCGATATCCCTTTCAAGTAGTACCTTCTCGGCCTGGCTAGCTAGCCGGATTGCCACTGCCCCCATCCGCTCAAAAATAGGGCGGATATCGGTGGGAATGACTGCGGCGGGATGGCGACGTCGGGCTGCTTGCGCCACGTGAATGGCCAACGCGCCCATTCGCTGCAGGTCGGCGACAATCCACAACGCGGAGACCACCACGCGAAGGTCAGAGGCCACAGGCGCCTGCAACGCTAGCAGTTCCAGTGCCACATCCTCAGCGCTGGAGCGCATTTCGTCGATCTGGATGTCGCGAGCGATGACTTGCTCGGCGAGTGCAAGGTCGCTGTCCAGCAGTGATTTCGTGGCGTCGCGCATCGCGTCGCTGGCGACGTGGCACATCCGTGCACCGTGTTCGCCGAGGTCGTGGAGTCGGGTTTGATAGGCGTGGCGCATCAATCAAGGATATTGCTAACGAGTGAGGCAGTGGGACCAAAACACGTGAACGCTGGATGAACCCCTCGCGGCTAAACGGCCGCTGGCTTTACAGACACTGCGACGTATCGGCCCGAACCTGAGCAATGTCGGCAACGGCGGATGTCGCTGCTTCCGGCGATGTCGCAGGCTCGGGGCTGCTCCCCGCGGAACTGGTATCGGCGGGAGAACCTGAGCCTGTCGTTGCGGCGACTGCGGAGCTGGCTGGAATCTGGGCGAGAACATCAGCAGGTATCGAATCACCGACGGAAGTCTCTACGGTCTGGCCATCGTAGGAAGATCCCAGAACCAGCCGGACATTTTTTCCGAGACCGCTCTTAACGACAAGCTTCGCGCCCGTCACCGTCGCTGCAACAGTCGCGGCTGCGGCCTCGTTGCCCGCCGAATACTCGACCGTAACTCTGGCCTGCGGGGCATCGTCCACACGCTGCAAGTTGTTGTCGGAAAGGCTGTAGCCGTAGGTGGTGAGTTTCGCCGCCACCTCGCCCGCAAGCCCGTCGCGACCTGCGGCATTGACGATTGTGAGGTCGACATCTGCTGGTGCAACGCTGATCAGGAGGGGTTGCGCAGCGGTAGCCGGTGCGGAAGGTTCCGCTGCACTGGGCGCGCCAGGGGTGGCCGTAGCCGCGGCCGGTGCAGGCTCGGTTCCGGGCACGGGGAGGTCGTTGATCAAAGCGTAGAAAAGCGGATCGGAGCGCGCGCGATCGATCTCCATTGATCCGCGACCGTCATTTTCCGGTTCCCCAGTTGGCAAGGTGTAAAAAGTGACCCGCGATGGGTCGAGAGTGCCCAGCGACTGCGCCAAGTTCATCAGGTCGTTGATTTTAAGGCCGTCGTTACGTGTCGCTTGGGTGAATGCGGTGACGAAATCATTGAGTTTGGCGGGGTTGAGCAACGTGTCACTGGACTTCACCTGGCGCAAAATCGAACTCAGGATCAGCTGCTGCCGTTTGATGCGAGAAATATCCGAGGAAGCATCCGTCGTCACGTTCCGCGCCCGCGATAGGTGGAGAGCCTGCGTGCCGGTAATTACCTGGGTGCCGCCTTGGGCCACGAGAAGGCCCAGTTCAGCGTCATCGATAGGCCCACACGCGTTGACGGTGATACCGCCGAGGCTGTCAACCATGGACTTGAACCCGGCAAAGTCGATCATGATGTAGCGGGTGATGTCGATGCCGGTGAGGTTTTCCACCGCTTTCACCAAACACTTGGGGCCACCAACGCCGTAAAAGGCATTGAGGTGCTGGCGGGGGTACTTGTTGGCGTCAGAGGGGCCGCCATATTGATTGGTGGAGCGGTCGTAGTCGTTGCACACGACATTGTCCGCCCACAGGTCGCGGGGGAGCGAAACAACCGACACCTGCTGCCGATCACCACTGATGTGCAGCACCATCATCGTGTCGGTGTTCACCACGCCGTCAAGGCTGCTGTCACCAACACCCGCGATGTTCTCGCCGGTCCGCGAGTCAGATCCCACGAGAAGGAAGTTCTCAGGCGGATACATGGGTAAGCCGGCTGCGGCTGCGGGAGCCGCGTCGGTGGGCAGAGCCCCGGTGGGGACAGCAGCCGGTGGTGGGGCATCACTGAGGCCGGCATCGACGGAATTGGCCGCAAGACCGGATTCGCCATTGGCGAGGATGTTTGAGTAAATGCCGGTGACAACCAGCACCAGCGCTGACACCAACGCCAGCAGGACGCTGGCACCGCGCTTGGCGTAGTGATGCCGGATAGGTGACGTGGTGGCCGGCTTCCGGGGAGTTGCCTTCGCCCAAGGAACTGCGGCTAGTGCGCCAACCGGAAGGGGAGCGGGGGCATCCCGCTCCCGAGACGCTGCCGGGTGGCCCACATCTGCGGGCCGCACGGATGCGAGCGCCTGGGCGCTGACCAGCGAAGCGCGAAGAGACTCCCGCACGGCAGCGGCCTCGGCCGATACAGGCAGGCCGCTCATTCGCGGCATGACGTCGGTCCGAGAGTTCGCATCATCGCTAGGGGGCGTCACAGGGTGGTGGTGACGAAATTCTTCGTGGTTGCGGGGCTGCGGTAATGAGCGGCCAAGAGGTTGTTGCGGCGGCGCGGCTATCGTCGGCGTTGCACTCAGGGTCGGTCCAGGTTGCGGCGCCGAGGGGGGATCCTCTTCCGGGTTCGACGCAGGGACAACGACAGAAACGGCCTGCTGCTGCGGTGTGGCGGCGATAGTCGGAGCGGTTGACGGGGAGGTGGACGATTCAGGAAGAGGGGTCAGAGCCGGTTCGGCGCTGGGGCTACTCGGAGCGGAAGCTGCTGCGTCTGAATCACGGTCAGATCGTCGACGGCGGCGAGGGGCGTCGCCCGCAGCGGGCGGGCCAAGCCTTGCTAGGAGATCGTCGACGCGCGTGGCGTCCATCCTCTCCGTGTTCCACCTTCGAGGACGATCCCAGGGCTGCGGGGGGGCGGTGTCGCCAGCGTCGACGTTCGCGTCGGTGAGTGCTGGGCCGGGGCCTTCGCCGCCGGAGCGTGGGCTCTCGCTCACGCCACCTCCTTTACTTCGCCATCAGGTCGGTATTCCGGATGCCGTGCTGTTGTGGTCGGGAATCTAGAATCTGGTGTGGCTACGAATCTAGGTTTCAGACGCGCTGTGCAGGGCATCGGTTCCTGCTAACCCTCGTTCATTATTAACCGTTTTGCCGGGATATGGATGTTTGATACCCCACACTTGTCCGTCTTGCCTGTTCAAGCCAGTACCGAGGCCAATATTCGGCGCCCGGCGCGGGTTGCTCAAGCCATCGCAATCACTCTCCCGGGTTCTCGGGAAGCACACATCGTGAGCCCTACCTCGGCAAGATCCGCACAAGGAGGGGGGTCTTAGTTCAGGCAGAAGGGAAATAGCCTGGCAGCGCCGCCCAGAATAGCGAATCGCAACATGGTCATATCGGTTCCGGTCCGCCGACCGTCCACGTAGACGGTGATGAGCGCGGGAACGCGATAAAGGATGCCCGACGGGTCCACCTGGACGCCAAGTGGTCGCCAGCCGGGAGTCGCGAGCAGGTGATCGTTTGCAGGGTCGAGTCCGATAGTGATGGTTGAGGGAGCACAGGCGCGCTGCTGGCCGGCAAAGTCAGGGTGTGCCAGCGACACCAGGAGTGCTCGCTGCGCGGCAACATCTCCGCGGGACGTCGCGTTGATCTGACTGATCACGTCATCCACTGCGCGGCGGTCGGCGGCGGGTACATCGGCGGCGGGGGAAGCGGCACCAGGGGAAGCGGCGGCCGTTAGCGCAGACGTGACCGCGACTTCGCTGGCGGTGGCGGTGGAGCTTGTTGGAGCAGAATTCTCACTGTCGGAGCACCCGATGAGGGTCAGAGCCAGCAGGAGCGTCAGCGCCAGGGTCAGAGTACGAGTTGTCTCTTCCCTGCCGCAGAGCCGGTCAGCCGCCACTGATGTCCAACTCGGCATCCTTGGCGACCACCACGTCCTCCTCCGGATCGTCAAGCCAGCCTTCGGGCAGGTGTACCCGTCGCTGCGCCGTTCCCTGACGCCCCCGGGGGCCCTCGGCAGCCTGTGGGTAGGGCTGGTCCAGGTCCATTCGGCTCAGCAAATCTTGAAGCTCGGGCATCGAGGACACCGTCCCGAGGGCGGCCCGGATCTCCCCACCCACAGCGAAACCCTTGAGGTACCAGGCGAAGTGCTTACGCATATCGCGCATGCCGCGGTCTGCCCCCATCTCTTCGCCGAGAAGTTGGGCGTGCCGCTGAAGGATGCCTGCGACGGCCCGCAGGTCTGGTGGGGTAGGTAGGGTTCGGCCATCGAAGGCGGCGGCAAGCTCGGCGAATAACCACGGCCTACCTTGGCAGCCGCGGCCAACAACAACCCCGTCGCATCCGGTTTGCTCCATCATCGCAAGCGCGTCGCCGGCTGCAAAGATATCGCCGTTACCGAGGACAGGGACGGTGGTCACCGCCTCCTTGAGCCGTGAAATCGCTGACCAATCAGCGCTTCCCGAATAGTGCTGAATCGCGGTGCGGCCGTGTAGTGCGACCGCAGCAACCCCACTATCTGCCGCGATCCGGCCCGCATTGAGGTAGGTGATGTGTTCGGGGTCGATGCCGATGCGCATTTTGATCGTCACCGGAATGTTTGCAGTGGAAGCGATTCGAACCGCGGTGCTCACGATCGACTCGAAAAGCTTGCGCTTGTAAGGCAGCGCTGAGCCGCCGCCGCGTCGTGTCACCTTGGGGACCGGGCACCCGAAATTGAGATCGATGTGGTCAGCCAGGTTGTCGTCCACCACCATTGACACGGCCCGGCCGACGACTACGGGATCTACGCCATACAGCTGCAGCGAGCGAGGCTTTTCCTCAGGGCCGAATCGCACCATGTCCATCGTTTTGGGGTCGCGCTCTACCAGCGCCCGCGTGGTCACCATTTCGCAGACGTAGAGGCCGGCGCCAAATTCGCGGCACAGTTTGCGGAAAGAACCGTTAGTAATGCCTGCCATCGGCGCCAGCACCACCGGCGGCCAGACGCTGTACTGCCCGATTTGCAGGGGGGCAATTGCGGGGTTCGCCGGACCGTGGGCAGCGACGTCAGCGGTCGGGGTTTCAATGGTGGTACTCACTGGCCCATTGTCCCTGATCGCCAGCGATCGCAGCACTATGGTGTGAAAACATGACCGCTTTGACACTGGGAAATCTTGCCACCGTCGACGCCAGGCAGGCGCCGGAGTTACTCGCCGCTTCGGTGTCGCAGGCGCTGGCAACCTCTGCAACCTTCGCCGTCGCGGTGGCCCCTATCGACCCGGGAGTTGCTGATACAGCTGCCTTTTGCGCCGCCTACGACGTGCGGCTCTCCTCCAGCGCCAACTGCGTGGTGCTGCTGGGAAAACGAGGTGATCAGTGGAAGTGGGCTGCGGCGGTGGTGCTAGCGACGACGAGAGCGGATGTGAACGGAACCATTAAAAGGCTGCTGGACGTGCGGAAGGTTTCTTTTGCCCCCATGGACGCAGCGGTGTCGGCCACCGGGATGGAATACGGCGGGATCACTCCCATCGGGTTGCCGGCGCCCTGGTCTGTCTACATCGATCGCGCGGTGGTGGAGGCGGGCCTCGTGGTCATTGGAAGTGGTTTGCGCAAGTCCAAGATCGTTATCGCTGGCGCATCCCTCGCGGCATTGCCAGGTGCCGAGGTGATTGACGGCCTGGCGAGTGAGCCGACGAGTTCCACGCGATGAAGATTCGTGCCAAAAATTGAGGCCGTTTCGTGATCCGCAACTCATTACAAAGTTGTTACCTTTTGGGTCTCGTTACTTACAAGTCGGCCTGCAGGACACCGCGTGTTCATCTGGCTGCATCAGAGTTGTCCTTGCACGATCATCGACAGTTCCCACCTCAGGAGGTAGTAAGTGCGCATCGCACAAAAACGTGTAGGCATCATCGCCTCACTCGCAGTCCTCGCCCTCGCCGCGTCCGCTTGTGGAAGTTCCGACAAGGGTGCGATGAGCAGCAGCACATCAGCTGCCGCACCTGCCGCCAGCAGCAGCACCTCGGCCGCAGCTCCGGCATCTTCCAGCTCTGAGGCGGCGAGCTCCGCTGCCCCCACCTCGGATGCCTCCAGCTCTGCAGCACCAGCGGCGATGGGAGATGCGAAGAAAGCAACGTCGCTGGCCGACTTCGGTGGCATGGCCGGATTGGAAGCAGCTGCTAACAAAGAAGGCAAGCTCAACGTCATCGCCCTCCCACGTGACTGGGCCAACTATGGCGCGGTTCTGGACGCCTTCATGGCCAAGTACCCGGGCATCAAGGTCGAAGAGCAGGCGCCCAACTCATCCTCCAAAGAAGAGATCGCCGCAGCCGAGATTAACAAGGGCACCGACAAGGCACCCGATGTTTTTGACCTCGGCACCAGCGTCACCTTGGGTAGCCTCGACAAATTCGCGCCTTACAAGGTCGCGGCGTGGGACAAGATTCCGGAGCTGAACAAAGAAGCCACCGGCCTCTGGACCAGTGACTACACGGGCATCATGGCCGTGGGTTACAACTCCACCAAGTTCGGCGAAATCACTAGCCTCGACCAGCTGTTTGATCCGAAGTTTAAAGGCGTCGTCGCCGTCAACGGTAACCCGAACGAAGCAGGCGCGGCCTATAACGGCGTCGTGATGGCTTCGCTTGCTAACGGCGGTTCGTTGGACGACATCACTCCCGGTGTAAACTATTTCAAGAAGCTCAACGACGCCGGCAACATGTTTCTCGGAGATGTCACCTCTGCCGTCGTTACCCAGGGCGAAGTCGGCGTCGTCATCGACTGGAGCTACCTGCAGACCGGATACGCCCAAGGTATGAGCGCTGAAGGCACCGACTGGAAGACCTTTGTCCCGGAAGGCGCCGCAATTGGTTCCTACTACAACCAGGCAATCAACCTCGACGCTCCCAACCCGGCCGCCGCTCGGTTGTGGCAGGAGTTCCTCTACACCCCCGAAGCCCAGAATCTGTGGCTCGCCGGTGGCGCACGACCGATCCTGCTTGACACGATGATCAAGGACAAGACGGTCGATCAGGCCAGTCTCGACGCACTTGGTGGCGCCACCCCGCCAGTGAGCCAGACCGCAGCTCAGACCGAGAAGTCGAAGGCAGATCTGCTCGTACAGTGGAAGCAAATCACGGGCTGATTTTCCAGACCGGGAAACGAATTTCGATGATCAGCACGGTATCCGCTGCGCCCCCGGCCGTTCAGGCCAGGGGGCGCAGCTGGACACGCAATCTGAAAAGCGCTCTGCCGACGGCGCCTTTTTTCATCTACGTCGCTATCTTTCTCATCCTCCCCACGATCCTGGTGATCGTGCAGTCCTTCCAGGACCAAAAAGGTGCATTTACCACCGAGAACCTGAAGCGGCTGTTTAGCTCATCGGCTCTCACCGTGTTCAAGGAATCGATGCTGCTTTCCCTTGCCAGCGCCTTCCTCGGTGTGGTGGTCGGCGGTCTTCTCTGTTACGCGCTAGCGACAGCTGCGCCCACGGCCTCGGTTCGTAAAGTACTGGTCGCTGCTTGCTCAGTCCTCGCCCAGTTCGGCGGGGTCATGCTGGCGTTCGCATTCATCGCCTCGGTCGGCAACGAGGGATTTGTTACCGGGCTGCTGCGAGACTCCTTCGGAATCGAGCTATCCCAGGGGTGGCTCTACCAGTTCAACGGTTTCGTGTTGGTGTACGCCTACTTCCAGATCCCGCTGATGGTGATCATTTTCCTCCCCGCGCTCGACGGCATCAAACCGCAGTGGCGTGAGGCGGCAGAGACCCTGGGGGATCAACCTGGATGTATTGGCGAAGTGTGGCTGGTCCGATCCTGGCCCCAGCCTTTATTTCATCATTTCTGCTGCTATTCGCGAATTCCTTTTCTGCCTACGCAACCATCGCAGCTTTGACCCGTTCGAGCACCGTGGTACCTACGGCAATCGCCGACGCGATGACGAATGAGCAAACCGACCAGGGTAACTATCCGCAAGTCTTGGCGCTGGGAATGATCGTCGTTGTCACGATCATCATGTTCGCCAACGCGCGACTTCAAAGGCGGGCGACAAGATGGCTCAGATGACGACGGATTCCGTTTCGATCATTCCTGCGACGTCCACTACCCCAGCGACCTTGGGTCCCAGCTCGCGTAAGCTTCGTGCCTCGCGCAGACGTAAAACAACTGTTTTCCGCTGGGCGACAGTGTCCGTCGTCGGTCTCTTCTTCCTGATTCCGATGTACTCGTTGTTCTATTCCAGCAGCCACACCTTGAGTGGGAAGTGGATCTGGACTGCCTGGAAAGCTGTTGGCGGTTTGGCAACCGCCGGAAGTAAGGACTGCTCCGCCGAGGGAAATCAAACCTTAATCGCTGCCTGTAGGCGGGTTGGCATCCAAAGTGCGCAAATCTGGACCGGCCTCACGAACTCGCTAGTTCTAGTCGTCCTCACTATCGCACTGATGCTGTTCCTGCTCGTCCCAGCAATGATCTGGATTCGCCTTCGCCTCCCATGGCTCAGGCGCACCATGGAATTCACCTGCCTTTTAGCGTTGACGATCCCAGCGATCGTCTTGGTGGTGGGGTTGGCGCCGATCTATCGCACGCTGTCAAATGTGCTCTCTACCGACACACTCTGGCTCTGCTTCGCGTACGCAATCCTGGTTCTCCCGTTCGCGTACCGTTCGCTCGACGCAGGGTTGGACGC
The DNA here is from genome assembly GCF_003860405.1 of Nakamurella antarctica. NCBI lineage: Bacteria > Bacillati > Actinomycetota > Actinomycetes > Nakamurellales > Nakamurellaceae > Nakamurella > Nakamurella antarctica. The sequence continues at coordinate 3,042,999 of NZ_CP034170.1, read as the reverse complement.
GATCGATATCAAGACGCTGTCCGAAGCCGCGCGCTCGCTGGGTTCGTCGTGGCTGGGGGTCCTCTGGCGGGTGGTGATCCCGAACATCAGGACAGCGCTCGTGAGCGCCAGCTTCATCTCTCTCGCCTTGGTTCTGGGAGAGTTTACGTTTGCCGAAAGGCTTGCACGGCAGAGTTTCTCGACCTCAATCGTGGGTATCGGGCAGGATAATCCGCGCCTTGCGATGGCACTCTCGCTGGTGTCGTTGCTCGTTGCGCTCTTCCTCCTCCTGTTCCTTTCGCTCCTAACCGCGTCCCGCAAGGGCCGCACCCGCCGTAAGGGGAAAACTTCGTGACCACGGATGTACGCAGCTCGACAGGCGTGGGGGTCTCCCTACAGGACTTGCGTCGCAGCTACGGCGAACTTCAGGCTCTCAGCGGGATGACGCTGACGCTGGCGCCCGGCGAATTGGTCGTTCTGCTTGGCCCGTCCGGCTGCGGCAAAACTACTGCACTGCGAGTACTTGCCGGACTCGAGGATGCAGACTCCGGTCACGTCGTAGTGAATGGGAAGGACATCTCCAGCGTCCCGACCAGCAAGCGCGATATGGGCATGGTTTTTCAGGCCTACTCGCTGTTCCCGCACATGACGGCGCAGGAAAACGTGGCCTTTGGGTTGCGTCTTCGCGGAGTGGATGCGGCAAAGAGGAACAAAACCGCAGATGAGTACCTGGAACTGGTCGGGCTCGGCGTCCAGCGAGATCGCTACGCGCATCAGATGTCTGGTGGCCAGCAGCAGCGGGTGGCACTAGCTCGGGCCTTGGCGATTCAGCCTCAGGTGCTACTGCTCGACGAGCCGCTCTCAGCTTTGGATGCGAAGGTGCGGGTACAGCTCCGTGACGAGATTCGGCGTATTCAACTCGAAGTGGGCATTACTACGCTTTTTGTGACCCACGACCAGGAGGAAGCTCTCGCGATCGCCGACCGGGTGGGGGTCATGAAGGCAGGGAAGATCGAGCAGATCGACGCCCCCGAAGTGATTTACAACAACCCAAATTCAGCGTTCGTAGCCGAATTCATCGGTTCCACCAACCGGCTTGTGGGCACCGTTTCTGGCGGCGCGGCAACGGTTCTCGGTTCGCAGGTCCCGCTGCTGCCGGGTTCTGTGCCATCGGGTGCGGCAGTGGTGCTGGTGCGCCCCGAGGCTGTCCGTGTCATGCCAGCTGATCCAGCCGTAGCCAATGCGCGGGTGGTGACGACCAGCTTCCTTGGCGCGCACGGACGTGTCCAGGTCAGGCTGCATGACGAGACTCTCGTCTTCGCCCAGTTGACGTCGGTGAATACGGCCGAACTGTTTGCCGGGCAGGCTGTTTTGCTGGAACTAGCGGCGGTGCCAGCGCTAGCCGTCGCGCCGTAGCGGGCTGTGTTTGTCTCGGGCGGAAGCCTCCCGGAAGCCTCCCGGAGGACGGGTTCCGGGCGTGAAACAATGAGTCGATGAGCCCGGATCCCGTTGCCCTGTCTGAATCCCTCCTCGATCTGGCTATGAGAGCTGCTCGGGCCGCCGGGGCCGAATTACTCTCCCGCTATGGAACTGTCTCCGGGTTGGATGCGAAAAGCTCCGCTACGGACCCAGTGTCGGATGCTGATCGCGCGGCCGAGGACTTGTTGGTCGCGATGATCAGCGGAGAGCGTCCAAGAGACGGCTTTGTGGGTGAGGAAGGCGCAGCGGTCCTCTCCTTGTCCGGAATCACCTGGGTTCTCGACCCGCTGGATGGCACCGTCAATTACCTCTACCAGCTCGATAACTTCTCCGTGAGCGTGGCGGCCGAGGATGCACAGGGCGCTGTAGTGGGGGTGGTCTATGACCCTGTGCGCAACCTCATGTTCTCCGCCTGCCGCGGCGGCGGTGCCTATCGAAACGGCTTGCAGATTCACTGCGCGCCAGCCGTACCCGCAGCGCTAGCGCTGGTGTCAACAGGTTTCGGGTACAGCGCGCCGCGCCGCGCCGCCCAAGGCGCTGTGATCGCTCGGGTGCTTCCGCTAGTTCGAGATATCCGCCGGATCGGTAGCGCCGCGCTCGATTTGTGCGGCGTCGCTGCTGGCGCCACCAACGCCTACTTCGAAGAGGGCGTGCAGCGTTGGGATATCGCGGCTGGGGGACTGATCGCCGCCGAAGCGGGTGCCACCGTCACTACCTTCACGCCAACGGGGGTTGCAACCGGTGTCTTGGCTGCCGCACCCGCGTTGCATGACGAGTTGCGGTCGCTGGTGATGACAGCGGCCGAATTAGCTGGCGTCCGTGATTAGGGTTGCCATGCCGGACTCGCTGCTACTGCCCTAAAAATCAGCTGGGGCGCCGGCGCCCGCAGAGTCACCTCAACGGGTGATTGCTTGAATGTTTGAGACACATTCGCTCAATTGGATACCCTGAGTAATAATCGAGGCTCGCAGGCTGGACATGGATCCCCCAAATGGCCTAAGGTGTGACTCATAGTCAGGATTGCCCTCGGCCGGTCATGGAGTGGGCGCACAACGGTTTTTTATGAAGGAGCGGTACGTCATGGGCTTGAATCGTCCCAAGAGAACTGTGGCCGCCACGTTGGTCGCTGGTCTGGCCTTGGTGAGCCCTCTTCTGATAACGCCCGGTGTCGCCACTGCGGACGTGCTGCCAGACCTCGTCATCTCCGAAATTTACGCTGGCAGCAACGAAGCTGCTTCTGCATTTGTGAGTGATTTTGTCGAGATCTACAACCACGGTTCCTCCACAGTTCAGCTCAGCGGCGTCTCTCTCCAGTTCTCCGATGACGGACGCACCTGGACTCAGGTCCCACTGGCAGGCGCCCTTCTTCCCGGTGGCTATTTTGTCGTGACCGGACCCGAGCGGGGCCGATCCGGGCAATCCTTGGATACGGTGTCGCAACTGATTTCGCCGGAATTAGAGCTGGGAAGTAACGCTGGCGGGGTGGCTCTTGTCGCGGGGACGGACCTTCTGACGTGCGACGGGGATGCGTGCACCGCTGGCACGGGGGTTCTTGACGATATGTTTTATGGCTCGTTGGCTGGCTCCGTCCTCGCGCCTGCCCAGGCCGCCGGGCCATCGGAGGCTTTAAGTCGAGACGCCGCCAACACCCGCACCGGCGTCAGCGCTGCCGATTTTGCATCGGCCACTCCCACGGTGGGTCTTCCAGGCCCGCAGCGAGATACCCCGATGATCCCGGCCGGTCCTGTAATCCCGGCTGTGCCCGTAATCCCGGCTGGGCCGATTGTTCCCGCTGGTCCGGGCACCCCTAATGTGCCAGTGGGCCCAGTCCTCCCGGCGCCGCCATCAGTGCCAGCCGACGGGACCGTTGGGTCCGTTGCCGCCGATATCACCAGGGCTTTTACCGCCGGTAGCTACGTCAACAGCAGTTATGTAGGCAACGGGACGAGCGATTCTGCCAAAGAATCGGCCCTTGGCAATTTGCTGGCTAACTCGGTGAAGGCCGCAGTGGCAGCTCCGCAATACAACGCAACAGAGATCGGCCTGGTCGACCCGCGTGCCATCGGTAGCGACCTGCTGCTGGCTCCGGACGGAATCGTTACCGCACGCGAAGCAGCTGCGGTGATGCCAAGAAACGACTTGCTCGCCACGTTTGTACTCACCGGGGCGCAGTTCAGGCAACTGCTCGAAGAGCAATGGCAAGCAGATATGTCGTACGTGCAGTTCGGTCTCTCGGACAACGTGACGTACACATTTGATGACGCCGCCCCAGCAGGTTCACGCATCGGTGCCGTGACCATTAATGGCGCTGAACTCGACAACGCGGCAACGTACCGGATCGGCACGTACTCGACGCTGGCGCGGGACAGCGCAGGCTTCCCTGCGCTCGGTTTGGCCACAGACTCGGTGGCAACCAGAATTTCCGATGGTGACGCACTCGTGCGCTACCTGGAGTCAAAGCCCCTCGTAGCACCGGACTTTGCGCGGCACTCTGTACAGGTCACGGGCTATGCCGGATCGGTCACGGCGGGGGAATCCCTGACCTTCAAGGTTGCCGGGTTGAATATGGACAGCAACGGGGCTCCTGAAAATAGCGCCATCACCGTGTCCTTGGAGGCGGCTGAAGGTAGCGGCCTGCGACCGATTCTGATTGCGTCATCAGCGATCGACTTGGGCGTCACCCCGGTCACTGACGGTGGCGCCGAAGTGAGTGTCACAATCCCGAAGTCGCTGGGTGGAAGCTACCGCCTACAGGTCACCGCGATTCCCAGCGGAACCACAGTGCGTCTTCCACTCACGATTCGAACTGCGCCCGCTGCTGCCCCGGGACTATCTGCGCCTCCCACGAGCGACTCCGTGACCCCTAGCGCATCGCCGAGCGCGGCTGTGAGCATTGCCGTGGCTGGCACCCACGCCACCGCGCTCAAGCCAGAAGCAAGGACAGCTGCTGGCGCCACCGACAAGGCCGATGGATCTCGGTTGGCCAGCACCGGCATCTCCGATGCGACCATTGGACTCATGTGGGTCGGCGCGATCCTGCTGATGCTGGGGGCCGGTGTGCTTGCTGCTGCACGTAGGCGTGCGGCCACGACTTCGTAAAGCGATGCACCGCGCGTTTCTCCACCTCATCGGGGTGAGCTCGGCATCAGATCTGGGCGGTGCGGAAAGTGTCCTATTGGCCTCGTTGTGGCCCTCCGTAGCTATGGTCGCCGCTGAATGTGGCCCGTTATGCTGGTGTGGTCAGTACGAGCGTGCGCGGTGAGCGGCGATAAGCGCAGCGTAGTGGTGGTAGCTGGCCTTCGGTGTTCGGTCTTGACTGAGCGGGTCCACTGCGACGAGCCCCATTGGCCGTGTAAGGCCTTCGCCAAATTCCCAACAGTCGAGCAGTGTCCAATGGTCGTACCCGCGGACGTCAGCGCCATCGCGGATAGCGGCAGCGATGGCTGTGATGTGTTGGTCCACGTACTCACATCTATCGGCGTCGTCGATGCCAGGCGCCGTGTGCGTTCCGTTCTCCGTCACATACAGCGGCGGTAGGGCTGGGTATTGGGCAGTGAGTTCCAGCAGCACCTGGGTCAGCGCTGACGGGTCGAGGGGCCAGCCAGCGTCATCGGTGGCGGCAGCGGGATCTTCTACCAGCGTGAACGGGATGGTGGCGTTGTCGGTGGCGGCAGCAACCATCACGGGGTGGTGATAGTTGACTCCGTAAAAGTCGAGTGGCTGCGCCACGAGGTGGGCGTCGGCGGCGCTGGCGAAGTCCAGATCCGGGGAGCTGGCGATGAGGCCCGCCAATTCCCCTGGAAATCCAAGGCCGAACAGGGGGTCGGTGAAGGCGCGGTTGTGCAGGATCGAATAGAGCTCGGCCGCGGCGATGTCCTCGCGGGACTCTGAGGCCGGACGGACGCGGGTGTGATGGTTGGCGATGCCAATCTGCTGCGCTCCGCTGGCACGCAGTGCCTGGGTTGCATATCCGTGCCCCACAAGCTGGTTGATTCCGGCCCGGAGCGATTCTCCCAGCATCGTGAGCCCCGGAGCCTCGATGCCGAGCCCGTAACCGTAGGCGGTATGCACCAACGGGGAGTTCATGGTGACCCAGCGCGAGACGCGGTCTCCGATTTTGGCGGCGACCGTCGCAGCGTAGTCACCAAAAACCTCTGCGGTGTCACGCACGAGCCACCCGCCGTCCGTCATTACCGTCAGGGGCATGTCGTAATGGGTCAAAGTGACAACAACCTCGACCCCTTTGGCGAGCAGATCGTCAATATAGCGGGAGTAGCGGTCGTACCGGTTGCCGGATTCGGCTCCCGTTAGTGCTGACCAAGAGAGTGAAATTCGACTGTGCGAAACCCCGAGATGGGTGATGAGATCGACGTCAGTGCTGACATTGGCGGAACTGCGCAGGTGACCAGGACCGTCTGCGCGCGTAGTGCCATCGACTATTCGTCCCGGCGAGGCTGCAAAAACGTCCCAGATTGAGGCGCCGGCGTGAGTGAGCCCAGAGGCGCTCTCGTCGTCGAGGCGTGCGGCATCCAGGCCCTCGACGGCCGTGGCTGCAGACACGATTCCAAAACCAAAACCCCGTGGGAGCAACAGATTCGACTCCGTCAAGTGCTTCTCTTCCTAGTGACCGACGTTGTAAGTACCCTCCATCTTTCGCTAGTGACGGGCGTGGGCCAAAGGCGGGATGCAGATCTGCGGCTTCCACCGCGCCAACTTGCCAGGGTGGCAGAGTGCTCTGGGTTGCTGAGCTCGGGGGTGAGCACACTGTTTTCTCCCACCGCGCGGTTTCGGTCCTGGAATCTGCCCACTACTGCTCGATGCTGGATTAGGCCACATGGCTGAATGGCGAATACTCTGAGTTAAAGCATGGTGAACTGAGTCACCTACTTGCAGGGCCACGTGATGGAAAGACCTTCTGCCTCCCAGCCCCGTAATGGTGCGCCAGTGCCGGTGCGGCCCTTGATATCCAGAGGACCGTCGCCCATGCGGCGAATGTTCGGCCCACGTGGGTCCGTCTGGATGGGGAAAGCGTGATGGAAGCGGAAATGATCGAGCTAGGTCGAAACCAACTGGTTCAGGCTGCGGTGGTCCAGATCAATCTCGCAGGCGTCGAATCAGCCACCATTGCCAAGGTGTGCACTGGGGCAGGGCTGGACGAGGCGGACTTTACGGATTTCTTCGCTGACCGGCGGGGCCTGCTTCTGCACATCGGAGCTTCGTTGGCTCATATGGAGGATGCCGCCGTGCGCGCGACGCTCAGCCGGCGCCGCTCCTTGACCGAAACTGTCAGGTTGGCTTTGCTTGCGTTGTGGGCGACGGTCGAGGAACACCCTGAACTCCAGCAAGCTGCCCACGAACTCACCTTCTCGGGGATGCGACACGGTGAGCCGATTTCTGTTGCCCAGGCGCAGCACGAGGCCTACTGCGCGTGTGTTCAGCAGATCCTGGAAGCCATCGCCCAGAGCCACGGCATCAAGTGGGAACGTCCGGTCACTGAGCTGACCCACTTGGTCGTATCAACTGTTGACGGGCTCAAGTTGGGATATTTGGTCAGCAAGGATTCGACGGCGGCCAGGCAGGTGCTGGAGCTGTTCGCTTATCACGTTGCTCAGCACGGCCGGCGGACAGCAAAAAATGACCCGAAGTAGGTAGGGACGCCCTGGGCTTGAAAAGGGGTCAGGCCCGCGCGACGTAGAAGTGAGTGAGCGTGGCTCCGGTGGCCGCGAGGTCCTCCCAGCTTCCGGCGGTGGTGAGCACCGCGATCGCTGATGTCGGAAACTTCACGCTAAGTTCGGTCAAGTGGGCCTCGTGGGAATCGGGTAGAGCCAACATGGCCGCGAGCCCTGGGATTCCCGGCGCATGGCCCACCACGAGCAATGTCGTCACATCGGCTGCCGTGCGGCCGATCTCGGTCAGGATTTCGCCGGGGGTGGCGTCGTAGACCGCTCGCGAGAAGCGCACAGGGCCGGTGAATCCGGTCGCGTCATACGTCTGTTGGGTGCGGACCGCAGACGAGCAGAGTGCTGCAAATCCGGACGATGGGATCGCCGAACTAATTGAGCTGGCTGCTTCGGCGCTGGCGCGTCCGGGGATGGCGCTGGTGAGCACGTGCTGTCGAATCCATCGGCCTGCCTCGGCGGCTTCGGCCCAGCCTCGTTCAGCAAGTGGGCGCTCCTAGTCGGCAACTCCCTCGGGGTAGCCGGATTTTCCGTGGCGAAGCAGAATCAGAGTTTTCATCACGCCTCACTATGCGGGTGGCCGACCCATCCCGTCGAGTACCCGGCTGGCAGCTGCACAGGTGCGAGGGTGAACAGGCGGGGGTTGACAGTCGAGGGTTGACAGCCGTACGCACTTACGGGCAACATATGCATAGATGTGCAGATATTGAATCGTGATCGGAGCGTAATGACGAACGCTATGTCCCAGTCTGATCCGGCGACGGCTGTTATCGACGGCTGTGTGGTGCCGCTGGTGCACCCCGAGAAAGTGGCGCTCGCGCGCGAGGCAGGGCCGTCCTTGGCCGAAACCATCGAACTGGCTGGGCTTTTTAAGCTGCTGGGCGACCCCACGCGGACGCGCATCCTCTACTCGTTGCTGGAGGCCGGAGAGCTCTGCGTGTGCGATATCTCGGCCACCGTGTCGGTTGCCGAGACGACGGTGTCCCAAGCTCTGCGGCTGCTTCGCACCGCCGGTGTCGTCGCCTGCCGTCGCGACGGACGCATGATGTTCTACCGTCTCGCTGACGCCCACGTACGGATGCTGCTGGATCTCTCGCGCGAACATGCCCGGCACGAGAGCGCGGGCCAGCTATGAGCCACGAGCATCCCGCCAAGCCAGCCCCCAAGGGCCACTCCCATTCGCACGGTATCGGCGGCCACAGCCACGCTCCGCCGGTCGGCCAGGGGTCAGGCCCCAATACCGGTTCCCGCTACACCAGCCGGCTAGCCATCGCCTTCGCGCTGACGGCAGGCTTCTTCGTCATTGAACTTGTCGCAGGCTTACTTTCGGACTCATTGGCGTTGATCGCCGACGCCGGCCATATGGCCACCGATGTGGTTGCCCTCGGGGCAGCGCTGGTCGCCACCCGCATCGCGGGTCGGCCGGATAGCACGGGTAAGCGGACCTACGGCCGGTACCGCTCCGAGGTTTTCGCAGCCGGCCTCACCTGCTTGCTGATGCTCGGGGTCGGGGTCTTCGTCGTGATCGAGGCGGTGGGCCGGATCGGTGCGGCTCCGGTGGTGGGAACGCGGCTGATGATGATCGTCGGCGTCATCGGGTTGGTCGTCAACCTGGTGTCGTTGCTGTTGCTGCGCAGGGGTTCTCAGGATTCGATCACTATGCGTGGCGCCTACATTGAGGTGCTCGGAGATGCGGCCGGTTCGGTCGGGGTCCTTGCCGCGGGCATCCTGATCAGCGCTACCGGAAACCCGATCTGGGACGTCATCGTTGCAGTCGGTATCGGAGCCTTCGTGGTGGTGCGGGCCGTCAGCTTATCGCGTTCGGTGTTGCGGGTGCTGGGGCAGCACATCCCGGAAGGGGTTGACCTTCAAGAGATTAGCGCCGACCTGGGTCAGGTGCCGGGGGTCGCTGAACTTCACGACCTGCACATCTGGGCCCTGACGTCGGGGATGAACGTGGCGACCGCGCATTTGGTGCTCGCGCCCGGCGCGGATGCGCACCGCGTTCTGGACGCGGCGCAACAGATGCTCACCACCAAACACGAGATAGAGCACGCGACGCTGCAGGTCGAGCCTGCTGATCACAGCATGTGCAAAGACCTGACCTGGTAGGTGTCAGGTACGAGACCGGCCCGGCTTCAACGGTGGCGGATCTTGGGGGTCGGTTCGTGAGTTTGCGGAGTGATGCGTGGATTGCTTAGCGGTGATGACGACGATGCGGTCGCCGGGCTGGAAAACGCGCACGCCGCCGGAATCAAAGCGGTGGGATACCCCATTGCGAACCACGTTCAGCACAATTTCCCCCTGAGCGGTCAGCCGTGCGGGCGAGAGACCAACGTCGGCGGGTGTCACCTCCCGCTCGAGAATCTGAAGTCCCGCAACGGGTTCCAACAAATCCTCGATCAGCTCGCCAGCCATCGGAGCCACGATGGAAAGGCCGAGCAGGCGGCCAGCAGATTCCGCCGTGGGGATGACGACGTCAGCGCCGGATTGACGGAGCACCGGGATGTTTTGCTCCTCGCGGGCAGCCGCGGCGATGGTCGCATGGGGGGCGAGCCTCCGGGCGGTAAGGGTAACCAGCACCGAGACGTCGTCTCGGTCGGTGGCGACAATGACCCGGTCCGCGCTGGGCACTTCCGCCCGCCGCAGGACCTCCTCGCGTCGGGCATCGCCCACCACCCCGGCGCAGCCGTCAGAATTCGCCAGCTTAATGTTGGCGTTGCTGGCATCCACGACCACGATGCTTTCGACGCTGTGGCCCTGGTCTTTCAGCGCAGAGACTGCCGAGCGCCCTTTCATGCCGTAACCAATTACTACCGTGTGCTTCTTCACGCGTCTCCTCCAGCGGGCATACCGGAACTGTTGTCGGCTGCGCTCGGTAAGCACCTCAATGGTGGTTCCAATCAAGACGATGAGGAAAAGGAATCGCAGCGGGGTGATGAGCAAAATGTTGGTCAGTCGAGCCGAATCCGACAAGGGGGTGACATCGCCGTAGCCGGTGGTGGACAGGGTGACGGTGGCGTAGTAAAAACTGCCCAACCAGCCCTCGATCGGGTGGTCGTTTTCCACATCGCGATAGCCGGCCCGTTCCAAGTACACGATCGTGGCGGTGAGAACGATGCAGCCGATTGCGATGAGGATGCGGGTCGAGATGGCGCGCACCGGACCGCGCTTACGTTCCGGAAACGCGAGCCGCGCGTCATTGTCCTGTGCCACGAGGGCAACACTACGACCTTTGAGCGCTGTTCTACTCCTCGACGGTGCTACGACCCGCGAGGAACGCCTCAAATTCGGCGCCCAACTCGTCGGCGGTGGGCAGCGGGGCGTTGTCGGCGAGGAGGCCTTTTCCGCGCGCGGAAATGAAGGTGTCGTATTGCTGCTCCAACGCCTGAACAACGTTGGCGACCTCCTCGGACCCCGATACTTGCTCGTCGATGGCCACGCGATTGGCTTGGGCAAGTTCGGTGAGCCGTTCGGTCGGCAGATCCAAGCCGCCTGCTTCAGAAGCGGCTTGGAGGAGTTCGCGACTCGCCTCGGGGAACTCGGCTCTGGCCAAGTAGTGCGGGACGTGCGCAGCGAACCCGATGGCGTCGCGGCCAGCCTCGCCGAAGCGGAACTCGATAAGCCCGCCAATGTGACCGGGGACCTGCATGGAGCCATTCCAGAACGGTGCGGTTGTCAGCAGACCGTCACGGTTGGCATGCGAGGTTAACCCAGTGGGGCGAGTGTGGGGCACTCCCATCGGAATTGCGTTGAGTCCCACTGTCAGTCGGACGCCGAAGCGGTCAGCGATGTGGCCGACGGCGGCGACGAAGCCTTCCCAGCCGAAGTCTGGTTCAAAACCGGTGAGGAGCAGGAACGGCGTGCCGGCGCGGTCGATAACCTGAACAACCTTGAGCTCCGGTGCCTCGAATGCGGTGAAACGGTCCTGCTCGAACGTCATCAGTGGACGGCGCGAGCGGTAGTCCACTAACTGATCCGCATCAAAGGTGGCGAGCGTGAAGTGCTCGAGCGATTCCAAGATCGCGTCGACGGCAAGCTTGCCCGCAGATCCGGCGTCGACAAATCCGGCGAGGGCGTGCACCAGAACGGGCTCGCTCAAATCTTCGATGCGCGAGTCCTCCAAATGGAGCTCGTACAACTCGCCGGGCTCGAGGGGCATGACGTACCTTTCGCAGACTGCAGTGGTGTGGCTAGTACTGGTTGAAACACCGGAAGGCGGGAAGTGATTCCTTCGGGCACCCTCCATGATGCCTCTACTTAAAAACGACGGTCCGTAGTCCATCGCGGAACACTCTGTTCTGCAGGTGGTTGCTCAGGCCGCGAAAGAGCACGGAACGTTCAATGTCGCGGCCACGACGCACCATGGCGGCCGTCGAATCGGTGTGATCGACGTGGATCACGTCCTGCTCGATGATGGGGCCCGCATCAAGCTCACCCGTGACGTAATGGCAGGTGGCGCCGATCAGTTTGACGCCGCGCTGGTAGGCCTGATGGTAGGGCTTCGCGCCGCGGAAGGATGGCAGGAATCCGTGATGGATGTTAATCAGCAGTCCGTCCCACTTCTCGCACAGCGCGGGCGGGACAACCTGCATGAACCGAGCTAAAACGATGACGTCGGGCTGCTGCTCCTCGACCAACCGGGCGATTTCGGCAAATGCCGCAGGTTTGGTTTCTGACGTGATCGGCACGTGCATAAAGGGAATGTCGAACATGTGCGCCACCGGGCCGAGATCCGGGTGGTTGCCGATGATGAGCGGTATGTCGACATCCAGTTCGCCCGAATGCCAGCGGCCGAGAAGGTCGTAGAGGCAGTGCCCTTCCTTGGAGACCAGCAGCACCATTTTCTTGCGGCCTAGAGTGTCGATGACTTGGAACTGGTCGGCTTTGAGAGCCTGCGCTACTTCGGCGAACCGCGCGCTCAGCTCTGTGTAGTCGATGGCTAGAGAGTCGGCGCGGATCTCTTGGCGAGTAAAGAATCGGCCGGATTCGTCATCGGAGTGGTAGGCCGCCTCGACGATCCAGCCGCCGATGTCGGCGAGAAATGTGGTGATCCGGGCAACGATGCCCGTACCGTCGGGGCAGGCCAGAGTGAGGATATAGCGGCGTTCGGAGGACGCCGGTGGTGTTCCTGGCGTTCTTGCGGGGGAAGTCACGATGGGTAATTATCCCTGACGCCCTGACGCCCTGACGCCCTGACGCCCTGACGCCGAGTGTGGCTCAGCCGGTGTCTGGATCGATGGCCGACCAGGCCACGGTGAGTTCGCCGAACCTGCTGCGGCTCTCGGGTCCGAGGAGCGGCCAGTCGTGGCCCAACGATTTCACTGCGGCGATCCACCGTTGACGGGCCGAAAAAACCGCCAGCGCCGCCGAGCTATCCCAGGCAAGACCGAGATCCCGCACAAATTTATGGATTGCGGTACCCGGAACGTTCTGGTGGATCAGGGTTTTCGGCAACCTTTCGGCGAGAGTCCGCGGGTGGTCGAGGTGCCTGAGGGAGCAGGAGAGTGTCAGCGACTCGGGGCCATGCATGGAGGCCAGCACCCACGAGCCGATACGGCCGATCTCGTCGCAAGTGCCCTCGACCAGGACGCCGCCGGGGGCGAGCCGGGAGCAGACATCGACCCATGCTTGCCGTGCTGGCTCCTCGTCATACTGGCGCAGCACATTCATCGCACGGACCAGCTGTGGGCGGCGGCCCGCCAATTCGAATCCGCCGCGCGCGAAGTCCAGGCGCGGGGGTCGGCGAAGGGCTGGGCTGCCGCGACCCTGGCGGGCTCGATTTCTACACCCAGCACTCGAACGCCAGGGTGGTTCCGCCTGAGCCGGGCGGCGAACTCCACCGTCGTGACGGCGCTGGCTCCGTAGCCAAGATCCACGGCAAGCGCATCCGGCTTTTGTAGAGCGGCGGCTACGGCGGGCCACGAAGCGATCCAGTTATCGTTGCGCCGCAGCCGGTTTGGCGCGGTTGTGCCGCGCGTGGGTGCGCCGAGCGTGCGCGCCCTGCCAGCGGCGTAGCGCCGAACCCGGACATCACCGTGGCCGGCCATGGGTATCCGAAGCCTCGCGCTCTGCCCTTTTCTTGTCCCGCTTACTGCGCGAGCTGCCCCTGGGTGAACATCTCCTCGCGTGCCAGCAGTTCCGACACCTGCTCGACGATGACCTTTTCTATCTTCGGGCCGAACATTGGCACGGGAACGATCGCTTCGGCATCGATGTGCAGCACGGAGCCTTCGCCGCTCGCAGCCAGTGACATGGTGCCCTTCAGAGAGGCCGGCGCGCCCTGGATGGTGACCTTAAAATTGGCGTCGTAGCCGCCCGCGTCGTTGGCCTTCCAGCTCTCGGTGCGCTGGGTGGATGGGTCACCGCTGATGAACGAGCCGATGATGGACGGCAGCACTGCGGCCGGAATGCCCTGCCGGGTCACGAGTTCAACGGTCTCATTGTCGGAAGTCTGGGACACAATTTCAGGGTCGATGCCGCCACTGGCCGCCAAGCGCGCGGCCAAGAACACCGGGTTGCCAAACAGGGCGAACACTTTCTCCGGGGTGGCTGCGTAATGCTGGGTGACGGTCATCTGGGTGGACACTGGTGCCTCCTGGGTGGGTTTTAAAAAAACGTGCTGGGTTGAAGACTATCCGGCTCCTCCCACGCAGCCCTTGAAGGCAATGGTGTTCGAGCCCGACCATTCGCCACTTCGCGCGCCACTTGTTGTGGAACTCGAGACTTGTTGCGGAACTCGCGGCGGTGGCCCACCGCATCCCGGTACGGTGACCGAATGCCCGCATCCATCAACCTCTCGACGCTGACCACCCTCGGTCTCGGCGGTCCGGCGCCGTCGTTGACTGTTGCGGCCACCGATGACGAGATCTGCGCGGCGGTGGCAGAGGCAGATTTTGCGGGTGCACCGCTGCTCGTGGTGGGCGGTGGATCCAACCTGGTAATTGCCGATGAAGGTATTGCGGGGCCCGTGGTCCAAGTGGCAAACACGGGTGTGAGCGCTGTTCGTGACGGCGATGACCTCTTGGTGACGGCAGCAGCCGGCGTGAACTGGGACGAGCTGGTCGCGCAGTTCTGCGGCGAAGGCTGGTCCGGGATCGAATTCCTCTCTGGCATCCCAGGGTCTACCGGCGCCACCCCCGTGCAGAACGTGGGCGCCTACGGCATGGAGGTCAGCGAAGTACTCGAGAACGTCACGGTCTTCGACCGGGCGACGCGCGGCGTGCAGCTGCTGCACACAGATCAGCTGCAGTTGGGATACCGCTCCAGCGTGCTGCGCGGTAGCGATCGGGCGGTGGTGCTCAGGATCCAGATGCGGCTGAGCCGCCGGGAGACACCGGTGAAGTACGCCGAGCTTGCCAAATCGCTCGGGGTTGCGCCGGGGGAGAGCGTGCCTCCAGCCGTTGTCCGCGAGTGTGTCTTGGGTCTTCGGCGCAGCAAAGGTATGGTGCTCGACCCTGGCGACCCCGATTCCCGCAGTGCCGGATCCTTCTTTACCAACCCGCTGCTCTCCGCCGAGCAGGCCCGGGAGGCGGATGGTCGAATTCGCGGGGCGCTTGGCTCCGATGTCAGTTATCCGCACTTTCCCGCCGGCGACCGGGTGAAGCTGTCCGCAGCGTGGCTGATCGAGCGTGCCGGATTCGGCAAAGGCTTCCACCTCGGCGCCGGCGCCGGTGTCTCGACCAAACACACGTTGGCGTTGGTGAACCGGGGCGGCACCACCAGGGATTTGGTGAACCTGGCCAGATATATCCGCGATGGAGTTGTTGCGAAATTCGGTGTGACGTTGATTCCAGAACCGGTTTTTGTAGGCGTGACGCTCGACTGAGTCATCCGCGCAGTTCAACCATCCCACGCAGATCACACGTTGAGCCGCTACCGTGGGCGAAAAGCTATTATCCAAAAAATTCGGTGAAGTGGAGATACTGGTGGCTGTTGGTTTCCTTGCTAGGAAAAGTGGCGTGCGTCGATCGTTGTCGATCATCGCTGTGGGTGTGGCGGCCGTCCTCACCGTGGGCGCATGTTCCAGCACAGGTCAGGACGTGGTCGTCACCGAATTCCAGACCGCAGGTGCAAACGCAGCCCCCGCTCCCTCGCAAGTAACCGTTCCGCCCACGCAATCGGTGGCGGTCTCATCCGCACCCGCTGCCTCGGCAGCGGCGCCTGCAGCGGCGAAGGTCAACATCATTAGCCTGCCCGCCTTCGGCAGCACGGACTTGGCGCCGGCCACCCCGATCACGGTGACGGTGTTCAACGCCGACATCACGGGTATGACGGTTACCGGTTCGGATGGCTCCGCACTCAAAGGCGATATCTCGGCCGACGGCGCTACGTTCACCTTGAGCCAGGGGATGAAATATGGCCAGACCTACAACTTTGTCGGGGTAGCCAAGGGCACCGACGGCACTGAGACTCCCATTACCGGGACGATGGCAACGGTCGCGCCGACAGATACAAACCGCGCCGCCATTACGCCGTCCCAGGGAGAGACCGTTGGGGTTGCGGCGCCGATTGTCATACAGTTTTACGGCCAAGTGAAGGATCGAGCAGCTGCTCAGCGGGCACTGACAGTGACAGCGGTCGACAAAAGTGGAGCGCCGCTGAATGTCGAGGGAAGCTGGGGCTGGCTCCAGGACGAGGAGATCAAGACCGCTGGGGTGCTGCAGTCGCAGGTGCACTTCCGGCCAAAAGACTTCTGGCCCGCTTACACGACAGTAACGGTGAAGGCCAACCTGTACGGAGTGAATCTGGGTGGAACCTGGGGCCGCGAGGATGTCTCCCAAACCTTCACCATCGGCCGCGATCTTCGGGTGGATGCGAACGTGTCCAGCTTCAGGATGAAGGTCACGGTAGACGGAGCCCAGGTGCAGGACTTCCCAGTTTCTTATGGCAAGACCGAGGACGTGCGGCGGGCCACTCGCAACGGCATCCACATCGTGCAGGAGAAATTCCCGGACTACGATATGTGCAACACGCAGTTCAATTACTGCGGCGTGAAGGTGAAGTGGGCCGTCCGCATTAATAACAATGGCGAGTTCATCCATGAGAACGACAGCACCATCCCGCAGCAGGGCGTGGCCAACGTTTCCCACGGCTGCGTCAACATGAGCACAGCCAACGCGAAGATTTTCTACGACATGGCGTTATACGGTGACCCGGTGACGGTGAGTAATTCACCTGGTGCCCCCGACCTTGGCCCAGCGGATTACAACTACGACTGGTCGTATACCTACGACCAGTGGAAGAAGTTCTCAGCCCTGTAGCCCTGCGCAGCCCGCGTATAGTTCTGTGGGTGAGAACCGTTGGCGTCCGAGACCGCGCACACCTGCGGAAATGACGTCAACCAACGGCTTCGACCCAGTTCGTAGAGTTGCCGCCATTTCCTTGCATACGTCCCCACTGGCGCAGGCTGGCGCCGGTGACGCAGGGGGATGAACGTCTACGTAGACCAGACGGCGCGCAGGTTGGCTGCCCGTGGGATCGAAGTGGAGATCTTTACCCGAGCAACGTCATCGGACCTTCCGCCGGTGATGGAACTGGTGCCCGGAGTGCTGGTCCGTCACATAGTTGCGGGCCCCTTCGAGGGACTGGACAAAAATGACCTCCCCGGCCAGCTGTGCTCCTTTGCCAACGGGGTCATGCGGGCCGAAGCCAGTCGGGATCGTGGCTATTACGACCTGATCCACTCGCATTACTGGCTCTCTGGCCAGGTCGCCTACCTGGCTAAAGATCGGTGGGGGGTGCCGATGGTGCATTCGGCGCACACCCTCGCAAGGGTTAAAAACGCATCCATGGCCGACGGCGATTCGCCCGAACCTGCCGGTCGGTTGATCGGTGAGGATCAGGTGGTTGTTGAGGCTGATCGACTGATCGCGAATACCCACGCCGAAGCGGCTGACCTCCGTGATCTGTATGGGGCGGACCCGGCGCGAATCGATGTGGTGTTCCCGGGGGTCGACACAGATGTGTTCGTTCCCGGCGATCGGGGGATTGCCCGGCGCCGGTTTGGGCTCGGCGAGAACGAAATCGTCATCGCCTTCGTGGGTCGTATTCAGCCATTGAAGGCGCCGGATGTGTTGGTCAAGGCTGCAGCGGTGCTCGCGGCTAGATACCCGGATCGGCAGTGGCGGATCGTCATTGTGGGCGGGGTCTCCGGTACTGGGCGGGCGGCGCCGCACGCCTTGACGGGGCTTGCCCAGTCTTTGGGGATCGCCGCTCAGGTCACCTTCCTCGATCCGATGCCGCCAGTCGACCTGGTGCAGCTCTACCGCGCCGCCGATGTGGTGGCGGTGCCGAGCTACAACGAGTCCTTTGGGCTGGTGGCGCTGGAGGCCCAAGCCAGCGGCACTCCCGTTGTTGCCGCCGCGGTGGGTGGACTCACTGTTGCTGTGGCAGATGACGTTTCAGGTGTGTTGGTCAAGGGGCACCAAATCCAGGCGTGGGCAGACGCTCTCGCATCGGTGGTTCTCGACCCCGCGCGACAGGCGCGACTTGCTGCTGGCGCTTCCCCGCATGCGGGTCAATTCTCTTGGGAGGCAACGGTGGACTCTTTGATGGCGAGCTATCGCTCGGCGATGCGCTCTGCGAACTCTGGCCTTTCCACATCCATGCCGCAGCAAGTTCCTCGACGGGCGAGGGCGGACCAACGATGAGTGCAGAGGTCTCAGAACTCATCACGTCTGCGCTCACGTCTGCGGGTGTTGACTACACGGAGCCAGAGGACGGGGCGTTCTTGCTGACCCTGCCGGGGGAGCGTCGTTATCGCACACTGGTGTGGCTGCTGATCGGCGACCACGAGCTGTTGATTGAGTCCTTTGTGTGCCGAAAGCCGGATGAGAATTTCGCGGGTGTATACAAGTTCCTGTTGCAGCGCAACAGCAAACTGCGTTCGGTTGCGTATTGCCTCGATGCGGTGGGCGATATTCACCTCGTCGGCCGGATCGGCTTGGATTCGGTAACGCCAGAAGAGATCGACACCGTGCTTGGCGTGGTTCTTCAGACATCCGACGCGGATTTCAACCCCATCCTGGAACGGGGCTTTGCGTCCTCGATCCGTCGCGAATGGGCGTGGCGCACCGACCGCGGCGAATCGCTGGCGAATTTAAAGGCCTTCAAGCATTTGATGGCGCCATGAAGTATCGCGGGCTGCTTGTCGCGGGCACGTCATCGGATGCGGGCAAATCCCTTGTTACTACGGGGATCTGCCGGTTCTTGAGTCGTCAGAAAATCCTGGTGGCGCCGTTCAAGGCACAGAACATGTCGAATAATTCGATGGTCTGCGCAGACGGGGCAGAGATTGGCCGGGCACAGTACTTGCAGGCCCAGGCGGCCAACGCAGAGCCGGAGTCGGCGATGAACCCGGTGCTCTTGAAGCCCGGATCCGATCGGCGCTCACATGTGGTGGTTCGCGGGCGGGCGGATGGAGTTTTGGAAGCTGGCGAGTTTGCCACCGGTCGTAAACACCTGGCTCTGGCGGCTTTTGAGGCTTATGAAGAACTTGCTGCCAAGTACGACGTGATCATCAGTGAGGGTGCAGGTTCGCCGGCAGAGATCAACTTACGCGCGGGCGACTATGTCAACATGGGCCTTGCGCGGCAGTTCTCCTTGCCCGTGGTCGTGGTCGGCGACATTGACCGCGGGGGTATTTTCGCTTCGCTTTACGGGACGGTGGGGCTCTTAGGGGCGCAAGACCGCGCCTTGATTAAAGCCTTCATTATCAACAAGTTTCGCGGCGATGTCACACTGTTGAAACCGGGCCTGGACCAACTGACGCAGATGACGGGGGTGCCGTTCTGGGGCGTGCTGCCCTGGCTTCCCGACGTCTGGCTCGACGGCGAAGACACTCTGCAGGTGGGACGGTGGCGGGACGCAACCCCGGTTGCCACAACGGCTCCCAGGGTTCGGATAGTTGCAGTACAACTACCAAGGCTGTCCAACGTCACCGACTTGGACGCACTGGCAAGCGAGCCCGGCGTCGAACTGATCATGACCACTGATCCGCTGGTGCTGGCTAGCGCCGAGATTATCGTGCTCCCGGGAAGCAGGGCGACCGTGTCGGACCTGATGTGGTTGAAGGAGCGGGGTTTAGCCGAGGTGATCGAAAAGGCCGCAGCGGAGGGCGTCCCGATTCTGGGTATCTGTGGCGGCTACCAAATGATGGCCGGATCGATTGAGGATCCGATCGAATCCAAGGTCGGGCGGGTTTCCGGTTTGGCGCTCCTACCAACGGCAGTGGTCTTCCACGAGGAGAAGGTGTTGGGTCGGCCCACCGGCGAATGGCGAGGGCATCCGGTGCAGGCCTACGAGATTCACCACGGGGTGGCTACCGTGAACTCCGGCGAAGCGTTCCTCGATGGGTGCAGGTTCGGCTCGGTATGGGGCACCACGTGGCACGGCGTCTTTGAAAACGATAAGTTCCGGCGTGCGTGGCTTCTCGAGGTTGCGCCGTCGTTCGTTGCCTCAGACGGACCGGGCTTCGCGGCTGCGCGGGAGGCAATGATCGATACGCTCGCAGACGCGGTAGAGGAAAACCTCGACACCGCGGCCCTTCTCGCCGCGGTAGGGGCATGAACCAGATCTTCGTGATCGGGATCGGGCCTGGTGGGGTCGATCAGCTCACGGTCCAAGCAACGCGCGCGCTGGCCAGTGTCGACGTCTTCTTCGTGCTCGACAAGGGCGATGCCACAGCGGATCTCGTGGCAGTGCGGTCGGAAATGATCAGGCTGTATGCGGGACGCCACCGGGTGGTGGACATCCCGGAAGTGCCCCGGGATCGGCAGCCGGCTGACTACGCGGCCGCCGTGCTTACTTGGCACGACGCGCGCGCGGCGGTCTATGAGACCGCTCTGGCGCAGCTGGCGCCGGGTGAGGTTGGCGCCTTCCTGGTGTGGGGCGACCCAGCTCTCTACGACAGCACCCTGCGGATTTTGGACCGCCTCCCGGTCGAGATCACCGTGATACCAGGCGTTACCAGTGTTGCGGCATTGACGGCCGCGCACCGGATCGTGCTGCATCGCATCGGGGAATCGGTGCACATCACCACCGGCCGCCGGCTTCTCGCAGAGTGGGGTCCTGAGCTCAATGACGTGGTCGTCATGCTCGATTCACATCTGACGTGTCTGCAGATCGCCGAGTCGGGACTCGATATCTATTGGGGTGCCTACCTTGGCACGGCGGACGAGGCTTTGCTCTCCGGATCGCTCGCCGAGGTAGGTGCGGAGCTCGCGATCCTGCGGGCAGAACTGAAGCAACGCAAGGGCTGGATCATGGACACCTACCTAATCCGCCGGCGGTGAACGGCCTCCTTGACGCGGTTGTCATACCTGAAGTACGACAACGACGATTAAGGTGAGTAAAGCACTTCGAGACCAGTTAAAGATTCAGGCTGCCCGCGGGGGCGCTGGTCATTGTCCTTCCCATTACGGCAATCGCGGGACAAGTCGCACCGGGGTGTCTTGAATCCGTGCGGGTGCGGCTTCGGGATTTTCTCGATCTCTAGGTCGACAGATGTGTATGGGTTCGGGAACGCCAACCCGGCTGCCAGCGGAGTTGACGGGACCTAGGCGTCCTCGAGGTCGCCTTCGACGTCGAGGTATACCTGCGCCATCGCCGACATAATTGCCGGGTCGGGTTCGGCCCACAGTCCGCGGTCGGCGGCCTCATTCAGCCGTTCCACGATGCCGCGTAGCGCCCAGGGGTTCGCATGACGCAGGAACGCCTGGTTCTCCGGATCCAGCGTGTACGTTTTCGCCAGCGTTTCGTACATCCAGTCGGGAACAACGCCAGCCGTGGCGTCATACCCGAAGAGGTAGTCGACGGTGGCGGCAAGTTCGAACGCCCCCTTGTAACCGTGTCGGCGCATGGCGGCGATCCAGCGGGGGTTGACTACGCGAGCCCGGAAGACGCGGGCAGTTTCCTCTGTGAGGGACCGGGTGCGGACGGCGTCCGGGGTGGTGGAGTCGCCGATATATGCCGCAGGCTCGGACCCGGTCAACGACCGAACGGTGGCAACCATCCCACCGTGATACTGGAAATAGTCGTCGGAGTCCGCGATGTCGTGTTCCTTGGAGTCGACATTCTTTGCGGCGACGGCAATCCGCCGGTAGTTGGCTTCCATATCCTCGCGGGCGGGCACGCCGTCGAGACCGCGGCCGTAGGCGAACCCGCCCCAGACGGTGTACACCTCGGCGAGATCCCTGTCGTCACGCCAGTTTCCGGACTCGATCAGCGGCAGCAGGCCGGCGCCGTAAGCGCCGGGCCGCGAACCGAAGATTCTGGTGGTCGCGCGTCGGGTGTCGCCGTGCACCAACATGTCGGCATTGGTGTGAGCCTTGACGTAGTTTTGCTCGTCCGTCTCGTCGAGGCCGGCGACCATCTGCACGGCGTCATCGAGCATGCTGACCACATGTGGGAAGGCATCACGGAAGAAGCCGGAAATGCGGACTGTCACGTCGATGCGTGGGCGAGCCAGTTCTTCCAACTCGATCACTTCCAGGCGGCTCACCCGGCGCGATGCCTCGTCCCAGACGGGCGAAACACCCAGCAGGGCAAGAACTTCTGCGATGTCGTCGCCGGAGGTGCGCATCGCCGAGGTGCCCCACACCGACAGGCCCACGTTGCGCGGGTACTCGCCGTTGTCTTTGACGTACCGGTCGATGAGGGAGGTGGCCATCGCGGTCCCCGTCTCGTAGGCCATTCTCGACGGCACTGCCTTGGGGTCGACGGTGTAGAAGTTGCGGCCGGTGGGGAGGACGTTGACCAACCCGCGGAGCGGAGAACCGGACGGGCCGGCGGGGACGAACCCGCCGTCGAGCGCGTGCAGCACAGCCGTCAGTTCGTTGGCGGTGCCCGCCAAGCGCGGCACCACCTCGAGGGTGGCGAATTCCAGAACCTGGGCGACCGCTGGATCGCTGACTTCCCCCAGCACTTCGGCGATGACGCCGGGGATGGCTGCGAGCTCCCAACCAGCGGCCTCGAGCCCTAGAATCAATGCGCGCGCTTGGGTCTCGATGGCATCCACTGCTTTGAGCTCGGCATTCTCCTTCAGCCCCAGCGCGGCGCGAAGACCAGGGACGGCGCCTTGGGCTCCACCCCAGATCTGAGTTGCCCGCAGCACGGACAGCACGAGGTTGACCCGGGCTTCGCCGACGGGCGCTTGGCCGAGAATATGTAGCCCATCGCGGATCTGGCCGTCCTTGATCTCGCAGAGCCAGCCGTCGACGTGCAGGATGAATTCGTCGAACTCTGCGTCTGCGGGTCGGTCGACGGAGTCGGTCATCCCCAGATCGTGATCCAGCTTCGCGGCTTGGATCAGCGTCCAAATCTGCGCCCGGATGGCAGGCAGCTTGGCCGGGTCCATGGCTGCGACGTTGGCGTACTCGTCAAGAAGCTGTTCCAGACGGGAGATGTCGCCATAGGATTCGGCCCTGGCCATGGGCGGGATCAGGTGGTCCACAATGGTGGCGTGTGCACGCCTTTTGGCCTGCGCACCCTCGCCCGGGTCGTTGACCAGGAACGGGTAGATCAGCGGCATATTGCCAATCGCCGCATCGGTACCGCAGCTGGCCGACATTCCGACCGCTTTGCCGGGCAGCCACTCCATGTTACCGTGTTTGCCCAGGTGCACCACCGCGTGTGCGCCGAATTCCTTTTCGAGCCAGCGGTAGCAGGCCAGGTAATGGTGGGATGGCGGCATATCCGGATCGTGGTAGATCGCGACCGGGTTCTCGCCGAAACCACGCGGCGGCTGAATGAGAATGACGACATTGCCAGCCTGCAGCGTTGCCAGCACGATCTCACCCTCTGCGTTGCGAGAAGTGTCCAAAAAGAGTGACCCCGGCGCTTCGCCCCATGTTTCGGTCACCGCGTCGGTGAGCTCCGCCGGTAGCTCGGCGAGCCAGGTGCGGTAGTTCTCGGCGGAGATGCGCACCGGCGAGCCCGAGAGTTGTTCGCTGGTCAGCCATTCTTCGTCTTGCCCGCCGGCGGCGATTAACGCGTGAATCAGCGCGTTGCCCGCGGTGGTGTCCGGCTCCTCGCCTTCGATGGGATCCAGCTTTCCCAGGCCGGGGAGTGCATCCGGGCCATCGAGCGGGCCGAGGTCGTAACCAGCGGCGGCCATCGCGCGCAACAACCGGATCGCCGAGACCGGGGTGTCCAAGCCGACCGCGTTGCCGATCCGGGAATGCTTGGTCGGGTAGGCCGACAGCATGATCGCGATCCGGCGTTCGGCGGGCGGGGTGTGCCGCAGTCGCGCGTGCCCCAGAGCAATACCCGCGACGCGCGCACATCTTTCGGGGTCCGCGACATAGCGCGGTAGCCCGTCTTCATCGACTTCTTTGAACGAGAACGGGACGGTGATGATCCGGCCATCGAACTCGGGGATCGCCACCTGGGTGGCGACATCCAGCGGCGACAGGCCCTCGTCGGATGCAGCCCACGTGGCGCGATCGCTGGTGAGACACAATCCCTGCAGAATCGGGATATCAAGCGCCGCCAGGGCTGCCACGTCCCAAGCTTCGTCATCCCCGCCTGCTGACGCGGTTGCGGGCTTCGTGCCGCCCGCGGCCAGCACTGTCACCACCAGTGCGTCACACGTGCCGAGCAACGCAAGTAAGCCGGACGGGGCGCTGCGTAGTGAACCGCAGTAGATCGGCATCCCGATGCCGCCCGCGGCATCGACGGCGTCGGCCAGCGCGTGGACATAGGCGGTATTTCCGCTGGTGAACTGGGCCCGATAGAACAAGATGCCCACTCGCGGGCCCGTTCCGCCTGCGGGCCGCGGCAGGGCGTCCCACTCGGCGAGCTGTAGTGGCGGCTCGAAACCTTCACCGGTCAGCAGCATGGTGTCGCAGATAAAAGCGTGCAGCTGCACGAGGTTCACCGGCCCGCCTTGGGCGAGATAGAGGTGCGCCTGCGCGGCCGTGCCGACGGGAACCGTGGACAGCGCCATCAACTGCGCGTCGGGGGTTTGCTCCCCGCCAAGCACGATCGTCGGCAGCCCGGCTGCCGCGATCGCATCCAGCTTGTCGCGCCACGACTGGACCGCCCCGAGGATCCGCACGATCACCACTTCGGATCCGGCGACAAACTCTTGCAGCGCGGCGTGATCCATCTTGGTGGGGTTCGCGAGTACGTAGTCGGCCGCACTGGCGCGAGCCGACAGCAGGTCGGTGTCGGAGGTCGAGAGCAGTGCAACGCGGGGCATATCGCTCCTCAGGCCGGGGCCCAAAGACCCGGATCGTAGGTAGAACCGCAGGTCAGGTATCTGACTCCCGGCATTGCCGGTCACAGTGGCTTGGGCCGCCCCGGAATTGCACCGGGTTCCCTCACTTCCTGCGGTTTTCTCCGCTGAGCCTACGTCTTTCGGGTGCCAGCTGGATCGGCCGCCGCCGCCTTCGTGCAACCATGGGGGCGTGCTTGCAGTGACGCCCCCAAACCCCCAGCCGCCGGTCTCCCAACCTCCCGTGCCCCATCCGCATGTGCGGTCAGCAGCCGACGCCTGCCCCGGGGTTCTCAGGCCGTTTCAGGCAGCGGACGGCGCGTTGGTGCGGCTCCGTGTGCCGGGTGGCCGGCTCTCGTTGGCGGCCTTGGGTGTGCTGTCGCAGGCGGCCGCACTACATGCCGACGGGAACATTGCCCTCACCTCACGCGCCAACCTGCAAATGCGGGGGATCACACTCGATGCCAGTGGTGACGTGGACGCGGCGCTGCGCGAGGCGGTCGTTGCGGCGGGATTGCTGAGCAGCCCGAGCCACGAATTGGTCCGCAACATTTGCCTGTCCCCGCTGAGCGGAATCGCTGGCGGGCTTGCGGATATTCGCGGTACAGCTGCTCAGTTGGATGCCCTCCTGTGCGCAGAACCGAGGTTGGCGGCGCTGCCGGGGCGCTTCTTCTTCGTCGTCGATGACGGCCGTGGTGACGTTTTAGATTTGCGGTCCGACCTGGCGATACGCGCTCTCGACACCGTGTCCTGCCGACTCCGGATCGGCGACCAACTGGGCGCGGTGGTGTCGTTGGCGGACGCGCCGCGGGTGCTGATCGAACTGGCTCTGGAATTCCTGCGCTTTCGCGGGACAGCGTGGCATCTGCGGGAGTTGGACGCTGCGGAGCTGGGCCCGCTGGCGACGGAGCTGCTGGGGACAGATGGTGATCCAGCCGCTGGGCCTGCTGACGCTGTGCCTGCTGACGCTGGGCCTGCTGACGCTGTGCCTTCTACCGCTGGGCCTGCTGACGCTGTGCCTTCTACCGCTGTGCCTGTATCCGCTGTGCCTGTATCCGTGCCGCGGGCCGCCAGCAGGATCGCCGCCGATGACGCGACCGTCGCCCTGAGCGTCCACGTACCACTGGGCGTCCTGACCGCACGCCACGTCGAAGCGATCACCGCCGCGGGCGCGAGCCACATCATCCTGACGCCGTGGCGGGGTTTCGTCATGGCAGGCCTCTCCCCCGACGACGTTGATGCCGCGTCCGATAGCCTCACTGCAGCCGGTTTGGTGATGGACGAGGGCTCGATCTGGACGCGGATCAGCGCTTGCACTGGTTCGCCCGGCTGCGCAAAATCGGCAGCCGACACCCACCTCTTGGCCGCCGAACTGGCCGCCGAATTGGACCAACTCGCGTCGCCGCTCCATATCTCCGGTTGCGAGCGGCGCTGCGGGTCGCCAGCTGGTCGTCATCTGGCCGTACTCGCCGGCCACACCACCTACGACCGCGGAACCCTGACCTCCATCGTGCGACCGGATCTGGTCGCGGCCATCACAGAAGCGGACCTTCCTGCATGACGCTCTCCCCGCCGCCCCGCCGCTACAACTACGAGGGTGACGGCGACGAAATCTATCGCCGGTCGTTCGCCATGATCCGAGCCGAAGCGGACCTCACCGTTGTGCCGGCCAATGCCGAAAAGGTCGCCGTCCGGATGGTGCACGCGAGCGGACAAACAGATCTGACGGCGGATTTGCGCATCCATCCCGAACTGGTCCCCGCAGCCAGGGCCGCCCTGCACAGCGGTGCCCCGATCCTGACCGATGCGAACATGGTGGCTGCGGGGATCACCCTTGCGCGGCTGCACGGCGGAAGCCAGGTGCATTGCCTGCTGCGGGATCTCCGGGTTCCAGAGCTGGCAAAGGCGTGGCGCACCACGAGGTCTGCGGCCGCGGTGTCGCTGTGGGACGGCCTGCTGGAAGGCGCGGTGGTGGCCATCGGTAATGCCCCGACAGCGTTGTTTCACCTACTGGAAGTGATCGACGACGGTGGCCCGCGGCCCGCGGCGATCATCGGTGTGCCGGTGGGCTTTATTGGCGCCGCGGAATCCAAGCAGGCGCTCGCAGACCACCCGGCGCAAATCCCGTACTTGGTGGTCCACGGCCGACGCGGTGGCAGCGCCATGGCCGCTTCGGCTGTCAATGCTCTTGCGCAGGAGGAGGAATGATTACTCCCGGCTTGCTGTTCGGCGTCGGTCTCGGCCCTGGCGACCCCGAATTGATCACCGTGAAAGCGGCGAGGCTGGTGGCCGCCGCCGACGTGGTGGCCTACCACTCGGGAACCCACGGCAGGTCCATTGCCAGGTCTATTGCTGCAGACCTCCTGCCCGCCAATGTGATCGAAGAGCCACTGATCTACCCGGTGACGGTCGGCGGAACGAACCACCCGGGCGGCTATTACGGCGCGATGGGCGAATTTTATGACGAGTCCGCGGCCCGACTTGCCGTGCACCTTCGGGTCGGCAGGACGGTCGTGGTGCTCTGCGAGGGCGACCCGCTGTTTTACGGCTCGTACATGTACCTGCACGACAGGTTGGCCGGTGAGTTCGTCACCGAAGTGGTCCCAGGGGTGACGTCCGTGTCGGCCGCATCGGCGGCTGCCGCGTTGCCGTTGGTGCGGCACGAGGACGTGCTCACGATCCTGCCCGGGACTTTGCCAGCGCCGGAGCTTGCCCGTCGGTTGGCAGACACCCAAGGCGCGGCAATCATGAAGCTGGGACGCACTTTTCCCGCTGTACGAGAGGCATTGGCGCAGTCAGGTCAGCTCGCGCGCGCCGTGTATGTCGAGCGGGCATCGTCGGCGGGACAGCGGATGCTCCCCGTCTCCGAAGTGGACCCCACGCAGGTTCCGTACTTTTCGATCGTGTTGGTACCGGGCCAGGATCGCCGCATCGCGGACGAAACGGTTCCAGTGGATCTGAGCCGATCCTTGGCGGAGCCACACGAGTTGCTCGTCATCGGCCTCGGTCCGGGACCGGATTGCTGGGTCACACCCGAAGTAACGCAGGCTCTTTCGGAAGTCGACCACGTGTTCGGGTACGCACCGTATGTGAATCGAGTACCGCAACGCGATGGCCTGACGCGCCACGCGTCGGGCAACACCGTGGAGCTGGACCGGGCCCAAGAGGCGCTCGACCTCGCCGCGATGGGCCAACGGGTGGCCGTTGTTTCCGGTGGTGACGCCGGGGTGTTCGGCATGGCTTCGGCTGTATTGGAAGCTGCCAGGGATGAGCGGTACGCGGGCGTCACAGTGAGGGTTTTGCCGGGAGTGACTGCTGCGCAGGCGGTTGCGGCCCGAGCGGGTGCACCTTTGGGCGGGGACTACGCGGTGATGTCGCTGTCGGACAAACTCAAGCCGTGGTCGGTGATCGAGACCCGGTTGGCTGCCGTCGCGTCGAGCGATTTGGCCCTTGCTATCTACAACCCCGCGTCGAAGACCCGGGTGGATCAGGTGGCCAAGGCTCGGGAAGTACTGCTGCGCAGCAGGTCTGCCGAGACCGTAGTGATTATTGGCCGCGATGTGGGCCGCGCCGAGGAGTCGGTGACGGTGACCACGCTGGGCGAGCTAGACGCGTCATTGGTAGACATGAAGTGTCTGCTGATCATCGGGTCGTCGGGCACTTCGGTGACGCCTCAGGGGGTGTGGACCCCCCGGTACGTCGACTAGCCCGGCGACCCGCTACGCGGACGCTTGCTGTACAGGTGTGACTCGGCGCTGCCCGGCCGGGCCAGAGCTGGTCCCACCAGAATCACCGCCGCCTGCTTCAGCCCCGCTGCCTCAACCTGGTCGGCAATGCTGGAAACCGTTCCTTGCAAGACTATCTCGCGGTCGGTCGATGCATCAGCGACTACTGCCACTGGGCAATCTGGTCCATATTCGGGAAGTAGTTCCGCCATCACCGCCCGGGTGCGAGTGATCGCCAGGTGCAGGGCTAGGGTACCGCCGATCTTCGCGACCTCCGAGAGGCGCTCCGATGTGGGCATGGCCGTCGACCGTGCTTGCGCCCTGGTCAAGATGACAGTCTGCGCAAGTTCGGGGACTGTCAGTTCCCGGCCGAGGATGGCCGCTGCCGCCGCGTAGGCAGGCACGCCCGGGGTGACATCCCATGGCACACCGGCGTCGTCGAGGCGCCGGGTCTGCTCTGCGAGCGCCGAATACAGAGAAGGGTCACCCGAACAGAGTCGGGCCACGTCGTGGCCGGCGCGGTCGGCCTCCACCAGGTGAGAGATAATGGCGTCAAGATCCAAGTGCTGGGTGTCGATGAGCTGTGCGCCAACAGGACAGTGCTGCAAAACCGCGGCGCCGATGTACGTCCCGGCGTACAGGCACACCGGCGAAGCCCCGAGAATACTGGCCGCGCGAAGGGTGAGGAGGTCGGCTGCGCCGGGGCCAGCGCCGACGAAGTGGACCGTCATAAGTCTCCCTGGACGTTCTGCTCGTTGGCCTGCTTCGGAGTGGCCGAATGTTGGCTGGTTGACCGCTTGGTGATGGACCACTGGGTGATCGGACGGGCCGGGGTGAATCCGGTGAAGGTTCCGATGGCCTCGGCCCGGCTGACAGCGAGCTGGATGAGTTCGCCGCCGAGGCGCGTAAACCACTGGAAGAGAACACCTTCCGTCTCAAGCGTGACGCCGTGCACGACGAAACGGCCACCGGGCAGTAGCGCTTCCCAGCAAGACTCGAGCACGCCGGGTGCGGTGGCGCCGCCGCCAACAAACACAGCGTGAGGCGCTTCGAGATCGGCGAGCCCACTCGGGGCTGAAGATATGACGATCTGCACGCTGGGGACA
This sequence comes from Nakamurella antarctica, assembly GCF_003860405.1. NCBI lineage: Bacteria > Bacillati > Actinomycetota > Actinomycetes > Nakamurellales > Nakamurellaceae > Nakamurella > Nakamurella antarctica. The sequence continues at coordinate 3,013,814 of NZ_CP034170.1, read as the reverse complement.
CCGAGCATGCTCGCGTTGCGGGCGATCCGCTGTGCGCGTTCCGAGTTCTTTTCCACTGCAATAGCTCGACAGGTGGGGTGGCTGCGCGCCCATTCGACGGCGACTGAACCCGCTCCCGCGCCGACATCCCAGAGCAACTGGCCGGGAACCGGTGCAAGCCGGGCCAGCGCGCTGGCTCTCACATCGCGCTTGGTGATCTGGCCGTCATGTTCGAAGGCGTCGTCGGGCAGGCCGGGAACGGCAGCCAGCAGAACGGTTTCGGGAGATGGGCGGCATTCGATGCACAACAGGTTGAGTGCCGGGACTTCGCCGCTCGGCCACGATTCGGCGCAGGCACTGGCGCGAAACGCTTTTGTTGTTCCTAGGTTTCCGAGCACCGTGATGGTGCTGGTCCCATATCCGGCTCCCACCAACAGGTCCGCCACGCGCTGGGGAGTGCGCGAATCGCTCGACAGCACGATAACCCTGCGACCGGGGGCGAGCTCACGTAGCACTGCGTGCGGATCGCGCCCGACAAGAGTGACGGCGACCGTGGTCTCGCTGGCCCAACCCATAGCGGCACGAGCGAGAGCGAGGGAGGAAACTGCGGGCAGGATGTGCACACGTGCCGCGCCGATGAGGGCGATGATGGTGCTGCCGATGCCGGAGACCAACGGGTCACCGGAGGCCAGTACGACAACGTCACTGTTCTCGTTTTCGGTCAGTATCGCGGCAAGTGCCGGCAGCAACGGGGACGGCCACGCGCGCTGGGTCTGCGCGGGATGGGTGGGCACGAGGTCGAGTTGCCTGGCGCTTCCGACCACCACGGAGGCAGCGGCGATGCGGGACCGTGCCTGCTCGCCCAACTCCGCCCAGCCGCCGGCGGGCAGCCCCACAATGGAAACGGTGCGCGGATGGTCAGGGGCTCTCACGCTGCCACCCTATTCGATTGCTGCTGGTATCAGAGGTGATACCGTCGGATCATGGCTATGACATTGCGGCTGACCGAGGCGGAAACTACAGCTCTGCGGGATCGCGCGACGTTGGAATCGCGATCTATGCAAGAGGTTGCGCGAGAAGCGTTGCGCGAGTACATCGAACGCCACTCGAAAGCTACTCTGCTCGCCCAAGTGATGGATTCGGAACTTCCACGGTTCGCGGAAGCTCTGGAGCGACTCGGCAAGTGATTTTGCTGAGCTTGGAAGACCTTTTGATGATCGCCCGCCGGGTAGTCGGCGGGCAAGTTGCGGTTCGGGACTTCGGCCTTTTGGACTCGGCGGCGGCTCGGCCCTCGGCGACAGTGTTTGGCCAAGATGCCTATCCGTCTATCCACGTGAAGGCCGCAGCGCTGGTTCATTCTGTGGTGTCCCACCATGGACTGGTCGATGGCAATAAACGCTTGGGTCTCGCCGCTGTCATCGTTTTCTATGGGATCAATGGCTACAAGGTGACTGCAACGAACGATGCCGCTTACGAGTTCATCATGCAGATTGCCGATGGCAAGCTTTCTGACGTCGCCAGGATTGCGGAAATTTTGGCGCACTGGGTGGAATAGAGCCCAAGGTGTGTTTGCGGCGGAGCAGGTCGCGCAGATCCGAGCCTGTGGGACCATGTGGGTGGACGGTTTGGGTGGAATCCGGTGCGAATCCGGAGCGGTCTGAGCCACTGTGACCGCGGGCAAGCCCTGCGGGAGTCAGATCTTCGCAAGCCGCCCGCATCAACAACTGCGCGGGCGCGGACACCCGCCGGACTGGAAGGCGTGCATGACGAGCACCTCTGCATCAACAGGTTTCCCGTTTACCGCCATCGTCGGAAGCGAGGATATGGCGCTGGCACTCGCACTGTGCGCCGTGTCGCCTGCTGTAGGCGGGGTGTTGGTCCGGGGGGAAAAGGGCACAGCGAAGTCGACCGCAGTACGGGCGTTGGCGGCGCTGTTGCCTGCTGTCAGTGTGCTTGCGGGTTGCCGTTTCTCGTGCGACCCGAGCGCCCCGGACCCCCGTTGCCCTGACGCCGACAGTCACCAAGCATCTGGCCATACCCGGCCAGCCAGGCTGGTGGAATTGCCCGTCGGCGCCACAGAAGACCGCGTCATCGGCTCTCTTGATCTTCAGCAGGCGCTGGCCACCGGAAGCACGGTGTATGAGCCGGGGCTACTCGCTGCTGCACACCGGGGCTTGCTCTACGTAGACGAGGTGAACCTGCTGCACGATCACCTGGTCGATCTACTGTTGGACGCCGCCGCGATGGGCCGTTCCACTGTGGAACGAGAGGGCGTGTCTGTCGCCCACGCCGCGCGGTTTGTGTTGGTGGGCACCATGAACCCCGAGGAGGGCGAGCTACGTCCGCAACTGCTTGACCGCTTCGGTTTGACGGTCGAAATCTCCGCTCCGCGGGACCCGCAGGTACGCGCCGAGGTGGTGCGTCGACGTCTGGCCTATGACGCGGACCCAGTCGCCTTCACCGATCGCTTTGCTGACATGGAACAGGCTCTCTCGGCGAGAATCATTGCCGCCCAGGCTGCGCTCGCGCACGTCCAGCTCTCCGACGCGGCCATTACAAAGATCGCCGAGGTCTGCGCCGGCTTCGAGGTGGACGGCATGCGAGCCGATATCGTCACCGCCCGGGCCGCCGTCGCGCACGCGGCGTGGCATGGCCGGTTACGGGTGCTTCGCGAGGATATCCGGGCCGCGGCGCGGCTGGCCCTGCCACATCGGCGGCGCCGCAACCCCTTTGACGCCCCCGGGCTCGACGAGAACTTGTTAGACCAGATTCTGGGAGACACAGAGCCCGACCCAGAGCCCGACCCGGAGCCACCAGCCCCCACCCCACCGGACGCCACGGATTCCGGCGACGACAGCGCAGATCAGCAATCTGCAAATGCACCGCAGTCAGGCCCCGCGGACAAGGCTCCGGGGGAACCCGAGGCGAACGATTCAAAGGCTAGCGAAGCCGAATCCGTAGAGCCGGAAGCCGCGGAACCACAGTCGACACCGGCCCCGGCCAACGGCAAGGCGCCGGCCAACACCACCGCATCTGCGGCAGACCCTGTGCGCACCAAGCTGTTCAAGGCTCCGGGCCTGGGTGCGGGCGAGGCTGGGCGACGATCCCGCGCGATCACCACGTTGGGCAGAACCGTGGGGTCCACCCCGACGGCGGGCCATCGCGGACCGGTCCACCTGTTGGCCACCATCCGAGCAGCCGCACCGCATCAGGTGGCTCGCGGCCGGGTGGGGACGGCCTTGATGCTGCGCCCCAACGATTTTCGCCTTGCAGTTCGCGAGGGCCGCGAATCGAACCTCGTGCTGTTCTGCGTCGATGCATCGGGTTCGATGGCGGCGCGGCGCCGGATGGAACAGGTGAAAACCGCGGTGTTGTCGCTGCTGATGGATGCCTACCAGCGACGTGACAAGGTCGGACTGATCACCTTCCGGGGCGACGGCGCGACACTGACCCTGCCGCCGACGTCGTCGGTGGAAGTTGCCGCCCGCCGGTTGCAGGAGCTTCCCGCAGGTGGGCGTACGCCGTTGGCCGAAGGCTTGCTGATGGCGGCCGAAACCCTGCGGCTTGAACGCATTCGGGATCCGAAGCGGCGCGCACTCCTGGTGGTCGTCACCGACGGCCGCGCAACCTTCGGCCCGCGAGCGCTTCCGCGCTCCCTACAAGCTGGCGGGCTGCTTGCAGACTCGCACGTCGCTGGCGTGGTGGTGGATTGCGAGACCGGCCGCTTCCGGATGGGTCTGGCCGCCGGACTTTCGGAGGCAATGCGAGCGCAGTACATCGCGCTCGGCGAGGTCGGTGCCGCTGGTCTCACCGATGTGGTCCGAGCCGCGAGCGCCGCCTGATGCCGCAGGGGGAACCGGTCGCCGTCCCGAATGACGGACTCTCCACCCGTCAGCGGCGCAATCGCCCGCTGCTGATGGTGCACACCGGCGACGGCAAGGGAAAGTCCACCGCAGCTTTCGGTCTCGCGTTGCGTGGGTGGAATCAGGGCTGGTCGGTCGGGGTGTTTCAGTTCGTCAAATCCGCCAAGTGGCGGATCGGCGAGCAAACAGCGGTGGAGACCCTGGCTGAGCTGCATGCCGAAAAGGGCATCGGCGGGCCGATGGAGTGGCACAAGATGGGCTCCGGCTGGTCGTGGTCGCGTCGAGCTGGCAGCGCCGATGACCACCAGGCGGAGGCCGCGGAGGGATGGGCGGAGATCAAGCGGCGTATCCGGGCCCAGACCCACCAGCTCTACGTGCTCGACGAGTTCACCTACCCGATCAACTGGGGTTGGGTCGACATTGACGATGTGGTGGAGACTCTCGCCGGACGGCAGGGCCAGCAACACGTCGTGATCACCGGCCGCAGAGCCGACCCGAAGCTGATCGAGATCGCCGACCTGGTCACCGAGATGACGAAGATCAAGCACCCGATGGATGTGGGTCAAAAGGGCCAACGGGGGATCGAATGGTAGAGCCAGTACGCACCGTGCTACCTCGAGTAGTAATTGCGGCGCCCGCCTCGGGGCATGGGAAGACCACAGTGGCAACGGGTTTGATGGCCGCCTTGGGTCGCACCGGGCTGGTGGTGTCGTGCCACAAAATCGGCCCCGACTACATCGACCCCGGCTACCATTCGCTCGCGACCGGTCGGCCCGGCCGAAACCTCGATGCCCACATGGTCGGCGAATCGCGGCTGGCGCCGTTGCTGCTGCACGGAGCGGCAACCCCGGTACAAGCCGATATCGCCGTCATTGAGGGCGTGATGGGTTTGTACGACGGCGCTATCGGGACCGACGGGTTCTCCTCCACGGCGCACGTGGCGCGGGTGCTGGGTGCCGAGATAATTCTGGTGGTGGACATCTCGTCGGCATCGCGAACGATCGCGGCGATGGTCCACGGGCTGGCCACCTTTGAGCCGGGCATTCGCATTGGCGGCGTCATCCTCAACAAAGCCGGGTCGGTGCGGCATTCCGACGAGGTCACCAGGGCGATGGCTGCTACCGGTATTCCCGTCATCGGAGTGTTGAAGCGTGATGACGGAATCTCCGCGCCCTCACGGCATTTGGGGTTGATCCCGATGGCCGAGCGCGGGGAGGCTGAGTTCGCGCTCGACCTGCTCGCCGCCCAGGTCGCCGCAGGCGTTGATCTGGACGCCGTGCGTGCCATTGCAGGCAGGGCCGCCCTAGTGGAAGCGACGCCGTGGGATCCCGCGGCCGAAATGGCTGCGCTGCAGGTGTATCCAGGTGCGCAAAGGCCGGTGGTAGCTATCGCTGGCGGGCGCGCTTTCACCTTCCGCTACCCGGAGACAGACGAGCTTCTGCGTGCTGCCGGGCTGGATCCTGTCGTGTTCGACCCGATGACGGATACCGAGCTGCCAGCGGGGACGGCGGGTATTTACCTTGGCGGCGGTTTTCCGGAAGTGCACGCCGCAGATCTAGCTGGCAACGCACACATGCGCGAAAACCTGCTGGCAGCAATCAATTCGGGGATGCCGACCGTCGCCGAATGTGCGGGACTGCTGTACTTGTGTCGGAGCTTGGACGGCACGGAGATGGTGGGAGCCGTACCAGCGGACGGCAGGATGAGCCCGAAGCTGACCCTGTCGTACCGGCAGGCGAAAGCCCCGGCGATGAGCGCGCTGGCGCCGTTGGGACTGACCGTGACAGGCCACGAGTTCCACCGCACCATCGTCGAACCGGCGCAGTCGGAAGTGCCCGCGTGGGTGCGCAGCGACGCCGAAATGGGTTTTGCGTTGGACCCAGCTGACACCGGCCGGGCCACAGTGCACGCTTCGTATCTGCACACACACTGGGCGGGATATCCCCAGCTCGCCGCCCAATTCGCCTGCGCCGTCAAGGACTTCGCCCAAGCCCAAGCCCAAGCCCAAGCTGAAACCCAAGCGCACGCTCCCATCGAAGCTTTGCCCAGCCTTTGAGCGACGAAGTGGACCTGTTGCACCACGGCGACCGCGACATCGCCGAGAACTTGGTGGATCTCGCGGTCAACGTCCGGCTATCGGAGCCGCCGCAATGGCTGCAGGATGTGCTGGTCGCGACCGTGGGAGACCTCGCCACCTACCCACAGCCAGAGGCGGCTCGGGCTGCGATCGCCGAGCGGCACCGCAGGCCACTGGATCAGGTGCTGCCCACTTCCGGTGGGGCGGAGGCTTTCACGTTGATTGCTCGCGCTTTCGCGCCGCAGCATGCTGTGGTGGTTCATCCGCAGTTCACCGAGCCGGAGGCGGCGTTGGTGGCCGCGGGGCACCGGGTGGATCGGGTGATTCTGACTGCAGCAAAAGGGTTTCGGCTCGCGGCCACTGATATTCCTGAACCGGCCGACCTGGTCATGATCGGCAACCCCACCAACCCCACGGGCGTGCTGCACCGGGCAGAACTGTTACGTGCTCTCACCCGGCCCGGCCGAACGCTGGTGGTGGACGAAGCGTTTATGGACTCGGTGCCGGGAGAGCGGGAATCCCTTGCGGCGGAGCAGATTCCGGGCCTGCTGGTGCTCAGGTCGTTGACGAAGACGTGGGGTATCGCCGGGCTGCGGGCCGGCTATGTGCTGGGTGAGGCCGCGTTAATCTCAGACCTGGCGAAGCAGCAGCCGCCGTGGTCGGTTTCCACTCCTGCGCTGGCGGCGATGGTGGCGTGCAGCGCCGAGTCTGCGATACGTGAGGCGGCCGCTGCTGTGCCTTACATGCAGGAGATTCGGGATCGGCTGGTCTGTGGCCTCACTGATCTCGGATACGGCGTGGTGGCAAACCCGCAGACACCGTTCGTTGTGGTTGATACGCGCGTGGCCGGTCGAGAGCCGGGCTGGATGCGACTCGCGTTGCGAGAGGCTGGGTTTGCCGTCAGGCGTGGGGAGAGCTTTCCGGGCCTGGGCCCGGACTGGATTCGTATTGCGGTCCGCGATGACGCGGTCATGCGCTCCTTCCTGGCCGCCGTCGAAGCGCTGAAAGTGGCTGTGTGACAAGGATCCATTGGGTGCGACACGGTCAATCCGACTGGAACCTGGCGGGCCGGCTGCAAGGCCAGTCTGACGAGGCACGGCTCACCACCGTGGGACTGCAGCAAGCAGCCGAAGTTGCCGCAGCATTGCAGGTGTACCCGGTGCGCAGGATTATCACCTCCGACCTACAGCGGGCCCAGCAAACGGCGCAGATCATCGGCGCAGCAACCGGTATCGAACCGGAGGCCAACGCGCTGCTGAGAGAGATATGTCTTGGCAGCCTGGAAGGAGGTACCTCGGCGCAGGCGTCTGCCTGGTGGGAGGTAAACGCGTCCAACGGCGCCGACTTCGATCCGAACCTCGCTCCGCCGGGCGGTGAATCGTTCACAGATGCGCTGGGGCGGGTGCGCAAACTCCTGAAAACCCTGTGGCAGGAGGAATCTGACGTGGTTCTGGTGTCCCATGGAGACACCATCCGCGTCGCACTCGCAGACCACGCCGGGGAGCAACTACGTCATATGGCGTGGCGGCCCGTTGGCAATTGCGAGATCAACACTGTGGTGCTGTAATTCCGCGAAGAAGATCAGCCGCCTGCGGCGATCAGTTTTGCGGTAGCGGCCTTCGCGAGTTCCAGCGGGTCGGGCAGGGCGGAGCTGTCGGCACCCGCGGCTGCGATGAAGGTGAAATTAATGATGAGCGGCCCGCTGAGAACAGAAACCAGCACGCCTGTTTCGCCCTCGATGCCAACTGTCCACGTAGTCGCGGAGTCACCGCCGACAGTCGCTGTCACATCCTCAGGTTCGGAGATGGTGACTGCGGTGCTGCCAATTTTGCCGTCCCCGCACGCCAGACCGGCAACCGCATAATCGTAGGCAGCGCTGGCGGTGGCAGCATCGACATAGAGGTTGACGGCTTCCTGAAACTGCACGCTTTGTCCGAGCACCACGTTGGTCCCTGCGCGCAGGACGTTCGGGAATTGTAGAAAGGTGGCTGGTTGGCCGCAGGGCACGTTCACAGATTGCTCTGCCGTCGGTGATGCGTAGTCCCGGATTTCAAACCCGGCGCCTACCTCCTCGGCCGTAAGGAGCGCGGCCTTCAGACGTTTCGTGAAGTCGATGGCTTCGGGTGAATTGGTGTTTACCGTCGCGCTGGGGAAGTTCGATTGCTCGGTAGTGGGGTCGGGTGTGCTGGAGGTGGAGCTGGACGACATCGTGGTGGTGGGTACGGTGGTGGTGGGAACGGTGGTGGTGGGCACGGTGGTGGTCTCTTCGGGCGCGCTGTCCACAGATGTCGTTTCAACCTCAGGCGGTTGAACCATCGTTGAGGTTGCTGATTCAGATCTGCTGGGGGAAGGGGTAGCAGTGGCTCGGCCTTCTTCACTTGAGCTGCAGGAACTGAGCAGAACGACACAGCAGGCGGCCAGGCTGGCACCGGATGTTCTGAGGTTACGCATGGTGCCAGCCTGTCACACCGGGTTTGCTGCAGCTAAAGCGAGGCGACAGGCCGCGAGGGTGGGAGTGCGACGTCGCGAGGTTGCGTCATCGAGTGCACCAAAACCGCGAGAATCACTGTGAGACTAAGCCAGAGAGTTGCTTGCACCGTGATGGATCCGAGCCGGAAGCTCCAGAGCAGATCGCCGGGGAAGCTGGCAGGAACCTCATCAATCACGGGCAGCAGCTTGGCCGTCACCAAGGTCACCGCGGCGAAGCCGGCAATTCCGATCAATGCGGCATTGAACCCACCCAGATGCGCGGCTATCTTGCGGACGATCGCCATTGCCACGACGGCGGCAACAATCGAAACCGCCAACATGATGAAGTACTGGCTGGTCCTCGGGCCGATGGTGTCCGGGTTGCCGACAGCCGGCGGGTTGGGTGGGTACTTCAGATACGGCACGAGGTAGACGGCGACGAAACCGACCGCGCCGACCACCAGGGTGGAGGCTCGAGGCAGCAACCTGCCGACTCGGCCTGCCGCGAAGGCAGCCGCAAGCGCGACAATGCCGCCCAGTGCGGTGCCGAACAGGACAGTAGCCGTCAGGAGGCCCCAGGTGGATTGGGTGGCACGTGATACGACCGCTTCTTCGCCATGGGAGTGGCCAGCGGCGGCCTCGCTACCGTCGTGATGGTCGGAATCGGCATGTTGCGCAGCCGGTGCGGGTGCAGCATCGGTAGTTGAGCCAGCTTCCTCGATCGCAATAGCGGCATCTACCGAAGGCTCGCCAACAAGGTAGGCGACGCCGAACGAGAGGATGCCAGCGATGAAGCCGGCTAGAAGTCCGCGGATCAGAAAATTGCGCGCAGAAAGAACGTTGGTGGCATTCATGTGTGGGTGTCCCGAATCTGTTGCTGGGTCAGCGATTCGGTCAGTGGCAGGGGAAGCCGAGCAAGTGGCGGCCGTCGTGGACCCATTCGTGAATGTCGGTACCTGCGAACAGTGAGGTTGCGCCCTGTTCGGCGCCGACGAAGTAGACGATGATCATGGCGAGTAGTCCGAAGAAGAATGCCCACGGCAGCAATTCGCGCACCGGGATACTGGGAATCGCGACGGCGGGTAGTCCCGGAGCTGCGGTGAGGGCCTGTGACATCTGTGAAACCTCCTGTGGGATTAAGCGTCCCGTATGTGGAGCGGAAGTTCGTGAACAAGGGTCTGACTCGAATCAAAACCAATCAATGATCAGCATTGACCCGTGACCCGCATTGATTCACACAGTGGCGCTACCGTGCCGGATTCTCGCCGGCTTCCTCGAGCAGAACTATAACTGTTCGAACTTATCCCTACCCGGTCGGTAGGGTCAATCGTTTCAGGCTCAGAGGAAAGGCGCGCATGACGGTGAAGCTGCAGTTTGTGGCCCACGCGGCCACCTCGGCGACTACGAGAATGGCCTTTCCGGCTGGGGAAAGCCTCGCGCGGCCCGAGTTGTTAGAGGGGTTCGGCATCCGGGCGTTGACTGCTGTGTGCGGACCGGAACCTGCAAACGTACAGACCTCGAAGGGGCTTGGTCTGCAGCCGCGAGTAACGACCGAATTGGCAGACTTGCAAGCGGGTACCTGGGCTGGCCAAGCGTGGGAAGATCTGCCGCTGGAATTGCTTGGCCCGTTTCTGGCTGGCGAAACCCCTGCGCCCCAGGGTGAGTCGCTTCCGGATGTAGTTGCGAGGGTCGGCAGCTGGCTGGGAGAGCAGCAGTGGGGGGAGGGCCGGACCGTGGTTGTGGCGTCTGCCATGGTCGTTCGGGCTTCGTTGGTGGCGCTGCTGGAGATGCCGATGACGCTCTTCCATCGCCTCGACGTTGGGCCCTTGACGACCGCTGTGCTGAGCGGCAAGAACGGACGATGGAACTTGCAGAGCCTCGGACCGCTGTCGGCAGGTCGACTATCCTCAGCGCGGTGACTTCTTCTTGGGCTGTGCCCGCCATTGATCGCCCATCGGCACAAGCCGCCAAGGCCGCGCGAACCCGCATCGATGCCTTGGCCAAACCGTTGGGGGCCTTGGGCGATCTCGAAGGGATTGCTGTCTGGCTCGCCGGATGTCAGGACCACAACCCGCCGACAGCGCCGCACCAGGCACGTGCTGTCGTGTTTGCCGGCGACCACGGCATTTCCCAGTTCGGGGTTTCGGCCTACCCACGCGAGGTTACACCCGCCATGGTGCGAACCATTGCTGCTGGGAAAGCGGGCATCTCCGTTCTGTGCGCAGCCAACGATATCGCCCTCCGGGTACTTGACGTTGCCGTTGACGACGACCTCGATGGCGTTGATCCCGCGATTGTTGTTCATAAAGTGCGTCGATCTAGTGGCCCCATCCACCTCGAAAACGCTTGCAGCACTAGCGAAATCGTGCTCGCTCTGGAGGTCGGCGCCAAGGTCGCGCTGGAAGAGATCGCCGCCGGCGCAGACCTGTTGATAGTGGGTGATTTGGGGATCGGCAACACCACGGTCGCGGCGACCCTGATCGCGGCGCTTCTCGAACTGCCTGCGGCGCAGGTGGTAGGCCGGGGCACCGGGATTGATGATGCCGCGCTGGCGGCCAAGTCCGTTCTGATAAACCAAGCGCTGGAACGGGTTTCAGATCACGACCTGACGCCGATAGAACTGCTCGCGGCCGTGGGCAGCGCCGACATAGCCGCAGGGGTCGGATTTATGCTGACCGCGGCTGCGTGCAGGGTGCCCGTGCTGCTCGACGGGATCGTTTCGGTAGCCGAAGCGCTGGTGGCCCAGGCCTTCTCGGCCAATTGTGTTGCCTGGTTCGCCGCGGGGCACCGCTCCACGGAGCCCGCGCAGCAGTTGGCGCTCGAAGCTTTGGAATTGCAGCCACTATTGGATCTGAAGATGCGGCTGGGGGAGGGTACGGGCGCCGTCGCCGCAGTGCCTTTGGTGCGGGCGGCCGCTCGGCTTGCCGGCGATATGGCGCTGCTTGCGGACTTGGCACCGTGACGGGTCGCCCTATGAGGACCACCTGATGGGAACCACTTGATGGAGGACGACCTGATGGAGGAGAGCGAGCCGAAAGGCTGGTTGAAGAACGGGCTTGCCATGGCTGTCGGCACTTTGACGGCCGTCCCGGTCCGGGGCCCCAGTACCATCGATCGTTCGACGGCTCGCGCCGCGATGGTGTTGGCTCCCTTCGCGTCCGCTCTCATTGCGGTGCCTGCTGGGATTGTTGCGTACCTGGGTGGCCTGGCTCATTTGCCGTCATTGCTGGTGGCATTTCTTGTTGTGGGGACGGTGGCGTTGGGGAGCCGAGGCCTGCATTTGGACGGCCTTGCGGACACTGCAGACGGACTCTCCGCGTCGTATGACCGCGAGCGGGCGCTGGAGATTATGCGCAGAGGCGACACTGGTCCGATGGGCGCTGCAACTGTGGTGATCGTGCTCGGAATCCAGGTGAGTTCCCTCGCTGCGGTGCTGCTCCTGCCGTGGGCGCCGGTGCTGGTGGGTGTCGTGATCTGTGTGTCCCGAATGGCGCTCTGGTTCACGTGCGCCGTGGGGGTTCCGGCTGCCAGGCCCGGAGGTCTCGGCGCTGTGGTTGCTGGCGTCGTGCCGAAAGCTGTTGCAGCGTTTGGGTTTGTAGTCGCCGTTGGCCTCATATGCGCGACGATGATCCCGACTGGGCGCCCGTGGTGGCAGGGCGCACTCGCCGTGGTTATCGCTTCGCTGGCGGTGGCGGCGCTGACGGGGCGCTGCGTAAAGAGGTTCGGCGGGATCACCGGCGATGTTCTCGGCGCCAGCATCGAAACCGCGCTAGCTAGTTTGTTGGTGGTAGCGGCGGCGGGGTTTTGATAGTTGCTGTGCGTGATTCGGCGGCTGAGGTTTTGAGCACGACCGGCCCGTGCCCCCCTGGGACCCAGGGGGCAAAGGCAGGTGTCTCGTAAGTGAAGAATGCATGGAGCTTTCGACGCACAACGCTTAACTGGTGGAAGGGGTAGCGCCAAAGGTGCGCTACATTCACAAGCAATTCCCATTTGATTCGTCTGTATGCGTCTCTTCGGGGTGAAAATCACTCGACTAATGAGGCGATCATGCGTCAGTTCTTACTGGGTGTCACCAGTGTGTTGATGGTTCTTTTTGCGTTACCAGTGAGCACTGCTGTCGCAGATACGCCTATCGCTGCCTCAGCGAGATCTCCTTTGGGCGTCTCTGCAGCGCTTGGTGATGTGTCGGTGTCGTGTGTGGGGGTGGATGCCACAAAGTGCGATTCTGATGGTGATCGGATCACTGATGTTGTTGAGCGTCAGGTGTGCGGTACTGCGACGTGTTTGACGCCGGGGCAGGACAGTGATGGGGATGGTGTTCCTGATTGGGTGGAGCTGCGGGCGTGCGGCACGGCGGTATGTGCTGACCCGAAGGCTGACGCTGACGCCGATGGCATTCCTGATTATGTGGAACAGATCATCTGTGGGAGCGCTAGTTGTGAGGACGGTTCCGCTGACGCTGACGCCGACGGTATCCCCGATTGGGTGGAGGTGTTGATCTGCGGCGACGTGACTTGCGCTGTGGGGTCTGAGGACTTCAACGCCGACGGTGTTTCGGATGCTAAGCAGCTGAAAAAACTGTTTGATGACACCGCTGCAGCGGCCGCGGCTGCTGCCGCCGCGCAGGCTAGCCGTGACGCGCAGGCTAGCCGTGGTGCGGGTGGTGGTGTTGCTGCCAGCGGCGGCGGTGTGGTGAGACCTGTGGGTGTGTTTGCGGTTCCGGTGGGGGTGCGTTGCCGGTGACGGGTGTGAATGTGGCGGTGTGGGTGGTTTTGGCTGGGGTGCTGTTGTTGCTGGGTGCTGGGTTGTTGGCGGTGTCTCGGCGCCGCCGGCCCGACGGTGGGCCAAACGGCTCTGCGGGTGCTGGTGCTGGTTCTGCGTCTTCTGATGAAATGGGTTCGATCTGATGCGGGCAGCTTCGGGGTTTGTGGGTGCTCGTGTGCGTGTGGGTGGGATGCGCGGTGTGTTGGCGGGGGTGATTGCCGCAGCGTTGGTGGTTTCTGCTGTCGCTCCGGCGCAGGCGTTCCCCATTCCGGTCGTTGATTACGCCGGTATCGCAGCCCAAGCCGTGAAGGAACGGACAGCGGCGGCGGGTGTGGTGACGCTGGCGAAGGTGCGGGCCGCGGCGGCTGCGAACATCCGTTCTGCCCCGCTGATCCGGCTGGCACCGACCCCACTGGCACCGGTCCTGCTGGTACGGATCCTGCAACCCTCGGCAGTTCCGGTAGCTCTGGCACAGGCGGTGTGGGTGGGGATGTTGTTGTTGGTTCCGGTCGGGTCACCCCGGGGTCTGGTGACATGGTGTCTGCTGATGCGGTGGGTGCGTCGATCGTTTTTGGTGGTGAGAAAACCGCAGGTGTGTTGGCCGTTGATGTTGCGCAGTTACCGGTGACGGTTTCTGAGGCTGCGGCTATTGCGGTGGATGGTGTTGCGGTGTCAGCGCCGGTGGAAGTTACTGCCACTGATAGTGCTGGGGTGGGGGTGACGCGGTTTGAGGCTGCGGTGACGACGGTGAAAGTCCCTGACGGCCCGGTGATTGTGACGTCGGTGGACCCAGGTGTCACTGTCACCTTCGACGTGGATAAAACACAGTTGGCCGCGGCTGGGGTGGACCCGGCCACGGTGAAGATCTTCACCCGCGAAAACACCGGCGACCCGTGGATTGCGTTGGCGTCCCGGTTTGATGCGGGGTCGGGGGCTGCGGGGTCGGGCAGGGTGGTGGGGGAGTCTGCGCATTTGTCGCAGTTCGTGGTGATCGGTTTCCCGTTCGTTGCCCCTGTTGGGCCGTCGATTGTGTTGGACCCTGATGATGGTGTGGCGAACACGACTTCACCGGGTGTGGTGGCGTCGGAGTTGCCTTACAACATTGCGTTGTCCAAGGCCGTGCAGGTGTTGTTGGAGCAGCAGTGTTTAGCGACGGTGACGCTCACCCGCGATGACCCGAACACGAGGGTGGTGTCGGAGTCGATGCGGGCGGCTACTGCGGCGGCGGCGAATCCGGCTTTGACCGCCACGATCGCTTTCGACGCCCCGGAGGGGCATGCCTGGGGCACCAATCCGTCGCAGGGTGGGACGAAGGTTTTCAACTTCAATCGCCCCGCTGATGACGCGTTGGCCGGGAACATCATCGCTGGTCTGCCCACATACACGGGTCGCCCGGCCCAGAAGTGGAACGCCCTACCTAATGGGGTGCCGCATGCGGCGTTTGCGAATATTGCTGGCGCTTACACGCACCTTGAGGTGTTGAACTTGGACAACAACTACGACTGGGCGGTCATCCACGACGGGTTCCAATCGATCGCCAACGGTTTGTTCGCCTCGTTCGCGCAGTACTTGACGGGGGCGGGGTTTGATTGCGGCACCCCCGCCACCACTGGTTGGCCGGCCCCACCCTCGGATGCCGAGAAAGCCCGGTGGCGGCAGCTGGGTGTGCACAACTATCAAACGTATGGGGCCGAGCCGGTGGCGTTCACCACCGGGAACCTGATTGAGCAGCTGCCCATCTACAGCCTGCCCGGTGACAGCGGGGTGGATGTGGGGTTGACGTATAACTCCCAAGACGGCCGCCTCACCCGAAACGGCGCCGGGTGGTCGATGGGGCCGGGCGCGCATGTGCAGCGGTTCATCGACGGGTCGGTGATGATGGCCGGTGGCGACGGCGCGTCCTACGTCTTCAACCCTGATGGGGCTGGTGGTTTCACCTCGGACCCAGGGGCGAACCTTGCCTTGGCTGATACTGGCAGCGGCCGGTTAACGATGACGTCCCCGGATGGGCGGACGTGGGTTTTTGATGCCGCAGGTGTGGAAGGCATCGGGCAGCTCGCCTCATACATTGATGCCCGCGGTCACGGCTACACCCTGCAATACGGCGCCCCTTCGGCGAACGCCCAGTTCCTACCCCTAGCTTCGATCACTGACACCAACGGTCAAGTCATCACCGTCGGCTCCGACGACGCCGGTCACATCACCTCATACACGGTGCCGGGCGGGCGGGTGTGGGGTTTCACCTACAACGCGGGTGACCTCACATCCATCACCTACCCGGACGGTGGGGTGCGAACCTTCACCTACGACGGCGCCCACCAGTTGCTGACAGCCACCGACCCCCTAAATGTGCTGTATTTGGTGAACACCTACGACACCGCGGGTCGGGTCGTGGAACAACGCGACGCCCAAAACAACATCCGCCGCTTCACCTACAACGCTGGCAGCACCGTTTACACCGACAACGAAGGCAACAACACCACCTACGAATTCGACACCGCCTCCCGAGTCACCGCCATTGTCGATGCTGCTGGCGGGGTGAAACGTTTCGCCTACGACGGCGCCAACAATGTGGTGGCCTCCACCGACCAGTTGGGCCGGACCTGGAATTACACCTTCGACACCGCCGGAAACACCACCAGCATCACCCAACCCGACGGCACAGTCACGTCGTTTACGTACTCCCAGACTGGGACGGTTACTTCCAGCACTGACACCGGCGGGGTGGGCGGCGCCACCCGGACCACCACCTTCGATGTCACCTCGCAGGGTTTGGTCACCGGTGCGCATCTGCCGGATGGGTCCACAACTGCGGCGACGTTCGATGCGGCGGGGAACGTCCTGTCTCAAACTAATCCGGGTGGGGAAACCACCCTGTATGCGTGGAATTCGGTGGGGCAGTTAACGTCCAGCACCGACCCCGCCGGGAACATCACCACCCTTGGCTATGACAACGCCGGTCAAGCCGTGAGTACCACGGATGCGGCGGGGAACACGTCCACCTTCGGCTACGACCCCGCCGGGAACCTGTCCACAGTCACTGACCCGGCGGGGGCAGTCACCTCATACACGTATGACCGCAACGGTCATGTCCTGACCTCCACCGACCCAGCGGGCGCAGTCACTTCTTACGTGTGGGACGTGCTGTTCCGGATGGCTTCCGTCACCGACCCCACCGGCGCGGTGACCGGGTTTGAATACAACACCGAAGACAATTTGACCGCGACCACTGATCCGATGGGTGCGGTTACCAAATACACCCGGGATCAGCTGTATCGGGTGGTGGGTGTCACCGACCCGAACGGCAACACCTGGGGCACCGGGTTCGATGCCACCGGGCAAGTCACCAGCAGCACGGATCCGTTGGGTGCGGTGTCCACCAACACTGTGGACGCCAACGGCCGCGTCATCACAGTGACCGACCCCCGGGGTGGGGTGTGGACCACCGAATACGACAATGTCGGCCGGGTTATTGCTTCCACCGACGCCGCCGGTGGTGTCACCGGTTACATCTACGACGTGCTGGGCCGGGTGGTGAAAACCATCGACGCTGTCGGGTCGGAAATCGTTTACACCTACACAGTGAACGGGCAAATCGCCTCGGTCACAGACCCCGATGGTCGGGTCACCACCAACACCTACACCCCCACCGGGCAAGTGAAGACGGTCACGGACCCGGCGGGGCAGGTCACTTCTTACACCTACGACACCCGCGGCCACCTCGTCGCTGTGACGGATGCGTTGGGTGCGGTGAACACCTTCACCTACGACACCGCCGGCCGATTAACGTCATCGACGGATCCGTTGGGGCGCACCAGCACCCAAACCCTCGACTCCAGGGGCCTCGTCACCGGGGCGAGCGACCCCGCTGGGAACACCACCACCTTCACCTACGACGGAGCGGGTCGGGCCCTCACGGCCACCGACCCCCTCGGCGCGGTAACAGCGCAAACCCTGGACCCCGCCGGGAGGGTCACCACTGTTACTGACCCGATGGGAGCCGTCACCACCACTGGGTTCGACCCAGCTGGGCAACCCGTCACCGTCACCGACCCCGCCGGGACCGTCACCACATTCGGGTACGACCCGGTCGGGCAACTCACCACACTCATCGAAGCAGCAACCCCCACCGGCATTGCGGGGGCGGCCGCGAATGTGACCACCACATACGGGTACGACAAAATTGGGAACCGCACCTCGGTTACTGACCCGAACGGCAACACCACCACCACCAACTTCGATGCCCTGTCCCGACCCACCCAGGTGAGGAACGCCGCTGGTGTTGTCACCACCAAAAACACTTTCGACCCGGTCGGGGAAGTGCTGGTTTCGGTGGATGGCAATGGGGACACCACCACCAACACCTACACCCCTGCCGGACTGCGCACCCAGCAAAAGTTCGCCAACACCGGCGCCGCACCTGGACAGGCCCCGGCACCTGATACGACGGTGGGGTGGGAGTTCGATGCAGTAGGTCGACCCATCGCGATGACCGACAGTGTCGGTGTCACCGGCTGGACCTACGACCCCACTGGGCAGCTCCTCACCGAAACTAACCCCACCGGCGCCACCATCACCCACGCCTACAACAAAGCTGGCCAACAAACCGCCTTGACCTACCCCACCGGTGAAACCCTCACCACCACCTTCGACGCGGCTGGGTTGCCGGTGGCGCAGAAGTCGCCGTTTGGGGAGTTGAAATACGCCTTCGACAAAGCTGGGCGCTTGGTGTCGCAGGATCGGTCGAATGGGGTGAACACCACCTTCGGGTATGACAAAGCTGGTCGGGTCACCACCATCACCCACCAACTCCCCACCGACCCCACCCCCACACCGTTGGGCCCTGTGGTCCCCGGCAGCGGCGGGAACCCAGCTGGTGGGATCGCCCCCGGTGACTACCTAGCCGGGTGGGATGTTCCGACCGCGCAAGGGCAGGTACCGGCGGGCGGCAAAATTGTTCTCGGCTACGGGTATGACACCCGCAGCAACGTCACCACCGAAACCAATACCGTCACCACCAGCGGCATCGACCCTCGGGCTGGGCTGGCCGCTTTGCTCACGCCCACGACTGTCGCCGGGGTCGCCGCAGGCCCAGCGAAACCAGTCACGTCCAACACCCAAACCCACACCTACGACCCCCTCAACCGGCTCACCGCAACAACCACCACCAACACAGGTGCTGGCGCAACGACAGGCGCAACGGGAGCAGATGCTGGCGGAGCAGGTGCTGGCGGAGCTGCAGCAGCCGGTGCGGGTGGGGATGGGGCGTCCACCTATGGGTATGACGCGGCCGGGAACCGGGTTTCCGCAGTCACCACCGGCGCCGACCCCACCACCACCAACGCGACGTTCAACAACTTGAATCAAATCATTTCCGCCACCGGCACCCACACCGCCGCCTACAGCTACGACGGGGTTGGGCAACGCACCACCGAAACCGTCGACGGATCCACCACCAACTACGGGTGGTCCCCGCAAAACCGGCTCACCCACATCACCAGAGACGGCCGCACCACCGACAACACCTACGACGGCATCGGCCGCCTCCAAACCAGCACCGACACCACCACCACCGGCAGCACAGGTAACGCCAGCAGCGGCGCGGGTGGCGGCAATGCGGGGAGCCCTGTGGGGCAACCCACTGTGACTTCCAGTGTCTGGGACGGCCTGAGTGTCCTGTCGCAAACCAACCCCGCCTCCGGAACCACCAACATGGTTCGGGATATCACCGGCAACGTCGCTATCCAAGCCTCCACCCTCACCACCCCAGGCACCGGGGTGCGGTGGAACCTCACCGATGCCCAAGGCTCACCCATCGCCCAAACAATCGGCGCAACTGTCACCGAACAAGCCACCTACGGTGACTATGGGAATCAGACGTTCAACACCCCTGGGTGGAATGCAAGGGTTGGGTTCGGCGGCGAGATCACTGATCCCACCATCCATTTGAGCTCCTATTACGCCCGCCAATACGACCCCGTCACCGCGACCTGGCTCAGCCCGGACCCCTACCAGGGGTCAGTGTTCGCGTCGCAATCCCAAAACAGGTACGCATTCGTCGCAGGCAACCCCACTACGAACACGGACTACCTCGGTTACTGCCCACTCAATTCCAGCGACTTCACAGGCGGCCCCCGCTGCGGAGGCCAACCCAAACCCGTCAGACACACAGCGCTCCTCAGAGACCCCCAGTCAGCCGGAGACCTCTCATCAGTAAGAATCACACCACCGCTGGTGTCCGACAACATCGTTGTAGGCGCAAAGAGCGCCTCCAAAATTCGTTCGAGTAGCCCCAGTAAAGTCCCCGCGGTTACCTCCCCAGCAGGTGGAAATGCACCAGTCAAGGCGGGTGACGTCTCAGTCACCCACCCATTTCCACAAGACAAATACAACAAATGGGTGGCTAAGTTCGCACTCGACACCAGGCTCAGTGGGCAGGAACTTTGGCGCCTATTTATAGGCTGCCAAAGTTGGTCGTGTTACTCGGATGCTGTCGTCAAATATGATTTGCAGCGGGAAGCCTGGGGGGCTCAGGTCTCGGTGGTAGCAAATTTCGCAAGCGACCTAGACCCGCTCGTCAACGCAGTCCTCACCATTGCTGTTGTAACTACTTCAGGGGCCCTTGCATCGGCGACCTGCACCTTTGCAACAGCTGGAACAATGGTCGTTGGGTGCGTAGTCCTAGCAAGCGCCACCGCCACTTGGTCCGGCAGCGCATACAACGGTGCCAGCGTCAGAGATCAAGTGATAGCCGCCGCGGAAGGTGCCGGCTTCGGCCTCGCGGCCGGATTCATCATCAAATATGCAAGCTCAGCAGGGAAAGCCGTATCTGCTCGCGCGCCGATCCCTGCCGAATCAAAGGCCGTGATCGATAGCATCCGAACCAACGGCGTGATTTGGCAATCAGGCGTTAAGGGTCCATCCGTTCCCAAGATTTTCCAAAATGATGGCCGGTCAGGCAGCAGCATTCTCCCTCAAACAGATGCCAACGGCTCAAAGATCACCTACCGCGAGTGGGGCACGGTACCGGCAACGGGTAACATTAATGCCGGAGGAGAACGGATCGTCACTGGTTCGGATGGATCATATTATTACTCGCCTGACCACTACAAAAGCTTCGTGAGGGTTCCATGATGGCTGACTATAATTTGAAGGATCGCAGTGGCCCTTGGGTTCACTTTCTCGATCAGCAAAAGGCGCACCTGCCCGTAGTTACCGACAAGCTCGGAATAACTATCAAAATTGATGGGAAGGACATGAAAAATCTCGATTCACTATTTGCGCGATATGCCGAGATTTTTAGATTTCCTTCCTACTTTGGAGGAAACTGGCCGGCTTTTAATGAATGCATTACTGACCTCTCCGATCTACCGGCAAAAGCCTACCTAACTATAATTACCGAAGCGGATTGTGTTCTTCAATCTGAACCAGCTGAATTGCCCACCTTCATCAAACACCTACAAATTGCAGGCCACTCCTGGGCTAACTCTTTTGGCAAAGGCCCTGAATGGGGGAGCGGTGAAGTACCATTCAACACTGTATTTTCGGGCAATCAAGGCCCTTTATTTACTCTATTACAACATTTTTAGTTCCATTGATGCCAAGGTAGCGAGCGGGAACTGGTAATGACTACCTCAGACTTACCGAAAATGTTCTTTTTCATTCGCAATCTGGCACTTCGAAACGCCCGATTATGTAGTTGCGATGGTTAAGCGGGAAGGTCATCAAGAAAATCAATTCCTAGGTGCTCATGTAAATTGTTTAAATCGCGTGGCTTACGATCATTCAATAGTTTATTTGGACCTACTTTGAGACTGCTGATGGCGCACGTCGATAACCATCGACTGCCCCGGGGCGGGGGGGTGAGCGGGGGTACGGGTTAGCCTCGATCTTTCATGGGGTGGTTGGGGTTTCTTGGTTGAAGAGGTTTTTGGTCGTTTTGGGGTCTCGTTTCTGTTGTGGGTAGGTCTGGTGGGCCTTGGGTCGCTGGGTGGGCGCCGGTTCCACGTGCCGGTCCTGTTGCTTCGGGTTGCTGGGGTTGGTTGTTGTGGCTGGTCAGGCCAGGTTCGGTAGGTTATGAAGGCGGGCTAGTGCGGCGGCGATCAGTGCCCGGTGGGGTGCGTGTCCGGAGAGCCGTAGGTGGACCCTTCGGGATCGTTTGGCGATGTATCCGGCAATTGAGAACAGCAGCAGGCGTAGGCGCTTGGGTTCCCACCTGCGGGCCGCGGTGCCGGTGAGGGCCAGCATTTGGGACCAGGCGGTGATATCGGTGGCCAGTGCGACTACGGCGAGCCAGATTTGGTTTTGGTTGAATCCGTGCAGCGGAAGGTCCCGCAGACCGGTGGGGGCACCTCCCGGCCCTTTGGGGCTGGGGGATCCTTCGCCGCCCGGATGCGGTCTTCGCAGCGGGCCCGGCGGCGGTGGCGTAGTTCCAGGTCCGCTAGTTGCCCACGGGTGGTGTTGGTGGCGAACGCGGTGAGCCGGTTTCCGTCGATGTCGGTGAACCGCAGTTGCGCCCCGGGGTGCGGCCGTTCGGCGCGGACGATGATCCGCATCCCGGGCGGCCACCCGGTCAGATCGACCATCTCGATCAGTTCCACCACCCATGCACCATCGCGGGGGGTGGTGTCCGCGTCGTAGGCCGGGGTCCACGCCTTTTGCGGAATCAACGCCAGTTCCTCGGCCCCTCACAGACCAGGGGTGTCGGTGAGGGTGAACCCCACCGAGTACGATAACCCCTGCCCTGTCAGCCATTCCACGAATCTGTGGGTGCCGCCGGCGCCGTCGGTGCGGATCAACACTTTCTTCCCGACCCGCCCCCGCTGCGATGAGATGGTAGTTGCGCCAACGCTTGCTTGGTCACGGTGATGTGGTCGTCGGCGGTGTTGGATCCGGCGTTGCCTTTGCGTAGCAGCATCGCTGCCGCTTCACCTGTCCCCTCGGCGCCGTGGTCGATCCACGCCCCCAAGGGGTGGTGACCGAATCCGCGTTTGAACGTCGGTGCGGCTTGTTCCTTTTCGGAGTGGGCGGTGATCAGGGTGGCATCCAAATCGATCACCAATGGCCGCCGAGCATCAATGTTGTGGTCTGGTGCGTGCTCCCGGCGAGTTTCCACGCTCTGGTCCGCACCTTCGCGCGGGCGGTGTTGATCGCTATCAAAGCCGCACCAGGATCGACAGCAAGTGCGCTGACAAGTCGTGACATCGTCGGATCCGACGCGACAGGTCCGTACAAAGCCGGTTCGGACCTGACCACCGCCAGGTCAGCGAGGCAATCCCCGCCCAACGCGACGGCGAAAGCCATATCCAGCAACGCCTTTCCAGGATCGATCACAGCCCACGGTGATTTCCAGGGCCGCAACGCCGCGCTCAGTTCCCGGTCCAAGCCGACCTTGCGGGCTGTTGCGACAAGCACCACCGCACCGGCCTGCGACACCAAGTCCTTGCCGGTGGTGTCCACAAGCAACGACGGGTAAGAACCGGTAGGCTTCTGCATCGGAAAGGTGCTCCTGAACTAGCGACGATTTGGACCTAAGAGACCCTTATTATCGCAGATCAGAGCACCTTTTCTTGATCTGGACACGACCCGATCAACCAATTCGATGAAAGCCCGAGGCTAGCCTCGGTTGCTCCAGCGAGAATTGCCTTCCGATCAAATGAAACTCCTCGGCTGCGATTCAGCTGCCCGGCGACCAAGATAGTTCTCGTCCCGATTGGGGATCCCGAAACGGGCATCATGTGAAAAGCTGGGATTGTGATTCTTGAACACGCGATCCTGCCAGTGCGTTCTGGCGAAGAGGCCGAGTTCGAGTCGGCCTTCGAGCAAGCCCGTCACCTGATCTGCTGTCAGCCCGGGTTCTGCAAGCTCTCGACATCACGTTTAAACGAGTCGCCCAATTCGTACCTGTTGCTCGTCGAGAGGGACAGCATCGAGGCGCACATCGACGGATTCAGAACGTCCAAGATTACCAAGACTGCAAGCGGCTACTGCACCACTCCTACGAGCCGTTCTCACAGTCGAACACTTCAGAGCCGTCCCGTAGGTCGATTCGTTGCGGAAATGTCGTGATCTTGGTCGTCAACAGCGCAGGCGCACGAATCCGGCGCCGCACGACGTTGGTAGGCGGGATCGTGTTTGCGAACGGGTTACTTTCGCCGAGCGTGAGGGCGTAGAAAGTCTTGGTGAGGTTGCAGAGGGTGGTGAAGCGATACGGTCGGGCCGCCCCGGTGCTGGCCGGTGTTGATCTTGAGGTGCCTGCTGGCGTCTTACTGCAGGTTGTTGGAGGCAACGGGGCGGGAAAGTCGACGTTGCTGCAGATCCTGGCGGGGGTGAGCGGCGTGTCTTCCGGGGAGGTGCTGGGCCGCCCCCGGATCTGCGGGTATGTTCCGCAGTCAGGCGGTGTTCACCGGGGCTTGTCGCCGCACTCCTACTTATCGCAGTTGGGCCGTATACGGGGCTTGACCGCCCGGGCGGCCCGCGGGCGGGCCGAGGTGCTGCTCGATCGGTTGGATGTGGGTACCGGTCGGGATGCGGAGTTGGCGACTGCGTCGGGCGGGACGCAGCGTAAGGCGGTCATCGCGCAGGCGTTCCTCGTTCCCGCGGAGTTGTTGGTGCTCGACGAACCCTTCGACGGTTTAGATGCTGTAAGCGCGGCGGTGCTGACCCGAATGCTGTTACAGGCGGCCGCCGACGGTGCGGCGGTGGTGCTCACCGATCATCGCGGCCAATTACCGGGAGCTGTTGTTCACGAGCTGGTCGGGGGTCGCCTCACGGTCGGCGCCACCGGTATGGTGACCGTCTTGCTGGTCCACGGCTCCGGGATGCCGGCGGCTGAACCAGTGTGGGGCGAGCTGCCCGGAGTGCTTACCGTTACCGTCACCGCCGATCAAGTGCGGTTGCTGGTGAGCGCTGCAGCCTGTGATGAAGTACTGAGCACGGCCCTGTCCCGCGGCTGGTCGATTCGCTCCGTCAACCCCGAAACGTACCTGCGATGACAGCGCTGCTGCGTTACCGATTGGTCACCCTTTCGCGCTCCCAACGCTGGGTTGCCCCGGCGGTGCTATTCATTGTTGGCGTAGGTATCGCCACCTGGAATGACAACGGACCGTTACTGCCGCTGTACGCGATATGCGCCGGGGTGCTGCTGGTCGCTGCGACCTGGTTGGGCATGGCCATCCTGAACCTGGACGACTCAGCACAACGGGCGATCATCGTGGTCTCCGTCGGACGACGACGTGCGCTGGCCTCACAGGTCGCAGCCGCGATGCTCGGCTGCGGTGTCCTAACCGCTATCGGCCTCGCCCTACCGCTCGCGGTCGGACACCATACGATCACCCCAGCAGTATTGCTGCTCGGCGCCGCGGCGCAGTTGGGCTGCGCCTGCACCGGTATTGGCATCGCCATGCTGTGCTGCAACTGGATGCTGCCCCGCCCCGGGTACGCGGTACTGACCGCAATGATGTTGGTGATGCTGGCAGTTCTCATTCCACACGCATCCCCGGTCAACCCGCTCCTGCGGGCAATGTCCAGCGAAAACCCCTCGACCCTGATAATCCTGGCCCTGGATGTAGCCGCCGTCGCGATTCTGCTCGGCTGCGGCGCACTCGCACACCAGGTCGCCGGTCGCCGCAACTGACCCACCACAAACGCGCACCACCCCGAGGCCCACTGGGAGACTAATGACCACTCAGCGATCCCCGATCGGGACGAAATTGATCATCCTCCGCGACCTAAAATTGACCGCTTAGCGCAACCGGTAGACGTTCGTTGTAGGGACCGTTGGACACCGCTGACCAAGGCGGGCCCTCGGCCAGGTCAGGCGCACGCATAAGCGCCGCCGCGGTGTTCATCGCTTGTGCGTGCCATCTGGAGGTACTTCCGGACCTGTGGAGTGGGCGTTCCGATGCGCACCGTCAAAATGTGGCCGGGCTTCGTGGGTGGTCCCCTTGCGACCACCCTGCGTGGCATCGCCTCTAGCTAGCCCCTGGACAGCCTGTAAAGGATCAGCGAAGTGGAACCTTTCGTACCCGCTCCGTATATTGCTCGGGGTGAACCAGGATCGGTGGAGTGCATTCGGATTTGGCGTGGGCATTCATCTGGCTCGTTTTTTCGTCATTATCGGCGCGCTTACTCTCGGTCCCCTTGTCGGTATCTCCGGCTGGTACTTAGGTCTGGCTGCGAACGTTGCCTGCGTGATCTTCGCGGTCTCCATCGTTACCGCTCGCAAACTGTGGCGTACGTCGGGCATCCTCGTGGCCTGGCGCGGCAGGCTCGCTTTGCTATTTCTGCTGCCACTGTTCGCCGAAGTTTTGGTGTGGGCTTTACCGTCGGGCTTGCGCAATGACGAACCCGGGTTTGGCATGTGGGCGCTCACGCTCGTGCTGGTCGGAGTGAATGAAGAGCTGACAAGCCGAGTAGTGGTGCTCGAAAGAATGCGCAGATCTTTCCCGCCGCTGGCATCAGTTGCCGTGACCGCAGCACTCTTCGGCTTACAACATTTGTCCGCGCTGGCGACGACGAGTCGAACCTTGGACGACGTCGCACTTAATGTTGTCGCCTCGTCGTGCTACGGGTTCGTTCTCGCCGCGTTCCAGTTCCGATACCGATGGGTTACGCCGCTGATCGTCGTGCACGCGGCCGCAGATTTTACGACGATCCTTTCCGTGCAGCCCGTTCCAGACGCCGCGGTGGCGGTGACGCTCGTCGTCTTCCTGATTCTGGGTTTCACCATTTTGCGCTCAGCCCGAGTAGCTAACCGCCACAGCAGCGGGCATCAGGACACTGCGTCGCCGTAAACAACGCTTGCGGGATGCTTTAACCTCAAGCGCAAAGGGGCTGAAGCGCTCCTCTTCAACAATGCAGGGTCGGTGAGCGCCTGCCGGCGAACGCCTGGCGGGTTCGGCGCGGCCAGACACTCGCCTGACGTCGCAGCGGCAGGCAGAATCACCAGCAGCAGAACCATAAAACCGAGTGCCAGATTTTGTTCACTCGTATCGGGGCCGACCGAGTCCAGACAGGGTTTCCCCACAGTTCTTGTGCAGGCGCGCGCCACGGTAAGTACGAAGAATGTGGTGCGCCACACTATCGAACAGGGAGTGAGCGCCTCAGAGGCGTTAGCCTGCTCCCACGTGACGCGCAGCGATTCCCGTATCTACTAGCTCGGCTCGGACCTCTTGAAGGGAACGACCTATTACTACCGTCGAAGTTTTTGCCCCACCTGAAGTGGTGATCCGCGCTCGGGCCACAGTGGGCGAAGGGCCGGTCTTCGACCGACGCTCCGGAGGGTTGTGCTGGGTGGACATTGACAACGGACTGCTCTTCGAGAACGACCTGACGACGGGCGAGCAGATCGTCTCGTCCATGCCCACGCTCCTGGGGGCAGCGGCGCCCCGCTTGAATAACAGGGGGTTCGCCGTGGCAGTCGAAGGCGGGTTCGGGCTGTTTGTCGATGGTGAGCTGCAACTCGTCGACCCGGTGCTGCCAGAAAGCTACCGGCGGATGAATGACGCGAAGTGCGACTCCCAGGGTCGCCTCTGGGCGGGAAGTACCCACAAGGAGTTTGTGCCGGGGGTGGGGGCCCTCCATCGTTGGGACGGCCGCGCAGAAAGCACAGTGATGGCCTCTGGTTTCTCGCTCCCCAACGGCCTCGGCTGGAATGCAGATGACACCGTCATGTACCTTGCAGATAGCATGACTCACCAGCTTCTTAAAGCCGATTACCGCTGCGGCGAAGAAGATCTCGGCGAATTCACGCAACTGTGCGAAGTCAGCCCGGGGCTTCCGGACGGGCTGGCCGTCGACATGGACGGATGCGTGTGGCTCGCGGTGTGGGGTGGCTACGCCGTGCACCGCTACGACAGCACGGGTCGGTTGATAGGGCGCGTGCCCATGCCGGTGGAGAAGCCGTCAAGTTGCGCGTTCGCAGACGATGGGACGTTGTATATCACCTCTGCCTCGGCGGGCCTCTCGGAAGCTGATCTGCTCCAGCAACCCCTTGCTGGCTCAGTGTTTGCGCTCAGCACCACCACTCGTGGCGTCCCAGTGCATGCCTTTGCGGGCTGATCGTGCAGACCCTTGATCTCTCCACCGCTGATCTGTTTGTCGCCATCGACCCGCAGCGCGGGGCAGATATTCTCTCCCTCACAGATCGGCGCACCGGGGTAGATGTGCTTTTTCGCACCCCCTGGCGGGAGCGGGCGGATGCCATTCGGGACGGGCAACAGCCGTCCACGTTCGATACGAAAGCTGGCTGGCTCGAGCAGTACAGGGGCGGCTGGCAGACTCTGGCGCCGAACGCCGGGGACCCGCGGCAGGTGCACGGTGCGCCCCTGGCCTTCCATGGTGAAGCGTCCGTCGCAGCGTGGAGTGTCGATGACAAGACAGAACACACGGCGCGTCTGCATGTTGAACTTTTTTCCGTGCCCGTGCGCATCGACCGGACGATCAGGCTCACCGGCCCGACCATCAGCATCATCGACACCCTCACCAATCTGAGCACCACCGCTCTGGAGTTCGACTACTCGCACCACCCGGCGTTCGGAGGTGCGTTTCTCGACGGAACGTGCAGGATCGAAACCGGCGCCCGACGATTCACCAGCGACGAGCAGACCACCTCCATTCGCAATCCTGGTTCTGAGCATCAATGGCCGTATGCGGTGGCAACCTCTGGCGACCGTCTTGACTTGCGCGAAATTCCTGCCCCTGGATCTCCGCGAGAGCTGTTTGGCTGGTTGCACGACTTCCAGGCCCATTGGGCGTCGATCACCAACCTGGATCTGGATCTCACAGCCCGCATCGAGTGGGACGGCGAACTTCTGCCCTACGCCTGGCTCTGGCAAGAGCTCAACGCGAGCGATGAGTTTCCCTGGTACAAACGCGCCAGGGCTGTTGCCATCGAACCGGCGAGTATGCAGACGAGTGGTCCGGGACGACGGAGTGTCCTGCGCCTGGGGGCGAATGTTCGCGTAGAAATACCCATCAGCGTGACGTTGGAGTCCGCGACGAGACACAGCTTGAAACCACACGACAGGAGCGAATAAAGATGGGCGAACACGAGGGGCGCGTTGCTCTGGTAACGGGCGGGTCCCAGGGCATCGGCCGAGGGGTCGCTCTGGAGCTGGCACGCCAGGGCTCTGCAGTGGTGGTGCACGGTCAAACCATTGAGCAGGCAGAGGATGTCGCGAGGGAGCTCATCGACGCAGGGGCCGAGCGGTGAGCGTCGCGGGCGCGATTAACGACCCGGACACGAGCAAGAAGGCCGTCGAGCTGGCAATCGCACGCTTTGGCCGCTTGGACACGCTGGTCACGTGCGCGGGAATTCAACGCTACGGCGATGTTGTCTCCACGTCCGAGCAGACGTGGGATGAGGTTTTCGATGTGAACGTCAAAGGCGTGTACATGGCCGCCCACGTGGCGCTGCCGTACCTGCGGCAAAGCCCGTCGGGCAGCGTCGTCATTGTTGCCTCCGTGCAGGCGGCCGCGACCCAGAACCAGGTTGCGGCTTACACCGCCAGCAAAGGTGCTTTGCACTCGTTAGCGCGATCGATGGCCGTTGACGAGGCGGAATACGGTATCCGCGTCAACAGCGTCAGCCCCGGATCAGTCGATACGCCCATGCTGCGCCAGTCCGCCGCGTTGTTCGGTGACGGGTCGGACGACGGCGCCGAACGGGTCCTGGCGAATTGGGGGACGGCCCACCCGCTCGGCCGAATAGCCCGTCCCTCGGAAATTGGCGAAGTGATCTCCTTCCTCACGAGCCCCCGTGCAAGCTTCGTCACCGGCGCCGATATTCGGGTCGACGGTGGCCTGCTGGCCCGAATTGCAGCGCCTCTGCCGCTGAAAGAAAGCTAAAGCGCGGGCATGCCCTAAGCATCGCCCGCAGGTCCTGTTTCTCCTTAATCGAAAGGCACGCACCATGATCCAACTGTCAGAGATGCTTTCCCCCCGACCCGACCCCTTGTGGAAGCTGGTCAAGCAGTGCGGGGTAGACAACGTGGTCGCGCTTCTCAACGGAGCCGAACAAGACCAGCGCATGTTCGCCTCCGTCGGCAAAGACGGGTTCAAGGGGGCCGAAGCTGATGACATTCCCTGGGGCGAAAAGGCCATCAAACGGGATATGGACCTGTTTGCAGATCACGGCCTGAAAGTGATCGCCATTGAAGACACCGCGCCCCTAGACAAAGTGCGTCTCGGGCTCGACGGCCGCGACGAGCAGATTGAGAACGTGATCACCCAGATTCAGGCCATGGGTCGCCTGGGGATTCCGACGCTCTGTTACAACTGGATGGCTATTTCGAGCTGGGGTCGAACCAGTGTCGACATTGTTGGCCGCGGCGGCGCTCTTGTCACCGGATTCCGGGCTTCCGACTCAGAAGCGCTGCCGCCCTGGCAGCGCCGGGCGAGGTCACCGACGACCAGCTTTGGGGCGGATTGCAATACTTCCTTGACGCGGTGATCCCCGTTGCCGAAGCCGCTGGGGTGCAACTGGGGATGCACCCTGACGACCCGCCGCGGATGATGGGCCGCAACGTTCCGCACATCATGCGATCGCCGGACGCCTTTCGACGCATGCTTTCGCTCCGGCCATCATCGAGCAATGGCATCACTTTTTGCCAAGGCAATTTCGCACTGATGGAAGCGGACCTGCCTTCGCTGATCAGGGAATTCGGTAGCTGCGACCAGATCGCGTTCGTGCATTTTCGCGACGTCCGTGGCACGGCAGACGACTTTGAGGAAACCTTCCACGATGAGGGGCAGACGGACCTGCCCGAGTGCATGCGGGCCTACGCCGAGGTCGGCTTCAACGGTCCGATGCGGCCAGATCATGTGCCCACAATGCACGGCGAATCGAACGAGCGACCGGCGTATGGCACTCTCGGTCGGTTGTTCGCGATCGGTTATATCCGCGGGCTGGAACAGGCCATCTACGGCAAACCGGGCTTCCCTACCAACCGGCCGGAGGGTGTAGAGCCTCAGTGACGCGAAGCCGTCACAACCTGAGCGTGCGGCCAGCGACCACCAGCAGAACGTCATCGCTGGCCGCCGCTACGGCCTGGTTGACGGTCCCCAGCAGGTCTCGGAACAGCCGGCCCGACTTATAGTCTGGCACCAGCCCCATCCCCACTTCGTTGGTCACAGCAACCAGGGGTCCGGCAGCGAGAGTCCACTGCCGAATGAAGCCCGCGAGTCGGGCATCAAAAGCGTTGCGCCACTGACTTTCTGGCGCGTCCCACCCCTGCAGCTCGTCCATGACGGCCGTGACCCACGTGCCCAGGCAATCAATCAACACAGCCCCCCGCGCCTCGGCGATACCCGTTGCCAAGTCTGATGTCTCGACGGTGAGCCAATGTGCGGGCCGGCGGGCCTGGTGGATCGCAATGCGCGCCGCCCATTCCGGGTCGGCTTCCGCATTCGGAATGGGGCCGGGAAGGAGGCAGGCGACTTGGGGCACCCCAGATAGCAAGTGCTCGGCAACCACGGATTTGCCGGACCTGGCGCCGCCGGTAATAAGCGTGCGGTGCGCGGTAGGGGCAGGGGAGGGGGCGGTCACGTCCCTATTATTGACAGTTGTGATGACTTCCGCAGCAGGCCTGTTGATCGGTGTGGGCGCCGACCGCCTCTTCGGCGATCCGCGACGGCTGCACCCAGTGGCCGGCTTCGGACAACTTGCTGGGGCGCTGGAGAAAGCAACCTACGCAGATAGCAAGCGAGCCGGCATTTTCCACGTCGCGGCGCTGGTGGGCGGGGTAGTGGTCGGTGCTGCGATGTTGGAACGGGCGGCGAAGCCCGCGTGGGCGCGCACCTGCTTAGTGGCGCTGGGCACCTGGTCGGTGTTGGGCGGGCGATCTCTTGAGCGTGAGGCGCGCACGATTTCGAGCCAGCTACAGGCCGGCGACCTGCCAGCGGCTCGCATCCAGGTCACACACCTGGTGGGCCGGGACACGAAGGAGCTGGATGCTGCCGAAATCACGAGGGCGACCTGCGAATCGGTGGCAGAGAATACGGCGGATGCTGTTGTGGCGCCGCTGTTGTGGGGTGCGGTCGCGGGTTTGCCCGGGCTGCTCGGGTATCGGGTGATCAACACGTTGGACGCGATGATCGGCCACCGCAGCGCCCGTTATAGCAACTTCGGGTGGGCAGCAGCGCGACTGGACGACGTCGCAAACCTACTACCAGCGCGGCTGGGGGTCCTCGTGATCGCCGGGTGCGCACCGATGGTCGGCGGCTCGGCGAAAGAGGCTGTGCGAGCAGCACTTCGGGATGGTCCGGGCCATCCGAGTCCGAATGCGGGGCTCGTCGAGGCGGCCTTCGCAGGCGCGCTGGGTCGAACCTTCGGCGGCGTCAACGTCTATGACGGCCACACCGAAAACCGCGGAAGGCTAGGCACCGGACCGGAGCCTGATGTTGCCGACATCAGCCGCACGGCAACACTTGCGGCCGCGGTGGGTGTGGCATCCGCGGGGCTGGCGGCTGCTCTGTCGGCAGTGTTGGCGACTGTTCTGTCGGCTAGTGTGGCAGCGCGGAAAGCGCGGTAACCCAGCTCACTGCCCCGTCCACCGACTCGACTCGCCGCGCCTGTCCTGGCTCGGGGCGGCGAATGATGACGATGTCAATGCCGAGTTCGGTTGCGGCGGTGAGCTTCGCGCTGGTGTAGGTGCCGCCCGAATCTTTCGTCACGAGCGCTCCAACTCGCCTGCTGGACATGAACTCTCGTTCGCTTCCAAGAGAATATGGTCCTCGGCTTGTGATCACTTCCCACGTTTCGGGAAGAGGTTCCGACGGAGCCTGCACCACGCGAACGGCAGTAAAGCGGGAACCCAACGCTGGAATGTACTCATGCGCAGTCTGTCGACCTGTGGTCAGAAACACTCGGTCCGAGAGTTCAGCGGCGACAGCGCCCGCCTCCTGTGTATCCAGAACCCAGTGCCAGCTGGCTGCCCCGGGAAGTGAATCCCAACCGGGCCGCAGCAGCCTCAGGAGTGGCACCGAATTTTTTGCGCATGCCGCTTCCGCGGAAGCGCTGATGGTTGCGGCAAAGGGATGGGTGGCATTGATGACGGCCTGGATGGCGTTCTCGCGCAGGTACTTCGTCAAACCGTCGACGCCGCCGAACCCGCCTATGCGAACTTTGCCGGCTGGCAGGGCGGGGTCTTTGATGCGGCCCGCCAACGACGAAATGATGGGCACCGACTTTGCGGTGAGTGCCAGTGCGAGAGCTCTAGCCTCCGACGAGCCACCGAGTATCAAGATCACGACAGTGAATATCCCACAGTGGGGGTTTTTACGAGCCGGCTCGCCGGACTGAGCCAGTGGGCGCAGTGCCCTGAGACCGAACTGTAACTAGCGGCCCTGCAACCACTTCGCGCCGCAGTCCCGTCTGAAGCCCATGAGACACAAACGATTCGCCCTGGTAGGCATTGCGCTGTTGGCAGCCGTTGCGGCATGTTCGAATTCGCAGGATTCCGGCAGCGCAGCGATGTCGAGTTTCGCCGAGGCTCCGCAGAACGCGCCAGCTCAGACTAGCGCGGCAGCAGCTGCACCCGGTTTCGACGCCAGCGCAGAAGGCAATCCGGAGAGCAGCCCGGACGGCAATGCGTCGGGCAGTTCAGGAAGCGGCGCCGGCGGCAAACCGGGCAGCGTCCCAGCTACGGCGCCTGGCCCGACGCAGGACAGGCAGGTGATCAAAACTGCTGACGTGCAACTGGAGTTGACCATCGACCCCCAGACACCTCGAGAGCAGTCGGCCGACGTCAAACGTGACGCGGTGGCCGCGGCCGCCGCTCAGGTCAGCGCGCGTGCCGGCGTCCTTGGCGGATTCGTCGGAAGCCTGGAGCAATCCGGCGCGAGCGCCACTATGGTGCTGCGCGTCCCAGTCGACAAGTACGACGCCTTGCTGACGGACATTCGAAGCGTCGCCGGAAAGGTGACCCGTCTCACTGAAAGTGCGCAGGACGTCACCGCCCAGGTCACCGACGCGCAAAGTCGAATCGCGTCACTGCAGACCAGCGTCGACAGATTACGCACGCTGCTGTCCGAAGCGGTCAGCGTTGCCGACATCATCTCTATTGAGTCAGAGTTGACCAGCCGGCAGTCTGATCTCGAATCCTGGCAGGGTCAGCTCAAAGTTCTCTCCGATCAGGTTGGCCTGTCGACGATCTCGGTCACGTTCACCGCAGTTCAGGTGCGGACCGATGCGGAGCCAATCGCCGAGCGCAGCGGTTTCACCGGTGGGCTTGCCAACGGCTGGGACGCCGTGGTGAGTTTTGCGACCTGGGTCGCGGTGGTGGTCGGAACCTTCCTGCCCTTCGCGCCGCTGCTCCTCGTGGCCGGCCTCGCGCTGTACATGGTGCGCCGAAGCTACCGCAAGCGTCAGCTTTTAAGGCAGAATCCTGGGTCATGACATCCCCTGCAGCGCCCTCTTCGACACTGATACTTCTTCGCCACGGTGAAAGCACGTGGAACGACCTCGGTCTGTTTACCGGCTGGGTCGATGTTCCGCTGTCGGAGAAGGGCCACGCCGAAGCTATCCGGGGCGGGCAGATGTTGAAGGAAACCGGCCTGCTTCCCGATGTGCTGCACACCTCGCTGCTGCGTCGAGCGATCAACACCGCGCAGCTGGCGCTGGATGAAGCGGACCGGCACTGGATCGATGTTCGCCGTTCGTGGCGGCTCAACGAACGGCACTACGGCGACCTGCAGGGCAAGGATAAGAAGTCCACGCTGCAGGAGTACGGCGAGGAGCAGTTCCAGCTGTGGCGACGTTCGTACAACACGCCGCCGCCAGAGATCAGTGACACCAACGAATATTCCCAAGCCGGCGATCCGAGGTACGCCGATCTTGGTGACGCGGCGCCGAAGACGGAATGCTTGGCCGACGTGGTGGTCCGTCTGGAGCCGTACCTCTACGGACCCATCGCGGACGATCTGCGAGCTGGGAAAGTGACACTCGTGACCGCCCATGGCAACTCGCTCCGTGCCGTAGTGAAGTTGCTCGATGGCGTGAGTGATAAGGACATCGCGGGCCTGAACATCCCGACCGGCATCCCGCTTCGATACGACCTGGATGCGGATTTGAAGCCAATCACCCCGGGCGGTGTGTACCTGGATCCGGATGCCGCCAAGGCTGCTATCAACGCTGTTGCCAACCAGGGCCGCTAGAGCGACTCGCGACTGTTTCCGTGAACGCTGCCGTGGCGATCGTTTTTGCCGTACTTGGCATTCTGCTGGGGTGGATCGGCGCACTGCTGGTGGTGCGCAGGTCGACCCCGGATCTCATCCCGGACACCACCGTGCGAGATAAATACGCCCACACTGTCCTGGCCGAGTCCCGCACGGGCTACGCGATTCTCGACTCCGAGAACCACGTGCTTCTAGCAAACGCGCGGGCCGGCGAACTTGGGGTGGTGCGCGCCGGGATGGCCGACCGCCGGATTCTCGATGCGGCGGAGCGGGCTGCCCTCTCGGGCGACGTCATCGACGTCCAGCTCGCGGACCGTTCGGGTCGCGGCGGACCGTCCGTTATTCAGGCTGAGGTGAGGGCACTTTCCGACGGGAGTGTGTTTGTTGTTGTCGCTGACGAGTCGGCCGCAGCCCGCGTGGAGGCCATCCGGCGCGATTTCATCGCCAACGTTTCCCACGAGTTGAAAACCCCCATCGGCTCGATCTCGTTGCTTGCCGAGGCGGTGATGGATGGCTCGGACGAGCCCGAAATGGTGCGCAAATTTGCTGGAAAAATGGTGCGCGAATCAACGAGGCTGGGCGCTCTGGTCACCGAATTAATTGCGCTCTCCCGTCTGCAAGGCGGCGAAACTCAGCTGGATCACAGCGTTGTCGAGGTCGATAGCGTCATCGGCGACGTGCTGAATCGGACCGCCACTATCGCTGAAGCCGCCGGCGTCGACGTCAGCGTCGGCGGCACCGAAGGGCTTTTGATTACCGGCGACCGCACCCTCCTAGTCACTGCCCTGACCAACCTGGTGGACAACGCCATTCACTATTCCCCGGCGGCCACACCCGTCAGCATCAGCAGAGTTTCGCGGGAGGGCGGAGTCGAAATCTCCGTCACCGATCGCGGGACAGGTATCGCCGCGGCCCACCAGGAGCGGGTTTTCGAACGCTTCTTTCGCGCAGACCCCGCTCGATCGCGCAATACGGGGGGCACCGGCTTGGGGCTGGCAATCGTCAAACATGTCGCGGCAAACCATGGCGGTGAGGTCACGTTGTTCTCGCGGGTGGGAATCGGATCGACGTTTACTCTCAAACTGCCGTCCACCTCCGGTTCACCTGACGCTGTTACACACAAGCCTGTGACCAGAGCAACGATCAACGGTGTGCAGGGAGAAATGTGACCAGGGTGCTCATCGTCGAGGACGAGGAATCCATCGCTGAGCCTCTAGCGTTTTTACTCGGCAAAGAGGGTTTTGAAACTAGCATCGCACTCACCGGCCCCGACGCCCTCGTCGAATTTGACCGCACCGGCGCAGACATCGTCCTCCTCGACCTGATGCTGCCGGGGATGAGTGGCACAGAGGTCTGCAAGGCACTCCGCGCGCGCAGCGCCGTGCCGATCATCATGGTGACCGCCCGCGACAACGAGATAGACAAGGTGGTCGGCCTCGAGTTGGGCGCCGACGACTACGTCACGAAGCCCTACTCCGCGCGGGAGTTGATCGCACGGATCCGTGCAGTATTGCGCCGCGGCACGGACGCTGAAGAACCAGATGCTGCGGTACTTACCGCGGGCCGCGTCCGGATGGACATCGAACGTCATGTGGTGACGGTCAACGCGGAAGCGATCTCGTTGCCACTCAAGGAGTTTGACCTTCTTGAGTATTTGCTCCGAAACTCCGGCCGGGTGTTGACCCGGGGTCAATTAATTGATCGGGTGTGGGGAGCTGACTACGTCGGTGATACCAAAACCCTTGATGTGCATGTCAAACGGCTGCGAGCCAAACTCGAACCCGACCCGGCGAACCCACGCTACTTGCTGACCGTCCGCGGGCTGGGCTACAAATTCGAAAGCTGACGGCGGGTAGATTTGCAAGAATGCGCCTGGGAGTTCTCGATGTTGGATCCACCACCGTCCACCTGCTGGTGGTCGATGCACATCGGGGCGGGAAACCGGAGCCGCTGAATTCAAAGCGTTCCGTTCTTAGGCTCGTTGAGCACATTGATAGTGCCGGCCGCCTCAGTGACGACGGCCAAGAAGCCCTGCTGTACGCAATAGGCGAAGCGGCGCTCGCTGCAGCCCGCGCAGGTTGCGAACAACTACTTGCCTTCGCCACGTCCGCGGTGCGCGAGGCGACCAACTGGGCAGAGATCGTCGCCGACGTTGCCGCACAGACCCGCGTGGATCTGCGCGTAATGTCCGGCGAAGACGAAGCGCGGCTGACGTTTCTGGCCGCGCGACGCTGGTACGGCTTCAGCCGTGGCGCATTGCTCGTGCTCGACATCGGTGGTGGTTCGCTCGAATTCGCCGGCGGCACTGGCGAGGAACCAGATCTTGCGATGTCCGTGCCGCTGGGCGCCGCTCGGGTAGCCCGCGAAGCTGGTATGGCAGATCCGCCAAAACGCTCCGAAGCAGCCGCTCTTGCAAAGCGTCTCGCAAAGGAGATGGCGCCGTTGAAAGAAAAGATCGCCCACGCCGGCCCCATCGACCACGTCGTTGGCACCTCCAAAACATTCCGAACGTTGGCCCGGCTTGGCGCAGCTTCGTCGCTGGGAGATCCCCGCGTTCTGACAGCCGCATCTTTGGACCAGGTGATTTCGCGTGTCTCTAAAATGAGCATCGCGGATGTTGCTGGGCTCGATGGCGTCTCGCCGGAGCGGGCGCCGCACCTGTTGGCAGGTGCGTTAGTGGCGCGCGCCGCACTGTCCGCTACGGGGGCGCAGGTCTTGGAAATCTGCCCGTGGGCCCTGCGCGAAGGCGTCATCTTTCGGCAGTTGGACGAGTTGGAGTTCGGCCGATGAGCGAGTTTGATGGTCCATTGCCCGACGGTGTTGCCGCCACGGACCTGGCTCCGTTTGCTGACTCGGCTGCAGTGGCTGATGTGGCTCCGTTTGCTGATGTCCGCGATTTGGTGCGCTTACCCGAAGCGCCCGTGGGGCTTTCGACCGCGTCGGTGTATCCCGAACCGACCGGGCTCGCTTTCCGGCGCGCAGCCGAACTGGGCTACGACGGGGTAGAGGTCTTTGTTTGGACGGACGCCGTCTCGCAGTCCGTCAGCGAGCTCCGCGACCTCGTGCAGACCTACCAAATTCCCGTGTTGTCAGTGCATTCACCGTGCGTGGTGATTACGTCGCGCGTGTGGTCGACCGACCCACTGGTGAAGCTTGCGCGATCCATTGAAATGGCCGAGGCTTTGGGTGCCTCCACGGTGGTGACGCATCCGCCCTTCGTGTGGCAACGCGCTGCGGCCCTGGACTTCTCAGCTGCCGTCGCCGAACTCCAGACCAGGACAGCGGTGAAGATCGCTGTGGAGAACATGTTCCCGGCGCGAGTGCGGGGATCCGTGATCTCTACCTACCGGCCGCATTGGGACCCGGCAGTGGGCGGAGCCGGGCATCAGTACTACACGTTGGATCTTTCGCATACCGCGACCGCAGAATCGGATGCACTGGAAATGCTGGGCCGCATGGGCTCTCGGATGACGCACCTGCATCTGGCGGACGGCACCGGCTCGGCGCTCGACGAGCATTTAGTGCCAGGTCGCGGCTCCCAGCCCTGCGCGCAGATCCTCGGCCAGTTAGCAGCTAGTGGGTTCGATGGCAGTATCGTTGTTGAGATTTCCACCCGAAAATCCTCAGTGGAGGATCGTGAGATCGATCTGGCGCAGGCACTTTCGTTCGCGCGTCTGCACTTCGCCGCAGCTCACTGACCGCTGTTCACTGACCTCAGTTCACTGACCGCTGCTCTGCGCATTCAGGAGTGTTGAGCGAGTAGCTTTTCAAGGCAACCCGCGGGGCCTTCGTTGACAGGCAGGCCATCTCTGGTTGCCTCCGCCGCGGCGCCGCATTTCATGTCGGCGATCTCATTGAGGACATGCCCGCGGTGCCCGCGCACGTGCTCGAAGGTCACGTCACGATCCTTGAGCAGGAACGCGATGTATTCGATCAGGTCTCTGTTGGCAACGGGCTTCTTGGCCGAGTTGACCCAGTTGTTTTTCAGCCAGTTTGGCAGCCATTCGGTGAGGCATTTGATGGAGTATTGACTATCGGACTGGATGAGAAGCGGCACATCGGAGGGGAAGGCGCGGGCGACTTGGCCGATTGCCTGCAGCTCCATCCGCTGGTTGGTGGTGCTCGCGCTGCCGCCAGCCCCCCAGCACTCCTCGGAGACCACCCACGCCCAGCCGCCAGCCCCGCCGGGGTTGGACAGGCAGGAGCCGTCGGTGGCCACGGTCAGTCGGGCGCGGTTGGAAGTCACTTGGACATCCTAGGAGCGCTAGGGCTCACCCGCGGGCACGTCCGCCGTTCGTGCGATCGGAATCGGTTCGTGCGACCACAATCGGGGTCGCACGAACCGATTCCGATCGCACCAAGCCCGCTGCCAGGCCCGGCCCGCACCAAGCCCGCACCAAGCCCGCACCAAGCCCGCTGCCCGCGGCAAGCCCCGCACCAAGCCCGCTGCCCGCGGCAAGCCCCGCACCAAGCCCGCTGCCAGGCCCGGCCCGCACCAAGCCCGCACCAAGCCCGCTGCCCGCGGCAAGCCCCGCACCAAGCCCGCTGCCCGCGGCAAGCTCGCACCAGGCCCCAAACGCGGCTGGTAGGTGCGTATACCATCCGGCCGGTAGCCTTGACCGGGTGACCCTTCACCTGTACGACACCTCGACCCGATCGGTACGGCCCTTTGTGCCGCTCGTTCCTGGCAAGGTCTCGATGTACGTCTGCGGGGCGACGGTTCAGGGGATTCCCCACATCGGCCACACGAGGTCCAGTCTTGTCTTCGACGTGCTGAACCGCTGGCTGGTGTACAGCGGATACGAGGTCAGCTACGTCCGGAACGTCACCGACATCGACGACAAGATCTTGACAAAGGCCGCTGACGCTCATCGTCCGTGGTGGGAGTGGGCGACGACGCACGAGCGGGCATTCATCGAGGCATACCGGGTCTTGGGTTGCTTGCCCCCGTCCATCGAACCGCGCGCCACCGGTCACATCCCGCAGATGATCAGCATGATTGAACAACTGATCGAAACCGGCCACGCTTACGCAGCCGGCGGTGATGCCTACTTCGCCGTTCGGTCGTTGCCTGATTATGGGAAGCTCTCCGGTCAGCAAATCGACGAGATGACGCAAGGTGAATCCTTGGGTGCTGGCAAGCGCGATTCTGCTGACTTCACCCTGTGGAAGGCGGCTAAACCTGGTGAACCAGCATGGGAATCGCCTTGGGGGCCCGGCCGACCCGGTTGGCACATTGAGTGCTCAGCGATGGCCCGCGCCTACCTCGGCGCGGAGTTTGATATCCACGGCGGCGGCTTGGACTTGGTCTTTCCTCATCACGAGAACGAACGTGCCCAGTCGAATGCGGCTGGCGATAGCTTTGCCCGATTCTGGCTGCATAACCACTGGGTCACGCTCGCTGGCGAGAAGATGTCGAAGTCGCTTGGTAACACTGCGACTATTGACTCCATCACATCTCATACCAGGCCTATTGCGCTGCGCTACTACTTAATCGGCGCGCACTATCGGTCGCCGATCGAGTACTCGCAGCACGCCTTGGCTGATGCGGTCACCGCCTTCGAGCGCGTGCAGGCCTTCCTGTTTCGAGCTGCCGATAGGTTGGGTGCAGTCGAGATCGGTTTGTTGCCAAGCGATTTCGTCCAGGCGATGGATGACGATCTTGCCCTTCCCCGAGCACTAGCCGTCTTGCACGATTACGTTCGAGCAGGAAACTCCGCAGTGGCCGCAGTAGATGACGCTGGAACTCGCACGGCAGCGACCGCGGTGCGGTCCATGCTTGCCGTTCTAGGGATCGACCCGTTCGACCCGCAGTGGAGCCAGGCGAGCAGCGATAGCGATAGTTTGAGACGAGCAACGGATGCGCTTGTTGTTGCGATGCTCGCCCAGCGCGCCGAGGCTAGGGCTGCCAAAGACTTTGCCACCTCCGATCAGATCCGGGATCAACTCGCGCACGCCGGGATTGTGGTCGAAGATGGCCGCGACGGTGCCACCTGGTCGTTGGCTCATTAGGTGTCGACATAAGCGCAGTGGCCCAGCAGTAAAGGGTCCAGCAGTATCCGGCTCGTTTGAGCAATGACGTGTTACACCAGTAATGAAGAGAAGAGATAAAAGGTTATGGCGGGCAATTCACAGCGACGCGGAGCGGTCCGGAAAGACGGCACCAAAAAGGGTGCGGTTGTTGGCACCGGTGGGCAGCAGCGCCGCGGCGTCAAGGGTCGAGGGCCGACCCCAGCCGCAGTGGAGCGTCCGCACCATCCGGCCGCGAAACGTGCTGTGGCGGCGGCAAAGCGGGATAGTAAGAACCCGCAGCGCAATGGTGCCAGCAATTCTCGCTCGGTCCGGGGCAAGAGTGACTTGCCCGAAACGGTAGTCGGTCGCAACCCGGTGGTGGAAGCCCTCCGCGCCGGCGTCCCCGCGACCGCGCTGTATGTGGCCCAGGGCCTTTCCGCGGACGAGCGGGTGACCGAGGCCGTCCATGAAGCGGCCGGCCGCGGGATCGCTATTCTCGAAGTGGGTCGCGGCGAACTTGACCGCCTGACGGGTAACGCGATCCACCAGGGCTTGGCGCTGAAGGTTCCGCCCTACACCTACGCACACCCGGACGAGCTGATGGCGCTCGCCGTCGAATCCGGCCAACCCGCGCTTCTCGTCGCCGTCGACGGTGTGACTGACCCCCGCAACCTGGGCGCTATCGTCCGCTCCGCCGCTGCATTCGGGGCCCATGGTGTGCTCGTCCCGGAACGTCGCAGCGCCGGAATGACGGCGTCGGCGTGGCGTACCTCGGCCGGTACCGCC
This sequence comes from Nakamurella antarctica, assembly GCF_003860405.1. Lineage (NCBI taxonomy): Bacteria > Bacillati > Actinomycetota > Actinomycetes > Nakamurellales > Nakamurellaceae > Nakamurella > Nakamurella antarctica. Next base: position 2,972,687 of record NZ_CP034170.1, on the reverse strand, counting down.
GCTCGCATCCCGGTGGGCCGGTGCACGAACCTGGTCCGGACTCTCAAAGACTGGGCCGCCACCGGCGCGATGATCGTCGGCCTCGACGCCGACGGCACCGTCAACACGGACGATTTCGATATGGCCACCGGCCCGCTGGTGCTCGTCGTCGGGTCGGAAGGGCGCGGCCTTTCTCGCTTGACTGTCACCGTCTGCGACGCCACAATCTCCATTCCGATGGCCCGCACCGTCGAATCCTTGAACGCCTCCGTGGCCGCGGGTGTGGTTCTCGCCGAAGTGGCCCGGCGCCGCCGCAGCAACGCCCGGTAGTAATTGCAGTGCCTGTCCAGTAGCAGGCTTCTCCGTTCGAAACAGCCCCAGCGGGTGGCGCGCGGACCAAAGCGGGTGGCCAGAACGATAGGTCGGGTTCTGGCCACGAGGACGTCAGCTAACGACACCGCGCAGCCCAGCTAACGACACCGCGCAGCGAGCGCACCTTCCCAGACAAATCTGGAAAAAAGTGTTGACAGTCACACGGACTTGCTTATGCTATGAATGCGCAGTCATTCTGTTGCACGCGTGTTCTCGCATATTCCAGTGACTAAGACCAGAGGATCCCCATGGCCAAGATTCGGAGAAGTGTGGCGTTGGCAGCGGTGCTGACGGGCGCTATCGCCCTCGCTAGTTGCTCGTCAGGAACGTCGACCACCACGAGCTCTGACTCCGCTAGTTCTTGTGCTCCAGCTGGCGGGAAGGTCGATTTGACCTTCTGGAACTGGGGTACGGGAATGGATAAAGCGGTAGACCTGTGGAATGAGAAGAACCCAGATATTCATGTGGATCTCAAGACCGTTCCCAACGGTAATGCTGGAACGTACCAAAACCTGTTCAACGGGCTGAAGGCAGGAACGGCCCCGGACATCGCACCCATCGAGTACGACACGGTAGCGAGCTTTCGGTTGGTTAACGGGTTGAAAGACATCTCCGGCTGCGCCGATGTGGGGACGTCTGCAAGCAAGTTCGTTGACTGGACCTGGAGTCAAGTGAGCGAGGGCAAAAATGTCTTCGCGGTCCCGCAGGATATTGGCCCACTGGGGCTGTACTACCGCAAAGATATCTTCGATAAGTATGGACTGGCTGCGCCCACCACTTGGCAGGAGTATTACGACGATGCCGTCAAGTTGAAAGCAGCCGACCCCAGCTACGAAATAACTCATTTCTCGCAGACTGACCCGAACTGGTTCACCGGACTTCTCTGGCAGAACAGCGCAAAACTTTTCGGAACCCAGGGCGACAAGTGGCAGGTTTCGATCGACTCCCCGCAAGCCCAAGAAGTTGCCGCCTATTGGCAGAAGATGATCGACCAGAAGCTCGTCTCAACAGATCTCCAAGGATTCTCCGAAGCTTTGAGTAAGGCGTGGGACACGGATAAGGTCCTCACCTGGGTCAGTGCCCCTTGGGGATGGTCGACTATCCGCGATGGCGCGCCCGATACCTCTGGCAAATGGGCTGTCGCGCCCATCCCACAGTGGAAGGCCGGCGATACTGCAAATGGCAACTGGGGCGGCTCGTCAACGGCGGTCATGGCCACAAGCAAGCATCCGTATGAGGCGGCAAAGTTCCTACTGTGGCTGAACTCCGATCCGGAAGCTGTCGCGATCCTCATCAAAGAAACTGGCATTTACCCGGCAAGCAAAGCCGGTGCCGATGACTCCGCGCTTACCAGCGGCGTCGAATTCTATGGCGGTCAAAAGATCTTCGACACGTTCAAAACTGCGGCCGCACAAGTCAATAACGACTTCACCTGGGGCCCGACAATGACGGATACCTACCGTTTTATGGCCGATGGGATAGCGAATGCTCTTGCTGGAAAGGGAACTCTGCAAGACACGCTGAAAGACGCTCAGGCCAAAACAATCGATTCGATAAAGGCTCAGGGTCTCCAAGTCGTCAACTAGGTGTACCTCGACGGTGTCGGCCACGTGATCATCACGTGGCCGGCACTGTCTTTTCAATGGAGGATTCGATGTCAGCTTCAGTTGTTGACGCGCCCAAGAGAAGGCGATTAGGTAGTCGCATCGCCCCAGCGGCTTTCCTTTTGCCGTTCCTCATCCCGTTTCTCCTGATCTTTATTGGTCCCATCGGCTACGCGGTAGTTCAGAGCCTTCAGAAAGTGGAACGGGTAGCCGGACTCTTCGGAACCCCCACCACGGTGTGGGCTGGGTTTGCGCAGTACCAGCGGGCGCTATCTGACTCTGACTTCGTCGCCAGCATTATGCGGGTACTGCTGTTCGGAGTAATTCAAGTACCGGTAATGATGGGTATTGCGTTGCTGGTAGCACTACTTCTCGACACCCAATCCGCTCGTCTCAAGCGGTTCCATCGGCTCGCGGTGTTTGCCCCGTACGGAATACCTGGAGTGGTGGCGGCCCTGATGTGGGGGTTTCTTTACGACCCTCGGCTCTCGCCCATCGTCAGCGGACTCGAAGCGGTGGGGCTGCATCCTGATTTTCTGGGAACCGACCATATTCTTTGGTCAATCGCGAATGTGGTCACCTGGACTTACGCGGGCTATAACATGATCATTATCTATGCGGCTCTCCAAGCGTTGCCCAGCGATATTCTTGAAGCAGCGTCGATTGACGGCGCCCGGCCGTTGAGGCTGGCGTTTCACATCAAAGTTCCGTTGATTGCTCCGGCCTTGGTTCTCACCGCAGTATTTTCGATTATTGGCACGCTGCAGCTGTTTACCGAGCCGGAAGTCTTAAAAACAATCACAACTACGATCACCTCTACCTACACGCCGACCATGGCGTCCTACTCTGCTGCGAGCGCCAACGACTACTCCTACGCAGCAGCATTATCGGTTCTGATTGCTGGCGTGAGCTTCGTCCTTTCGTTTGGATTTCTCCGGTTTACCACGCGGTGGAACGGCACCTCATGACCTCCCACACCACCAACACGCCGTCGACCTCCGTTCGGATCAAGCGCAAATTTGGTGCGGCTCCAGTCGCGGTGAACATTGTGTTGCTAGTTGCGACCGGTTACTTCCTGCTCCCCGTATTTTGGCTCGTGGTGGCCGCCACAAAAAGCCGTCCCGACCTAGTTTCATCCTTCGGCTTTTGGTTCCTCCGACCACAACTTTTTCAAAACCTCCAAGAGCTGTTCTCAGAACAGGACCATGTTTTCGGTCAGTGGATGCTGAACAGCCTTCTGTATTCCGGCGTCGGAGCTTTGGTCGGCACCGTCTTGGCGGCGTGTGCTGGTTATTGTTTGGCGGTCTACCGTTTCCGGGGTAAAGAAGCAATTTTTTCGCTCATCCTGGGTAGCGTGTTGGTGCCCGCTACGGCGCTCGCGTTGCCGACTTTTCTTGCCTTTGCCAAAGTGGGGCTGACCGACTCTTATTTGGCCGTCCTCCTGCCCAGCATTATTAGTCCTTTCGGTGTGTATCTCAGCCGGATTTATACTCAGGCCGCGGTGCCGCTCGAGTTGCTAGAGGCGGGCCGTATTGACGGAGCTAACGAGTGGCAGATATTCAGGGCTGTAGTTCTCAGGCTGATATCGCCCGCGCTGGTGACGGTCTTTTTGTTTCAGTTCGTAGGCATTTGGAACAACTTCTTCCTTCCGCTCATTATGTTGCAAAATGATCGACTTTTCCCGGTAACCCTGGGTCTTTATAGCTGGCAGTCTCAAATCAGCAGAAATCCCCAACTACTGTTGCTGACGGTGGTCGGCTCACTGGTGGCTGTCGTGCCCTTGGTAATTACTTTTCTTTCCCTGCAACGATATTGGAAGGCCGGATTGACCACGGGGTCGGTGAAGGGGTGAGGGAACGAGTGAGTCAGCACGCCGAACAGATCGGCGACAACGGATACCTAGGGCCACAGATACAGCCGACTGGAAATCTGCACGGGAAAGAAGAACGCTTCCCAGCAGCACCGTTGCTACCGGGACCACATTGGGCAGATCTTGCCGGTTTGCTGGATCGGAACATTCTCGCCAACGGATCGGCAGAATTGCGTTATTTCGAAAGCACTGCCTTGGAGGGCAACCGGCTCCAAGATCCGACCATGCGGCCGATCATCGTGTACCTTCCCGAGTCTTACCCGCGCGATCCTGCGAAGCGCTACCCAGTTATCTATCTTCTCCACGGGGCGATGACCGATGTCGGTTACTGGCTCAAGCGCGGCCGGGGGAGTGGAAGCCTGCTGGAGCGGATCGACGAAATCCTGGCGCCGAGCCAGACAGAAGTAATTGTGGTGCTGGTGGACGCCTGGACGTCCGTCGGCGGAAGTCAGTATGTAAATTCTCCAGCCATCGGGCGCTATCACGACTACCTCGTCGACGACGTGACCGCCTTCGTTGACGACGCCTTCCGCACGCTGCGCAGCAGGCAGGGCCGAGCGGTGCTTGGCCATTCATCCGGCGGATTCGGTGCATGGGTGGCCTGTACGACGCGGCCGGATGTGTTCTCGTCGTTGGCCATGCTTGCAGCGGATTGCCTCTTCGAGGGTGTTTTTCTCAAGACGTTCAGCCCATCGACCCGACGGCTCAGGGATGCGTATGACGGTTCGATGGCCAACTTTTGGGCGCGGCACAGTGTTGTCCAAGCCGCACGCATTCTCGATGCGGCCGCACCGCACTCCGGCGCGCCAGTGATTGATAGAGGGATGTGGGAGCCACAAGATGCGCCTCTTTTCGACCAACACATGCTCGCCGCGGCATTCACGCAGAACGCGAATGGCGAGGCCGAGTACCTTTTCGGCCGGGATGGGCGACTCGATCTCGCAGTATGGTCGTCGTGGTTGGCGCACGATCCCGTACGGTGTGCATCAAGATTTGCCAGCCAATTACGTTCCCTGAGCTTCATCGCACTGCAAGCGGGGACGGACGACGAGTTTTTTGCAGACAACGGGGCGGAAGCACTGTCCGCCGAGCTACGCGCGCTGGGTGTGGCTCACGAGCTCCGCGTCGGTGCCGGGACGCACGAACCGGGCGACAATTTCGACAAGCTCTTTAACAAGCTGGCAACCTTCGTTGCGGGCGAGGGGAAGTCAGCGGCGAACGACGGGACCTGAGGAGGAATCACGAGCAACGAGACGCGTGCCCAGGATCCTCTGCTGAGCCGGTTGCGCGGGGTCTTTGACTCGAGCGAGGATGAGACGAACCATTTCGCTTCCCAGTTGCTCCACGGGTTGGTAGATGCTGGACAGCGGCGGGATGGCTTGTGCAGCAGGCTCTGATGAATCGAAGCCAATCAGCCCCACATCTCCCGGGACATCTCTGCCGATTGTCCGAAGCGCAGTCAGTGCGCCCATCGCCATCGAGTCGCCGGCGGCAAAAATAGCGTCGGTTTCCGGGTGTTCGCGCATTATTGCGAGCGCCACCTCCGCGCCCTGTTGAAAGCTAAAGTCTGTCGCCTCACGGAAGACGGGGGTCCGGCCCCGACTCGTCATAGCCGTGCAGTACCCGCTGAGCCGGTCCTCGCCGGCCGCGGTATCGGTGGGACCTGCGATGTGGGCGGGATTGCAATATCCCCGCTCGAACAGGTGTGAAGTGGCCATGGCCGCGCCGTGCGAGTTGTCGACATCGACAAAACTTGCTCCGGCAACGCCAATGGGACGGCCCCCAACGACGACCGGCATTCCTCGTCTCATCAGGTCAACGAGCAGCGGATCCTGCCGGGTCGAGGTGATCAGCAAAAGGCCGTCGACATGGCCTTGGGCGAGGTAGCGCCGAAGTCGTTGATGCGAGATATTTGGTTGTGGCATGAAGATCGCCAGCTGCTGGTTCGCGCCTTCGGTGGCCTCGGTAATCCCTTGGAGAAGACGAGGAAAGTAGGTGCCACCCCACAGATGGGCTGAGGGTTCTGCCACGACGAAGCCAATGGACTGAGATCCACGACTGGCCAAAGACCTTGCGGCTAGGTTGATCTCGTATCCCAGCGTTTGGGCGGCCTCTTCGACGGCCGCGCGCGTCGCTGGTGAAACACTCTTGAATCCGCTAAGGGCGCGGCTAGCGGTGGTCTGCGAGACACCGGCGAATTTCGCGACATCGACCATGCGTACGGCCCGCGCGTCCAAGTGGTCTGTCAAAAATCTCTCCGTCGACTTGTCCGTTCAGTGCGCCTGCAAATTGCAATGGTAGCGCTCCCACCAAGTCGCATCCCCCATGACGCCTTCCCACACATCTCACCTTTTTACGGGCGCGGCGGCGGACGCAGCCCCAGGCGCCACCCGAACAGAGGTCGACTCCTTTACGCCCAGCCCGATGGTGGTGCATGATTACCGTTACACCATCGGGGGGCGGTTATGGCCAAAAATACAGGGGGACGGGCGCAACGGGCAGCTCTGCCCCTAGGCCGAGACAGGGGGAGTGTCTCGCCTCTCGTCATCGGAATGACGCTGTGCCTGTTAATCCTCGCCGCAGGAGTCGTCGCGGCTGGCTCGGCGTTCCTTGGCGGACAAAAACTTCAACGGCAGTGTGATGGAGCCGCCCAAGCTGCGGCCGATGCGGCGCCGAGCGCTATTGCCGCCTCGTCGCAAGCCTCGATCACCAGCGTGTACGACGCTGCGAGTGAATACCTTTCGATCAGGGGCTCCGGAGTGCTATTCACCATCACCATCGACCAAGGCATCGTCCTCGCGCGATGCCGCGCCGACGTTCCCATTACGTTCGGCGGGATCTTCGGCACCCCTACCCTCGAACGCAACGTAGACGCCGTAGGCCAACCGAGGTTCAACTAAGACGGTCGTTACACCGATTCGAAAGTCACGCCACGACGACGCCGCGCTTGGACCACCCCCGGCGCCCGCGGAGGGAGCCGACGACGCGGCAGCCGAGGTAGATCGCGAACGAGATCGTCGTGACGTACGGGCTAATGGGCAGCCCCGGCGACAGCGCGAGCAACACTCCGCCCACGGCCGACACAGTGGCGAACAGCCCTGACAGCAACACGACCTTCACGGGTGAGGCCGTCACCCGCGTCGCCGCTGCGGTAGGCGTGATCATCAGCGAAAGCACTAGTAACGCACCAACAATCTGCACTGCCATTGCCACGGTAAGCCCCAGTACCACCATGAAGATCGGGGCCAACAGCCGGACGGGGACCCCTCGAGATATGGCAACTTCGGTGTCCACCGACGCGAAGTACAGCGGCCGCCACAAGACTGCCATCGCAGCCAGCACTAGTACAGCAACGATGGAAAGGGTCACTAGCTGGTTCCCGTTGACCGCAGACGGTTGGCCGACCAAGGCCCCAAACTTGTTGGCAGACCTGCCTTTGTAGAGCGCGATGAACATGACCCCGAGGCCTAGACCAAAGGCCATCACCACACCAATCGAGGAGTTTCGCTCGGTGGCGCGCGCACCCAGTAAACCAAAGATGATGGCGGCGATGACGCTGCCCACGATGGATCCCTGCACCACAAAGTCGCTGCCCACAAACAACAATGCCGCAGCGGCGCCGGTGAATGACAGCTCAGCGGTCCCGTGCACGGCGAACGCAAGGTCCCGCGCCTGCACCATGGGGCCGACAACGCCAGCCATCACCCCCATGATCACGGCGGCGATCAGTGATCCGCTGACCAGAGGGAGTAGCTGGCCGAAGTCGGTGAAGGAAAAGAACTGGGAGAACCAGTTGGCGACCGTGCTCATCGCTTGCCGCCCATCAGTGTTCCTCGTGGTGGTGTGGATAGGTTTCGCCGCCCAATACCAGCAACCGGCCGCCCACCTCGAGGACTTGGATTGGTGAGCCGAAAAGCTCTGATAACACCTCTGAGGTAATGACTTCCGCGACAGTTCCGACTCGAAACCGGCCGGCGGCGATGTAGAGAACGCGATCGACCCTATCGACTATGGGGTCGAGCGAATGGGTGACAAAAATGACGGCGGTGTTCGTGGCTTTGCGTCTTTCGTCGATCAGGGCGCTGACCGATTCTTGGTGAGACAGGTCGAGGCTCAGTAGCGGCTCGTCGCAGAGCAACACATCCGGCTCGGTGATGAGGGCCTGCGCGATCCGAAGCCGCTGCTGTTCGCCACCGGACAGCAGGCCGATAGGCACATCGGCGTAGGCCGTTGCATTGACGCGGGCAAGCGCGTGGTCGACGAGTGCATCCCGCTTGCGACTGCGCAGACCGACGCCCCAGCGATGGCCGTCGATACCGAAGCGCACGAGGTCGCGGGCCCGTACCGGCAGCCCGGGGTCAAAGTTCTTTTGCTGCGGGACGTATCCGATCCCGGCCGATCCCCGTTGTACCGGTCTGCCTCCCACTTCCACGCTGCCGCGGGAAAGTGCTTGCTGGCCAAGGAGAACACGTAGCAGCGAGGTCTTGCCAGCCCCGTTGGGACCCAGCACCGCCACAAATTCGCCTGGCTCGATGTCGAGGCTCAGGCCTTCCCACAGCACCCTGCTGCCGTACGCGAGGCTGGCATCGCGCAGGCGGACGGCTGTCATTGAGGTCAATTTACGCGTTCAGAGCGGCGCTGACAGCATCGACGGTGCCAGCGATCCACACCGTGTACCCGGTGATGCCCGCTGGCAGGGTTTCAGTAACACCTATGACGCCAGCGCCCGCTGCCTTGGCGGCGGCTACCAACTCATCCGTCACCGGGCCCGAAGTCTGAATGTTGTTGAACAGCAACGCTGCAGACTTGGTGGACAGCAGATTCTTGGTATCGGCGAGGTCTTTGACGGATACTTCCGCGTCTGCTTCAACGGCTTGGGAAAAACCGGCGGGGGTAACGTCCTGCAGGCCTATGTCTGCGAGCAGATAACCGGCGACAGGTTCGGTCGCGATGGCCTTGGTGCCGGGGTGGTCTGCTCCCACTGCAGCCGCTCGGGTCTTGAGCGCCGTGAGGCCGGCGGTGAAAGCTGTTGCATTAGCGGTGAATGTAGGGCCGTCGGCGGGGGCGAGCGCGCTCAGTTCTGCAGCGACTTTGTTGGCAATCAATTCGACAGAGTCAAGGTCGTAGAACACGTGCTCGTTGAAGCCTTCGCCTGTATCCAGCCCGGAGAGGTCCACGGCGTTCAGGACAGGGGGAGCGGCGGGGAGAGACGCGATGGTAGTCAGGGCCCAGTCGTCGTAGCCACCTCCGTTGACGAGGATCAGGTCGGCTTTGGAGAGGTCAAGCACCACAGCCGGGGTGGCTTCGAAGGAGTGCGGGTCGGCGCTGGGGTCCGAGAGGACCGCGCTCACGTTGACCTTGTCACCGCCGACAGCGCTGACTACGGAGGCCCACACATTGGTGGAGGTAACCACTTTCAGGGCCTTGGTGGAATCGGCTACCGGAGCTTTGTCGGAGCTCGCGCACCCAGTCAGCGCGAGGAGAGCGACTGCAACTCCGGCGATGACGACTGGTGCAGCGGGTAACGGAGTGCGGTGTGCGGCGAGCGATCTGCGGCGGGCGTACATCGGTGAAGCTCCTGTCGATAATGGGAACGGTTCCCATTCAAGATAACAGATTCGGCACCGATGACGACGCATGCGAGTGCGAAAAAGGGCTGGCAGGAGCTATGAAAAGCACCCCTGACCAGCCCTTATCGCTATTTCAAAGAACTATTAGAATCCCTTTGCCAAACCGAGGCGGACACCCGATTCCGGGTGGAACAAGTGGATGTGCTCCGGGTTGGTAACAGTGGCATGAATCGTGGAGCCAGCGTTCACCGATACGCGCGCCTCGGTGCGGGCAACGATGCGGCCGCCGTTGGCATCGTGGCCGTGGACGAACGACTCCGCGCCGAGCTCCTCCACCACGTCAACGACGATCGAAAGGCCCTCCGACGACAACGTCAGATTCTCCGGACGTACACCGAAGGTGACTTCCTTCAGGCCCAGGCCGTGGACCTCGTCGAGCAGCTCGCGCGGTACCGCGACCGTCGACTCGCCCATGGTGATGCCGTCAGCCGTGACGGGCAGTGTCGTGAGGTTCATCGACGGCGAGCCGATGAAGGCAGCAACGAAAGCGTTGACCGGGCGGTCGTAGAGCATCCGCGGTGCATCGCATTGCTGCAGCACCCCACCAGGGGCAAGGACGGCGACGCGGTGGCCCATGGTCATGGCCTCCACCTGATCGTGGGTGACATAGACGGTGGTGGTGCCAAGACGCGCCTGCAGGGCGGCAATGTTGGCGCGGGTTTCAACGCGAAGCTTGGCGTCAAGGTTTGACAGCGGCTCGTCCATCAGGAAGACGGAGGGCTCACGAACGATGGCGCGACCCATGGCCACGCGCTGGCGCTGGCCACCGGAGAGGGCTTTGGGCTTGCGATCCAAGTAGCGTTCCAAGTCCAGCAGACCGGCGGCTTCCTTGACCTTGGCTGCGATCTCGACCTTCGGGACGCCGCGCAGCTTGAGCGCGAAGCCCATGTTGTCGGCGACCGTCATGTGGGGGTACAGCGCGTAGGACTGGAAAACCATCGCGATATCGCGGTTCTTCGGGGGGACGTTGGTGACGTCGCGGCCGCCAATGAAGATTTTGCCTTCGTTGATGTCCTCAAGGCCGGCGAGCATGCGCAGCGCGGTGGACTTGCCGGAACCGGACGGGCCGACCAAAGCGATGAACTCGCCGTCGGCGATATCCAGGTCGAGCTTGTCGACGGCTCGGACCGGCGGAGTGCCCGGGTAAATGCGGGAGGCTGCGGCGTACTGAACGGTTGCCATGTGGTGCCTTTCGAAAGATGGGAGAACGTTTTCCAACAGTGCTGTAGGTCACTGTAGCCATTGACGGGTGCCAAACGAAAGGCCCGCGCCCACATTCGTGGAAAACGATTTCCAGCAGGGCAAGGGTGCCCTGCTGTACCGATACCGAAGCCGCGCCGGTTACGTTAATTCCCATGGAACGGATCTCACGAAGGCGCCCGCCGGCAACACTGGCCTCGCTTGCTGCCGAACTGGGAATCTCCCGGACCACGGTCTCCAACGCTTACAATCGGCCGGATCAGCTCTCCCCGCAGCTGCGCACGAGGGTGATGGACGCTGCTCGCGCGCTGGGCTACCCCGGCCCGGACCCTGTCGCCCGTTCGCTCCGGACCCGCAAGGCCGGCGCCGTAGGGTTGCTCCTGGCCGAGAAGCTTTCGTACGCGTTCCGCGACCCTGCGCTCGTCTCCTTCCTAGAAGGGCTGACCAGCGAATGCGACAGAGCTAAAACCGGTCTGCTGCTAATCCCCGCCAACCCCGATGCGGAAGACGTGGGTGCTGTCGCGGGAGCCGCGGTCGACGGCTTCGTTGCCTACGCCATGCCCGATGACGACCCCCACCTCGAAGCGGTACTGGTCCGGCCCGTACCCGCCGTGATCTGCGACCAGCCATTGGCCGATGGCGTCGATCTCGTGAGCGTCGACGACAGGGCGGCGATGCGCGAGATCGCTGACCACCTCACGGCTTTGGGCCACAGGCGGATCGGGGTGGTGAGTATGAGATTGGGTCGTAAACACCGGGATGGGCCGGTGGACATCGCGCGGCAACAGCGCGCGCACTACCACGTACAGCGCAACAGGTTGGCGGGATTGCAAGACGGTTTCGAGGCCGCGGGCGTGGCCTGGGACCGAATTCCGGTGGTGGAAAGGTTCGAGAACTCCATCGAGGCGGGGGCGTCGGGTGCGGCTGAGATCCTGGCCCTGGACCCGGGTATCACCGCCGTGGTGGCGACCTCCGACATTCTCGCCTTCGGTGTGATGGAGGAACTTGCCAGGCGCCACCAGCGGGTGCCCGAAGATGTCGCCGTCACCGGATTTGACGGTATTAAAGAGGCGCTAACGCGCGGTCTCACTACCGTCAGTCAACCGTTCACCGAGAAGGGCCGCAGGGCGGGGCAGCTTCTGCTGGAGCCAAACCATCGGGCTGAACCACGCCGGGTGTCGTTGGAAACGGAGTTCCTGACGGGCAGCACGACGGCCAAGCCTCGGACCTGAGCAGGGAACACGTTTCGGTTGTGCGCCTTCGTGGGGCGCGACGGGCCGGGTGGTCGCGGTTTTGGGTCGCGCTTCCGGCCGAGTGGTCACTCAGCCCCGGGATGTTCACCAAATCCGGGGCTGAGCGACCACTCTGCGGGGGTTTTGCGGATCTGGCGGCGCGACGGGCATCGGGGCGATGCGGTATCGAGTAAGCCGTGAGCTGTTTCCCACTACAGCAACCGACGAAGCGTTGTGCATGATCGCCGCCATGACGGGGGAGAGTGCGCCACCGGTGCTGACAGCCAATCCAATGGCATTGACGGCGATGGACATTCCGTAATTCTGCCCAATTACCGCGATGGCGTGCTTGCCGAGATCTCGAAGATCGAGCAGTTTGCGGAGATCATCGCCCGCGAGCGCGACATCGGCTGTCTCTACCGCCACATCGGTTCCAGAGATTCCCATGGCTATTCCGATGTCGGCTAGAGCAAGCGCGGGCGCGTCATTGGTGCCATCACCGACCATCGCCACCGTATAGCCCTGAGCTTGCAACTCCCGCACGATGTCTTGTTTATCTTCGGGCAGAACTTCAGATCGCCATTCGTCAATGCCCAGCTCGGCGGCTACCTTCGCGGCGGTGTCTTGGTGGTCACCGGTCAACATAATGAGCCGCTTCACACCGTCGGCTCGCAGGGCGTCGAGCACCTCGCGGGCTTCGGGTCGGACCGCGTCACGCAGGCTCACCAAACCGACCAATTTCCCATCAACGGCGAGAAGCAGCGGAGTCTCGGCCGCCTTCTGCAGGCGGCGCACCCAGTTGCGGGCCGGTTGCGAAACTCTTACCTTCTCGCTTTTGAGCAGCGCCAAATTGCCCAGCAACAAGGTTCGACCATCGGCTTGGGTGCGCATGCCCAGACCCAGTAATACCTCGCACTCTTCGTGGCTTGGGATGGTTATTCGTCGCTCTTCCGTGGATCGAATGACGGCCTGCGCCAACGGGTGTCGCGAGTGAATCTCTGAGCTGGCGACGTAGGCGAGTACTTGCTCCGGTTCCCACTCTGGTGAGAAGGAGATGACCTCGGTGACGATCGGGCGGCCGATGGTCAAAGTTCCGGTCTTGTCGAAGATGATCGCGTCGACTCGGCCCGCTGCCTCCAGGTGGGATCCGCCCTTTATCAGGATCCCCCGTCGGGCGCCGTTGCCAATTGCCGCACTGATGGCGGTTGGGGTGGCCAGACCCACGGCGCAAGGACATGCCACGAGCAACATGGTCATGGCTCGTCGGACATCTCGGGTGATCAGCAGGGTTAAAGCTGCCACCCCAAAGGAAATGGGGACAAACCGGCGAGAGAAGTTCTCTCCAATGGTCTGAATTGGTGCTCGGTCCGTTTGCGCCTCTTCTACCCTGGCAATGATCCGACCGATAGCGGTGTCACGGCCGACCGCCGCCGTTTTCACGACGACACGACCCCGCAGAAGCACGCTGCCAGCGTGCACTGTGGCGCCGACAGTCACTGACACCGGCATGTTTTCGCCGGTGATCGCCGATTGATCCAGAATCCCTTCACCGCTCACGATCATTCCGTCGACGGGGAGCGCGATGTGCTCGTGGATTACCACCTCGTCGCCGACGCGCAGGTCGTCGATATCGACGCGTTGTTCAATGCCATCCGGCAAGCGCAGCCAGGTGGTGGTTTCAGCGCCGGAGAGCAAGTCGGTAATGGCCCGTCGAGTACGTCGCAGGGTCAGATCCTGCAGATACTCACCGATGTTGAGCAACCAAAGAACGGTCAGTGCAACGACGTTTTCGCGAAGCAGGAGCGACGCCAAGGTGGCAGCGGAAACGAGAGCGTCGGTACCGGCGGTGCGCTTGCCGCGAAGTGTGGCGACCGCACCCTTGAGAAATGGGTATCCGGTGAACAGCGTGACCCCGGACGCGACCAGCCGACTTGTGGGACCGAGTACGGGCGGCCGCCGAAACGCGTACCGTCGAAGGCCCAAGACCGCTAATGCCGTGCCGCCCACCATCATTCGGACCAGATCTCGGTTGCGGACTTCTGCCGAGTAGGGGGCACGCGTGGCCAGGCTGCTGGGCGCGACAGTTCCGCCAGCGAGTATGGCGGAGACGAATCGCTCCCGGTCCGATCCTCGCTGGGGGTGCGGGTCGAACCAGATAACCACCGAAGCTGATCTGGGGTAAGCGTGCACCGCGCGCACTCCGTGCAGGTCCTTGATCGCATCTTCGACCGCGACGGCTCTGGACACCGACCCGCGTAGCAATGGCGCAAAATATCGGATCCGACCGGCCGCATCAGACAGGACTGTGATGCCGGTTTCGGGGAGCGTGGGCAAGCTCATGATGCGATGGCACTCATTTCTCGGGAGAGCTTATTGCGCTAGGTCACGGGAAGGGACGGCGTCAGTGCTGGTGATCGTTTCCGGTGTGCACACCCGGAGCTTTGACTTCTCCGCCCACTCGTTGTTTGGCCTCGGCCATAACATCCGCAGCTGCCAGCCGCACGTTTTCGGCGCCCGCTTCAGCCACTCTCGCACTCCGAAGGCCGAGTTCGGCAACTCCTACGGCCGCCTTCTTGACCACGTTACGTCCGCCGGAGCCCTTCACAGCGTTGACAATTGCCACCCCGACTACTCCAGTGATCGCCGCATGAGCGGCCTGACGAGCAAGAATTCCAATAAACATTGCGTTGCCTTCCTTACGTTGTTTCGGTCGTGGGCGAACCATCTGCCTGTCTATTCACCCTACGACCTTCCGAGCTGCGACAAGTCCGCATCGAACGACCGTGCCGCAACGGTGACGCCTGCCGCACCCTCGATGAATTGCGTCATGTGAGCGCGCAGCAGGCAAGAGTGACGGTCAATATTTCGGCCCAGGAGTCGCGCACATCACTTCTATATGATACTCATTATCATTAAACCAAGAGCGGAAGGAGGTGATTGATATGGAGAAGCTTGACATCAGAGGAGTTTTCGAGTCGATGGACGCGATGGACTTCAATGCGACTTCCACGGCGCACCCGACTTGTTCAAATGCGTTAGTGGAAGATCTGTTCGCCGAGGAGGGCGAGTAGGCCGCGGTGGTTGCTGCGGCGAAAGTGGATGACGGGCGATCTCGGCCGGATCACTTCCGGGATCGCCCGTCATCGGCGCGCAGGTGCAGTCCTAAACCAGATTGAGAAAATTTGTCCCTTTACGCACGCAATCAGGAAGTTGCCATGAAGTACGAGTCGAGTGAGCCGCAGCTGCTGCTGACCCCCGGGCACGCGCTCTTTCTGACCGGTGGACAGCCGACCATTCGATTGCCCCATGGTGAGCTGATCGCAGTGAATCTTGGCACGCTGGGATTGAATACCCAGGACTATCACTCGACATCAGCGGCTGGCAGCGACACAGTTGTACTTGAGAAGTTATTGCGCATGCCTGCCTTCGGGCAAGCCATGGCGCAACGCGGTTTCGCCGGTTACAAATCCGGTACGAGTTGGTCTGCTCAACGCCGTCGGATTGGGCTGGGCGGATCGGGTCAGATCGCCGACGGCCTGGCTGCTCTGCTGAAACGTGCAGGCTGCGAACTTGTCCGGGTGGTAGACCCAAAAGAAGCCCAAGCCCTCGATGTGTCCGCTCTGTGTTGGTGCTCTGACGACGTTGCTCCTCAGCTCTGGCTCGACCAGGAGCATCTCCTGATCGGGGCTGGCATTGCGTGGCTCCGGGTCTCTGTGGAGGGAGCGCTTGCCTATCTCGAACCTCTGGCTTTTGGTCCGCTCGCAGTTGATCATCGGGCGGTTCGATCGCGCAGGCTGGCGGCTTCGGCTCACCCAGATGCGCAGCTATCCCTGTGGCACGGCGACGGCATCAGTGAGCCTTACTTGATGTCGGCCGCTGCGGGCGGCCTGGTGGCCGATCTGCTGTTCAACGACCTTCGGGACTGGGCGACTTCCAGACCAGGAGAAACAGTGGAAGCGTCGCAACGGTTGCGAGTCGTGGATCTGCGCGAACTCATTAGCCAGGATCACCCGATTCTGGTGATCCCACCCGCCCAACGTCGGGATCGTTAACAATGACGGCCCCCGCTGCCATTCGCCTGATGGGCGATTTCCGAATTTCCACGCAGTTGCACACCCAGGTGGTGCTGCCGGCCGGCGCCGGACCGCATCCGGTGCTGTTGGTCCGGACGCCTTACTCCACCAGTTCGCACATGGCCGAGGCGTTTTCCTGGGCCGCGAAGGGTGTGGGGTCGGTGATTCAAGATGTTCGCGGCCGATATGAGTCCGGCGGGCGTTGGCAGCCCTATGTTAACGAGGGGCTCGATGGTTGCGATACCTTGGCGTGGATCAAGCAGCAGCCTTGGAGTGATGGACGCGTCATTGCCTACGGCAGCTCTTATGGTGCCCATTGCGCTGTGGAACTGGCCCGGTTGGCTGGCGACCATCTATGGGGTGTCGTGGTGACAGTTCCGGCGCTTTCGCTAGCGCACACAATTCGCGAGCCTTCCGGCGTGCCAAGGCTTTTCGCGCATGCTTGGTGGTGGAGCAGTCAAGGGGATCAGTCGACCACCCGTGGCCCGATACTAGATGCCTTGCTCCGCCACCGACCGGATGTGCTGCGTCATCTGCCGGTAGCGGAGCTCCCTGAGAGCCTGGGCGTAGACCTACCCGGCTTCGCGGACGCTTGGGAGACGAGTCGCGACGGGTGGACAGCACCTGGAATGACGTCGTCGGGCCGGGTGAATACCAGGGTCTCAGTGCCACCGTTGATCGTGCTGGCGGGACTTTACGATGTCTATTGCGATGATGCGGTGGAACTGTGGCGGCAATGGCCGAATGAGTCGGCGCGGTTGTTGATCAACACCTGGCAACATGATCTCGGCCTGAAACACCGCGATCGCAATGGGGCCCGGCCTCGGCAGCGGGCGCATCAGATTCCCGCAGTGGCAGCGCTTCTCGGATGGGTGATGCGAGTTCTCGATGGCGAAGCTCCTGCGGGCAGGGTGGGGTTATCGGCCGTGGAATCCTGCCAACAATGGCGTTCTGTTCCGCCGACAGAGCAAGGGCAAACCCACCTGGAGCTTTCGGTGCATCGTTCGGATTTCGTTGCCGATCCCTCCGACCCCCATCCCAGCGCAATGGGACCGGCTGAGGTTGGCGACCTCATGGCGCGTTCGGATTGCGCGCTGCTGACAACAGACCCATTTTTGGAGGATCTGGACTTGATCGGAACGCTCACTGTCGAACTGGGACAAGTCCACGCGGCACTACCCGACGGCGTCCAGTTGGATTGGGCGATTCGAGTCATCGAATGCCGCAGCAACGGCAAATCGGTGCAGTTGGGGCACGGCATCATCCGCACCGCTGACCGAACGAATCTGCGGATATCGATTCCCAGGGTGAGCCAACGCGTCAGATTCGGTAGCCACCTCGCCGTCCAGGTGAGTGGGCACCAATTTCCGCTGTATCCGCGAGACGGGCAGCGGGGCGAGGATGCGCTTCGCGTCAGCGAACTGCACCCGTTAACCAGATCGGTAGAAGCGCCGGCTCACATTCGTGTCTGCATAGCTACTGGCACAGCCTCGGACCTGACCGTTGACGAGCTGATAGGCGAACTACTGAAATGACTATGCACGCAGGTATCGGCGCCATCGATCGGCCGGCCAGCCAAAAGTTGCGCCCAGTGGAAGATTTGGTCGATCCGATCTGCGGGGTCGTAAAACGGATCAGTGATTTCCCTGCGATGACGGGGCTACCCCGAAACTTCGTCAGTTGTGTCGCATCTGTTTCTGATACCCGCCAGTTTGCCGTCTGGTTAGCAGACCGGATTTCTGCTGGGACTTCCTTCGGTGATCGTCGCGCCGCATGGATGGCAGCGTTGGGTGAAGGTGTCGAAAGATACTGCGGCAACAACATTCCGCTTGATCTGGAGCGGGGGACCGCTGCCGCATTGCGGGCCGCTGGACATCACGTGGTGGGTGCCGGACAGCTAGCCAGCTTCTCGGTGGAACAACATCAACAGCCAGGGTTTGCCTACCAGCGATTCACCGACACTATGGAGGTGCTCTGGGCGCGCGGGTTCAGCCCCGAGCGGGAGCCGGTTCTGGTCCCCGGTTCGTGGGTGTACCTGAACTGGCACCAGGGTTCTCGCCGAAATGAGCCGCGCACCAACCATTTGAATTACGCGGGGATCGCCACCGGCGCGGGACTGGCAGATGCTGCGGAGCGGGCGCTCGCCGAATGCATCGAACGTGACGCCGTAGTCGCCTGGTGGCTGCTTGGGTTACCGGCAATATCGGTGGACCCGTTCAGCATTGAAGGTTTCCGCGACGATTGGGCCGGCTGTCCATTCCAGGTAACGCTGGTGAGCCTCCCGTCGGAGTTCGGACTGCCCGTGCTGGGCGCTTTGATTTTTGACAACGACGCCAAGATCCCGGCCGCCGGATTCTCCAGCCACCCTGATCCGCAGCATGCAGGCCGGAAGGCTATCCAGGAGGCGTTGCAGGTGTGGATCGCTACCTCGGGGCTGACAGCAGCCGATGGCGCCAGCTTCCAGGCCGTCGCCGCTGGAGCATTCTCGCCGAAGTCGTACTTGCCCTATCGGGCTGACCGACGCTATCTCGACGATGTCGGCGAGAACTTCTGCAATATCAAAGATCTCGCGGCCCAAACGCAGCTGTGGCTAGATGACCGGTTACACCCGATGTTGGAAAGGTTCAGGGGTGACGGTCGGCGTCCGGTCGATATCGCTAGCCTCCCCCCGGGCGACACCCAGGAATTTCAGGAAGCGCTCCACCGCGACAACTTTCATCCGGTGACGATCGATCTCACCACGGCGGATGTGGCTCAGACCCCGCTAGCTGTGGCGCGGGTGATTGTTCCCGGCCTCCTGCCCAACGCGCCAGCTGCCTATCCGTACCTCGGAACACAACGATTGACGGAGATAGCGCTGTCGCACGGCCGCTCTGGATTTAGACCCAAGCTGGCCAATGTCACATTGACTCCACCGCCGCACAATTGAGGATCTCACCATGATGATTCACCGACGCCTTCTCGAACTAGCCGGGCGGGTGTGGTGGCCGATGACCGTTTGTGTCTTGATGGGTTTGATCGTGTCCGGCACCTATATCGCTCAAGCGCTTTTGGTCGCACAAGCGCTCACCGAGCTCTTCGAGGGCAGCGCAGACGGCGCGATCCGCTACCTGTCGTTCGCCCTGATTTTCATCGTCCTTCGAACCGGCGTGATCTGGGTCCGCGAGGTCGTGACAACGTGGGCCGGCGGTTTAATCCGGGCCCGCTTACGGGATCGACTCGTGGCCGCCCTGGCCGACCTTGGCCCGGCCTACCTGAGCCACGCCAGAGCCGGAGCTGCGCAGGCAACATTGACTGACGGGGTCGACGGACTTGATCCTTATTACAGCCGCTACCTGCCACAGGTTGTTGTCACCGTGCTGGTCCCGACCGCGTTGGTCGCCTGGATGTTCACCCTGAACACCACTATCGCCTGGGTGCTGTTGATCTGCATTGTCCTGGTGTTGACGGTGCCCAGATTGCAGGATCTGAAATTGATGGCCACGGGCAAACAACGCTGGCAGGCCTACACCGATCTCTCAGCCGACTACCTGGAGGCAATGCAAGGGATTACGACACTGAGGTCGTTCGGTGCCGCCGAAAGACGCAGGGACACACTCGAAGAACGCTCGCACACGCTGTACCAAGACACCATGGCAGAGTTGAAACTTTCGCTCACAGAGAGCGGAATGACGGCGCTGCTAGTGCAGACGGGCACTTCGGCGGCCGTAGTGCTGGCCGCAGTTGCGGTAGGCAGGGGCGAAGGTGGGGCGTCATTGATGTTCCTGGTTCTGCTGATCGCTTTCGAGTGCTTCAGGCCGGTGCGAGATCTTGGGAAAGCGTGGCACGCAGGGTATCTCGGAATCACTGCGGTAGACGGGATTACCGCGTTACTCAGTGCGAAGCCGACCGTGGCTGACTCTGGGACCAGTCTGGCTCCGTGGAAGGCGGGAACCCCGCCGACCATCACCTTTGAAGACGTCCAGTTCAGCTATCCGGGAGCGCGAACCCCAGCATTGCAGCGGCTGGACCTCACCATCAGAGCCGGGCGAACCACCGCGATCGTCGGGCGCTCCGGCGCAGGTAAATCGACCCTCGTGTCGTTGCTCGGTCGCACACATGACCCGGACGTCGGCTCAATCCTGTTTGACGGAATGGACATCCGAGAACTTCGAATCGAGGAACTGCGGGCGAGTCTGGCCGTGGTGAATCAACACACTTACCTATTCAACATTTCTGTCCGAGAGAATCTGCGTCTCGGCGCGGTGGATGCTTCCGAGCAGCAGGTTGAACATGCATGCCGGATGGCGCAAGCCGATGAGTTTATTCGTGAGTTACCACAAGGGTATGAAACGGTTTTGGACGAGGGTGGCAAGTCGCTGTCCGGTGGGCAGCGCCAGCGTTTGGCACTAGCCCGGGCGATACTTCGGAATGCACCGGTGCTGATTCTGGACGAGGCGACATCGCATGTTGATACCGCTGGCGAATTCGAAATCGTCCAAGCGCTCAAAGGTGTTCGGGAAGGCCGAACCTGCTTGATGATCGCGCACCGACTCAGCACTATCGCAGAGGCCGACGACATCGTGGTGCTTGACGATGGCTGCATCGTGCAACAGGGCGCTGCGGTGGATCTCCGCGGACGGCCTGGCCCTCTTGTAGATTTGCTGAACTCTCAGGAAGTGCGGGTCTGATGGCCGGGGACTGGCAAGCGGTGCGGCGGCTGTGGCCAGCGGTCAGTGAGTATCGAGGCAAGTTCGTCGGAGCTTTGGTGGCCAACCTGCTGGCCCAAGTAGGCACGGTGGTTGCAGCGGTAAGCGGTGCCTGGCTCGCCGGCCAGGCCGTCAGTGTGCCGAACTTCGAAGTCTTCTCCGGGCACGCGTTGCTGCTGGTGTGGGTGATCGGGTTCTGCGTGCTGGTGGTCGCCGGGTGCACCTACTGGGAGATGTATGTCGCCCACGACTTGGCCTATGTCGTGCTGGCCTCGCTCCGAGTGCGGCTCTTTGATCGGCTTCGCCAAACCCTTCCCAGCCGGACGGCCAGCCGGAGAAGCGGCGACCTATCTAGCACCGCCGTCCAAGATATTGAAAGTTTGGAGTGGATTTACGCCCACGTTTTTGCGCAGATCTTTGTTGCGGGCGTGATTGTCACCGGCGGTCTCACCGGGGTAGCGTTGATTGACCCTGAAGTGCTGTGGGTTGCAATTCCGGCTGCCTTGGCCCTGATGAGCGTCCCTTGGTGGTTGCGCCGGATAGCAGACCGTCAGGGTCATGCGTTGCGGGCCGGTTCCGCGGCACTGACCTCAGAAATCGTCGACACGATCCAAGGATTACCAGAATTAGCCGCGGCCGGAGCGTTGCCGAGGCGCCGAAAGGCGCTATTCGCCCAGACTCGCGATCTGAATGCGGTAGGGATGTCGGGAGTTCGCCGGAGCGCTGCTGAAGGATCGTTGACCGAGCTCTTGGTTTCTGGGGCTGCGGTGTTGTCGTTGTTGGTTTTGATGCTCGGAGTACGAGACGGGCGGGTGGACGCCGCAGCAGCCCCTGTCGTACTGGCCTTGGTGGGCGCCGTGCTGGCGCCGGCCGCTGGGGTGGCGGTGACACTGCGGGATATGGGAGTGCTGCGCGCGTCGGCGACCCGAATTTTTGCGCTGATGGACGCCCCGGACTCGGCGCCGCAAGACCCCAAGCCGCAGCCATTGGGCAAGTTTGCGGGCGCGGTGCCAATGGTGGAGTTTGTCGGTGTCGAGTTTGGCTATCGGCAGGCAGACCCGGTGTTGACCGGAGTGAGCTTCAGCGTGCACCAAGGTGAGGTGGTGGCACTGGTTGGCCATTCTGGCGCAGGGAAAAGCACCGCAATGAGTTTATTGCAGCGGTTCTGGGACCCGGACAATGGGCAGATCCTCCTCAACGGAACCGATATTCGGTACCTTGCCGACAACGATCTGCGCGCCGCGGTGAGCGCTGTGCCTCAGGATGTCGATCTATTCGCCGACTCGCTCGCGGGCAATGTTCGTCTTGGGAGACCTGAGGCAACGGATGCCCAAGTCCTTGCGGTGGTCCAGACCGCCCAGTTGGGCGGCTTCGTAACAGCCAGAGACCACAGCCTAGAAATGATGGTCGGGGAGCGTGGCGTCACTCTGTCCGGGGGGCAGCGCGCCAGAGTTGCCATTGCCCGCGCCTTATTGGTGGAGCCCTCGGTGCTCATCCTGGACGAAGCGGTGGCCAACTTGGACACCACAAGTGAGCTGGAGTTAGCCCAGGCCATGCAGGTGGGCAAAAGTGGCCGAGCCACCCTGATCATCGCCCACCGCAGATCCACCATAGCCAGGGCAGACAGGGTTATCGTCCTTGGCGGTGGGAAGGTTCTGGAGCAGGGCAGCTTTGATGAGTTAATGCACGGCGAATCGGCACTGCGTTCGCTCCTCAATGCTGATGAGGTGAGTCCGAGCTAATCGCGTTCGACGCCAGGGGAAACCGGCTCATCGAGAAAGCAATGCAGCCGATCGGTGGCCTTGTCCCGTTCGACTCGCCCCCGAACCCCGAAGACCTCGGCCAGCAGTTGTGAGGTCAGGACGTCCTCCGGCCGCCCGTCGGCGGAGACTTGCCCTTCGGTCAGCGCTACGATCCGATCCGCAAATCGGGCAGCCTGATCAAGATCGTGAATCACCATCACCACGGTGAGTCCATGACTGCGCTGCAGATCCCTGATCAATGAGAGCATCTCGAGTTGATGCCGGATATCTAGGTGGGCCGTGGGCTCGTCTAGGAGAAGGACCCGGCCTTTTTGTGCCAGCGCTAGCGCCAGCCTGGCCCGTTGCCGTTCACCGCCGGATAAGGAATCCAGCGCGCGATGGGCGAAGGCAGTCATGCCGACCGCCGCAATTGCTTGCGCCGTAGCGCCCCCACTGGGCCGGCCAAGCATGGCCAAGGCACCCCGATGCGGGTATTGCCCTTGATCCACTAGTTGCGTGACAGTGACCCCGGGCATCGGCGGCAGCACCTGATGCATGGTAGCGATCCTTCGGGCGATGGAGCGCCTGGACATGTCGGCCAACCGCGCTGGTTGTTCGTCAGGCAGATCCAACGTCACCTCGCCGCGATGTGCCTTCATCAAACCGGAGAGCGCCTGCAGGAGGCTACTTTTTCCACATCCATTAATGCCGACCAAGGCAAGAAACTCACCCTCGCGTACCTGCACGCTCACATTCTTGAGCACCCAGCGGACATCGTCATCCGGCAGTGCGTACTTAGCCGGCAAGTAATTGAGCCAGAGGCCCTGCGCCGAGAGCACGCAGCGCCCGGTGTGGTGTGGTCGCGTTGTCGCCGTCATTGCTTATCAAGCTTTCTGGCCGCCCACACCAGGGCGCCCGCGCCGATCAGCGCGGCTACCGCCCCGGCAGGAAGTCCGGCCCGTTGGGATATGTCGGAGGCGGCGATAATGCCGGTACCGAATTGGGCGAGCGCATCGCAGGCGCACAGCAAGATCGACCCGACCAGCGCCGCAGCGGGCACCGCCCACCGCGATTGGCCGCCGACGAGTGCTCGGACGATATGTGGCACGCCCAGACCGATAAAGCTAATGGCGCCTGCCAAGGCCGCGGAACCGGCGATTAACGCCACCGCGGCAAAAAGCAGCAGTCCGCGGGCGGCCAGCAGGGCAACGCCGAGGCCGGCAGCATGGGAGTCGCCACCTGCGATGATAGGTAGGACACCGCTGAAGAGCGCAACTACCAGTATCCATGCCAGTATCCAGGGCGCGGCGTACCGGAGGTTCTCCCAGGTTCGGCCGTCCACCGACCCGACGAGCCACCGGAGCACATTGCCGAACTGGGAAGAGTTCAACGACAGGAACAACACCGTCACCCCGCCGGTTACGGCGGCTGTAAGCACGCCCACCAGGATCAACTGGTGCGAGCCGAGCCGATTGGTCAAGAGATAGCTGATAGCCCCCCCCAGCAGGCCGCCGATCAGAGCTGCTGAAAGCAGGCCCATCGCCGAATCCAGCCTGACCAGGGAAAAGCTAATAGCGACTATCACTCCGAGAACTGCTGCTGGGTTGACGCCGGTGAGTTCGGGGGAGGCCAGTGGATTACGCAGCACAGCCTGCAGGATCAACCCCGCAACACCAAGCCCGGCGCCGCTCAAGGCCGCGGTCGCCACTCGTGGAAGGCGCACCAGGCGCAGGATCTGACCTTCCACCGAGCTGGAATCGGACAGAGCAGGAATAAATCGAGGAACAGAAAAGCCGCGGCCCAACATGAGGTCGGCCATCGCGGCCAAGAACGCCAGCAGGACCAGCACCGCCACGGTGCGCCCATGGCGGGTCTCCCCCGAGCCGAGTAAAGACTTCTTGGCGAGTTTCATCTTCCGGGGCCGTCGATCGCAGGAGTAACAGCTTGTTGCTTGTCTGCGCTGGTGCGACCTGCACTGCTGTGACGTGCATTGCGGCGTCGGCGGCCCAGCAGGACTGCGCCCACGCTCACTCCAATGATTGCTGTCCAACCGCCCACGGGGGTTTCCAGTGGAGTAAAGACAGTGCGCGCAGCGAGATCTGCGGTGGTGGTGAAGACAGCGCCAGCAAGCGCGCTCATCGGAATCCAGACCTTCGCGCTGGCGAGCGGGAACAACCGACGGGCCAGATGTGGCGCCAGAAAGCCGACCCAAGCAATGGGACCGCAGACCGATACTGGAATGGCTACCAGCAACGCTGCCAGAAACAGAATTAACAGTCTCGTTCTAGACACCTTGATCCCTAGGCTGGCCGCCACCTCCTCGCCGAGCCGGAGCACGCCCAGAGCAGGGACCGCCAAAACGGTGAGGGGGATCAAGCAGAGCAGCCAGATCAGGCTCGGGCTGACCTGCGGCCAGGTCAATCCGGCGAGGCTGCCGCTGAGATAGCGCAACAAGGTTTGGATCTGCAGCTGTTCGCCCATCGCTACGACCGCCACCACCAAAGCGCCGAGTGCGGCCGAGACCGCAGAACCACCCAGCAATACGGCGGTCGGGGTGGTCATTCGGCGAGCAATGCTCAGCGTGAGTATGCCTCCGCTCAGCGCGCCGATGAGGCTCAGTACTGGCAACCACGCTGTGGGTACCGGGATTCCCAGCACGACGATGGTCGCGACCACCAGAGCCGCACCCGGGGCCACACCGAGTAGTTCTGGCACGGCCAGCGGGTTACGCAACGATTCCTGGAGCAGTAAACCTGCAACTGCGAAGGCGGCGCCAGCCGCGGCGCCGAGTAAGAGGCGAGGCAGGCGGAGCTCGAAAAGAACCACGTATTCCAAGGAATCGGGTTGGCCCAGAACGGAAAATAGGCTGGTAGGGGCGAGCATTGGATTACCGATGCAGAGGGCGGCAACCGACACGGCCATTAACGCGATGGCCATGCCGATCACCGCCCAACGGCGATAAGTCATGTGTACTTATTTCGAGTGCAGTTCGCCGATCGACCGTTAGGAGGCTGCAGCCACTGCCTCGTCGAGGACGAGGCTCAACGCTCGTGGTCCGCGACCCGCGGTCCACAGTGCGGTGTCGACCTCGATCACCTTGCCCGACTGCACAGCAGCAATTCGGGACCAGACCGGGTTATCAGCCAGCTCTTGCGAATATTTGGGAGCTGCTGCATCAGCGGTGAACGACTGGATGAAGATAATGTCTGGGTTCACCGCAAGGATTTCTTCAGTGCTGTATGCCTGTGCAGTGTCCCAGCCGCCACCCTTATTAGGCCATGGGTATTCGAAGATCTCTGACATCAGTCCGCCGAGCAGGTCGTCAGAGGTATTAACGCCGGTGCCGCCGCCGCTTGCGTACATCGTCAACGCTTTCATTTTCTTCAGGCCGCCAGCGCTGCTAGCCTCTCGCGCTTTCGCAAGGCTAGCGTTGAAGGAGTTTTCGGCGATCACTTGTTCGTCTGCTTTATCCAAAAGTGCGCCAAACGAGCGAAGGTAGGAAATCGAGTCCTCGTAGCTGGTGACGTCCAATAAAAGCAGCGGAGCGAATTGCACCACCGACGGGCTCATTTGGTCGTGCGCCCCGGCCAAGCCCACCACGAGATCTGGCGTCAAAGCAGCGATGGACTCGACATCCTCGCCGCCGAAGCTTCCGGTAATGGAAGTGATCGAAGCGCTCTCAGCACCAAGGTATTCCGGCAATGCCAGAAGTCCTGGAGTACTGGTTCCCACCGGAACCAAGCCTAGTTCAAACAGCACGTCGTCACAGAGCCCGGTGAGGCAGACGATTCGCTCGGGGATCTTGTCGAAGGTGATTTCTGTGCCGTCGGCGTTGGTGATTGAAAGCACCGGGGTGACGGGGGTGGCGCTGCCACCTTCCATGCCAGGAGCGCTAGCGGAAACCTCTTCCGAACTCATGGCAGCCGAGGTTTCGGCGGCGCTTGAACTCATGCTTTCGGCGGCTGCTGAAGATGAGGTGGACGCCGGAGCACTACTCGTTTCTGAGGTAACAGCAACTGAACTGCTGGATGCGGCGGTGGGTGTTTCCGTTGCGGTCCCGCAGCCAGCCACAGCGAGTCCGATGATGGCCATCGAGGCCCACAGGACCTTCGGCGCCTTGTGTCGTGACCGGCTTGATGACCGGCGCCCTGAGGTAGCGGCGTAGAAGTGCGGGGAAATCATGATGTTCTCCAAGCTAGTAGGGGGTTTGTTGCGAAACCGGATGGTGATCAGACCCGCTCGCGGACTCGTGGAGGGCTCGACCTCAGAGTTCTTCTGGGTGCCGATGGAAGAAAGTAATCAGCCTTCGCGGAATCAAAACTTGCTTTCCAGAAATGGTGACCGGCACCAAGTCCGCAGCCGTCGTCTTCCACTGGGATCGGCGAGAGTGGGTGCGAGAGCGGGACTTCCGCCGCTTCGGGACGGCCATTAGATGGCTCGCTTTCGTTGGCCGTACCGGCGATTGAACTTCTCCACCTGGCCCGCTGTATCGACGATTCTGGCCGTTCCTGTCCAGAACGGGTGGGAGGCACTGGTGACATCCACAGTGATGAGTGGGTAGGTGTTGCCGTTTGTCCACACGACCTGCTTATCGCTGTCAGCCGTGGATTTGGTGAGGAATTGTTCGCCGGTCGTGGCGTCGCGGAAGACCACAGGTCTGTACGCGGGGTGGATGCCGGGTTTCATGAGTGCTGCTCCTGAGAGTGGTGAGGTTGGGATAGTCGAGTGCTACTGTAACAGTAACGAGAACGAGTATCGTTAACAATAGACGGTTCGGATCGAACGAACCCATCAGAAGGGAAATGTGTTGGCAAGGAACGAGATTCGGCCAATCGTGAAATTAAAGTCCACAGCCGGAACGGGCTACACCTACGTGACCCGCAAGAATCGTCGCAACGATCCGGACCGCCTGGTTCTGCGAAAGTTCGACCCGAAGATCCGGCGCCACGTCGAGTTCAAAGAGGAGCGCTGACATGGCAGATGCCGGCTTAATGCCGCTGATCGTTGTCTCAACCATCGATCAGGTGTTGCGCGACTCCGCAGTTTTCGCCGCCATGAGCGGGTCGTCAGGCACTGTGGTGCTCCGGCAGGATCTTGATCCCGATTCGGGTGAACTGCACCGGGTGGTTAGCGATGAGACGGGTGTTGTCCAGCGGTCAAGCCAGATGTTGGATCACACGTGCATGGGGTGTGCCGTTCGCGAGGACATGTTGCCAGCAATTGCCGACCTCGTTGAGCAGAACAGATGGAAACGAATTATTCTGCTCTCCCCGCTGACCGCGGAATCTACGCCGGTGACCCGGCCGCTAGCGGACGTGCGAACTGCGCGGGAGCTGGGCATCTCGCTGAGAGCGGCGATCACGGTGGTTGATTCGGCGCAGCTGATCCCCGACCTGATGGGTGATGACCTGTTGATCGAGCGCGCCTTATCGATTGGCCGCGATGACAATCGCAGTGTCGGAGAAGCGCTGGCCGCACAGATCGGACAAGCCGACCTCACGCTCACCGTTGGCGACGACGCAGCAGGTCTCACCATGGTTCAGCACCTCCGCGGACACAAGAGCGGGCAGCAAGACCTTTTCGAGATCGATGCCCACGCGCTATTTGCCAACCGCCACCGCCGAACTAACGCCGAGGCAAGGCTGGACCCCCGTTGCGTGCAGCCGCCCACGGCGGGCGATGCCCATGGCGTCTGGTCCCTAAATTTGAAGTCCAGCAAACCTTTCCACCCGGGCAGGTTCTTCGAGATGATCGAGAAATTGGGTGCTGGGCGTATCCGCAGCCGTGGCCGTTTTTATCTGGCCAGTCGTCCGGTCACTGTAGGAATG
This sequence comes from Nakamurella antarctica, assembly GCF_003860405.1. Taxonomy (NCBI): domain Bacteria; kingdom Bacillati; phylum Actinomycetota; class Actinomycetes; order Nakamurellales; family Nakamurellaceae; genus Nakamurella; species Nakamurella antarctica. Next base: position 2,944,469 of record NZ_CP034170.1, on the reverse strand, counting down.
TGGGATGGCGCGGGCGGCCAGGTGAGTGTCGGCGACGCTGGCTCATGGGAGGGCACTCGTCCATCAACCCAACTGATCTTCACCGGCATCGATGATGACCGGATGCGGATCCGGTCTACTTTCGATCGAATCGTGATGACCGAGGCGGAACTCGCCAAAGGACGCCAGCACTGGATTCAACAGGGAGACGAATTGGACGACTGGCTGGGCGAGGCCGAATCAGTTGCTTAACACCCACTCATCACCGAAGGAGCAAAACTAATGAAAGTACGAGCATCGCTGCGGGCGCTGAAACTCAAAGAGGGATCGATCGTTGTGCGCAGGCACGGCAAGACGTTCGTCATCAATAAGAAGAATCCGAAATGGAAAGCCCGGCAGGGCTGAAGCCTGACCCGACATAGAAACAATTACGACGAAGGACAACAATGTCTGCTCACTGCCAGGTAACTGGACGATCGCCAAGTTTCGGCAAAAACGTGTCGCACAGCCACGTTCGCGCCTCCCGACGCTGGAACCCCAATATCCAACGGAGGCGCTTTTATGTCCCCAGTTTGGGCCGGGTGGTGCGTCTGCAGGTCAGCGCCAAAGGATTGGGTGTGATCGACCGGCTAGGCATCGATGCGGTCGTAGCTCAGATCCTTGCGAGAGGCGACAAGCTTTAAGCCGCTTCTGTGGCCCGGCGGATTTTCGGCCGAGTGGTCGCTGAGCCCCGTCTTCGGTCGGTTTTCCGGGGCTGAGCGACCACTCGGCGGGGTTAATGGACGATTCCTGGGGGAAGCAGGTGGGACACCTGTAGTCCTCATCTGAGGAAATAGTAGATTTTCTTGAGCGGCCTCAAGAGCTGTTGCCGGACCCGGCTGCGGGCCGCAGCACTCGGGCGCGGCTGGAGACCGGCTCCAGCGTGGAGGCGAAAATCCTGGCGCCGTCGTCAGCGTTGAATCCCCTGTCAGTGAGCTGATTTGCGACATGATTGGCTATTCCGGGTGGGGGCTGGGCGACGGTGAACCCACTGATCGAGGCCTTGAAGGATCCGGTTCTGGGCGTTCGTGGGTCGACTGCGGAGGCACTTGGTAAAACGTTTGGACACGGGAGGGCTCCAACCCGGTCGGTAAGGCGGGCCGCTTATACCGCGCTCGTGGGGATCCTTGAATCCGATGACGATCCCGCAGTTCGCAACACAGCCGCTTAAACTTTGGCATTTCTAGGCGGCGAGACTGTCCTGCCACTGTTGGCCAGACTGCGGTTCGATGACGAATCCAGCGTCCGCGGCCGAGCAATGTGGGGCTGGAAGTATCTGCGGAGGCCGTCGGAATTGCGTGCCCGGCTGCTTGGGAGAGCCGAATACGAAGAATATGCCGGTAGCTACTGGCTGATGGGGTTGTTCCGCTGCCAGCCGAGTGGCTGTGGGTTGGGGGCCTCTTCTCCGACATTTCCGGCCGAGTGGTCGCTCAGCCCCGTCCGCGGCCGGATTTCCGGGGCTCAGCGACCACTCGGCGGGGTAACCCGGCACGCGGACCCGGCAAGCGGACCCGGCACGCGGACCCGGCAAGCGGACCCGGCACGCGGACCCGGCACGCGGACCCGGCACGCGGACCCGGCACGCGGACCCGGCAAGCGGACCCGGCACGCGGACCCGGCACGCGGGCACGCCCGGCAAGGGCAGCGCAACCGACCTAGCCCGCCGAACCTGTCGCGAAGCCCGCCGCGAGGCGGTGGCTGGCCTGCTCGCGGACGATGTGCAGCACCGTCAGCAGATGAGCCACCGTCTCCGGGGAGTCGATCCGGGTGCGGGCGGTCGTGGTGCCCGGGCCGACCTTGACCCCCAAGTCGGATCCGCCCAACGTGGCGAAGGCGTGTTCGTCAGTGATGTCATCGCCAATAAAGATCACCGCAGTCGCCCGGAACCGGCGACGCAACGCATCTAGCGCTTGACCCTTATCGGCCCCGATTACCGTCAGCTCAATCACTTTCTTGCCTCGGAGCACGTGAACGCCAGGCCACGTGGCGGGGCCGAGTTCGATGTTGGCAGTGACCGCTTCCGCGTGGCGATCGTCGGAGCCGCGCAGGTGCACGGCGACGCCGGCCGGTTTCATCTCCAACCTGATGTCGGCAAACTCAGCCGTCAGCTCCTGTAGCTCCCGGCGCAGCTGGACCAGCCGTTGAGATGCGGCAGGCGTCAGGATCTCGCTTCCGCGAGTGCTACCAGCGGCAGCAACCCCTTCTGCGCCATGGCTTCCCACGAGGTGGAAGGCGCTCAGATCGCCGCCGAGCAACTCGGGAAGCACCGCCATCGCACGTCCGGAGATGATGGCAACTTCGGTTCCGGCGATGGCTGCGAGCGAGTGCAGAGCAACCATGGAATCGGGATTCGGCGCGGCCATTGCGGGGTCGTCAACGATCGGCGCCAAGGTGCCGTCGAAATCCACGGCGACCAGCAGCCGTGGAGTGTCTGCAATGGCCTCTACCGACAGGAGAACGTCGGCAGGCAGGTGCGCCGCGTTCTTCGCCAACACATTTCGGCTGCCCTCCAGCGCGGAAAGGTAGCGCTCAGCCCACCTGTCGACATCATGGGCCAGGACCTGGCGGCGCATCAGCCGCATTCGACGGCCCGCCTCAGAATCGCTCATTGTCAACGCTTCTCGTAAGGAATCTTTGACGCCGTCGGTGTCGTACGGGTTGACCATGAGCGCTGATTTGAGTTCGTGGGCTGCGCCAGTGAACTCGCTGAGGAGCAGCACGCCACCGCCGTCCACCCTCGACGCCACGTATTCCTTGGCGACCAGGTTCATTCCGTCACGCAGCGGCGTCACCGTCATGACGTCGGCGATGACGTAGAAAGCGGATAGCTCATCCCGCGGCAGGGACTGGTGCAGGTAGTGCACCACAGGGGAGCCGATGCGGCCGTAGTTGCCGTTGATGGCCCCGACTTGACGCTCGATCTCTTCGCGCATCCGGATATAGGAATCGAGTCGTTCCCTGCTGGGGGTGGCGATCTGCACCATCACCGCGCCGTCGACGCTGGGGTCGCGCGTTTCCAGCAGCTCTGCGAACGCGGCCAGCCGAACGTTGATGCCTTTGGTGTAATCCAAGCGGTCGACGCCGAGGATGATTTTGCGAGGATTGCCGAGCTCCGCGCGCAGCTTCTGGGCCTGCGCCACCACCACGGGACTTGCCGCGAGCCTCGAAAGCCCAGCGGAGTCAATGGAAATGGGAAAGGAGTCCACCTTGACGGTGCGGCCCTCATACCGCAGGTGGTGACCTTTGCCATCCGCGTCCAGCAGGGTGCGAGCTAGCCGCACAAAGTTCTTCGCGCCCCCCGGAAGCTGGAAACCGATGAGGTCTGCGCCCATCAGCCCCGCAACGATTTGCCTGCGCCATGGCAATCGGTTGAACAGCTCGCCAGGCGGAAACGGAATATGGAGGAAGAAGCCGATCTGCACATCGGGGCGCAGCTCGCGCAGCATCGCGGGCACCAGCTGCAGTTGGTAGTCGTGCACCCAGACGGTGGCGCCCGGCGCCGCAACCTGTGCCGCGGATTCGGCGAAGCGCTGATTGACAGCGACATACGTGTGCCACCAGGCCCTGTCGTAGTGGGATTCGGCTACGGCGTCGTGATACAGCGGCCACAGTGTTGCGTTGGAGAACCCCTCGTAGTAGTCCTTCACCTCCGCTGCAGTGAGCATGATCGGATACAGACTGAGGTTGTCGGCCTTCTGAGGTTCTAGTTCGAGGTCGGCCGCTCCGGTCCAACCGATCCATGCCCCTTCGCGGCGACTCAGGATAGGTTCGAGAGCGGTGACGAGACCGCCGGGGGATTGCTTGGCGGTTGTAGTCCCGTCGGCATGCATTTCAAAATCGAAAGGCAACCTGTTGGCCACCACCACCATGGCTGCCTGATCGTTTACTTCTGGGCTCATCACTTCCATCACCCTACGGACGCGGGATTTTCAGTGGCCGAACGGGTCTTCGTCCACTCCGGGCATCCAGGAGCTCCCCGGTTCGGTCCAACCGTTCTTTTTCACCATCTTTTTTGCGGCCCTGGCATGGCGGCCGACGAGTCGGTCTATGTAGAGGTATCCGTCTAGGTGATCACTCTCGTGCTGGAGGCAGCGCGCGAAATATCCAGTGCCCTCCACCTCGACGGGTGTGTTGTCCCAGTCGACGCCGACCACCTTCGCCCAACTGGCGCGCCCGGTGGGGAAATTCTCGCCCGGCACTGAAAGGCAGCCCTCCCAGTCGTCATCGGGGTCGGGCATGGTTTCCGGAATGGTGGTGGTCTCCAAGACCGGATTGATCACGTAGCCGCGGTGCCGCACGCCTTCGTCATCTGGGCAGTCGTAAATGAAGACGCGCCTGTTATCGCCAACTTGGTTGGCGGCAAGCCCTGCCCCATGGGCTGCGGTGTTGGTTTCGAAGAGGTCTTCCACGAACTGCTGGAGTTCGGCGTCGAAGACGGTGACAGGCGTGGTCGGCCGGTGTAAAACCGGTTCCCCACAGATAACGATGGGACGGATGCTCATGGGCAAATCTTAAAGGTTTGGCGAGAGCGGTCTCACGCAGGAAGGCGCCCGCACATAAGTAGGGGGGTTGACCAACAACGTCGATGCGATGGCTCGCCTGTGGGATACCCGGGCGTCGTCAGTTGGCCGCCTCATCCAAGGTAAGCAAGCAGAGCACTTGCACCCGCTGTGATCACATCCAGTCAAAAAGTTTCACTCTTTAGTGGGCTGCCGCTCTATCAATAGGCCGTTAGAGTGACATTCATCGGAAAGACATCGAGAATGTATACAGACAGTGGCGGAGTAATTCAGTGATTCAATCGGAAACGGGACTCGCGCGGTTGACGGGCGACGATCAGCTCAGATTCTCCAGTGTTGTGACAGAGAAGCTGCGCGAGTCGCGTCGCCGACAGCGGCTTACCCAAGCCGACGTCGCCCGTCGTACCGACGGCTTGGTCTCGAAAGCGGCGTTGGCAAACTACGAAACCGGCCACCGCTCGCTCCGCATCGATGTTTTATGGGTTATCGCCAGGGCGCTCGGCGAAGACCTGTCCAGGATCGTGGCCGACGTCGAACAGCAAGTCGCAGGTGCCGCTGGAACCGGCCACGAAGACTCGATCCACGTTGCCGTTCGGCCGCTGATGGACAGTGCTGATGTCCGGCTCGAGCCGGTGCGTCGATGGATCGGTTTATCCCGGCCCACAGCATTCGATAACACCTGCACTGAAATAGTTACTCTTGACTTCGACGCCCAGACCGCGCTGGCAGAGTTAATGCAGGTCAGCGTCGGCGATGTACGTAGAATGTTAAATTTCCCGCGAAATACGTCGGGTGTTGAGATATCGAATTAGCTCCGATGGTGGGAATCGCGCCACATCTATGCCTGCTATCAGGGAGGATGGGTGAAACCGCGCCTCTCACTCGCAGCGGACTTCACTAAAAAGCAAGGATGGGTTTTGCAGCACAACGAATCGGACCGACCGGACGAAACCGTCGGCCAGACCAGCGGCGCCGCTGGCGCAGACATCAACTCCAGGCTCTCCGGAGAACAGCGCCAGGCGCCGTGGGAGCGTAGTGCGCCCCAGGGAGATGCCTCCGGGGGCGTGCCCGCACACTCTGCAGCCGCAGCGGTGGAGTCGTCGCCGTCCCAGACCACTTCAGGTACTCAAGATGCCCCGGTTACTCAAGATGCCCCGGTTACTCAAGATGCTCTGGTTACTCAAGATGCCCGGGACAGCTCGGCCGCGGCGGTGTCCGAAGCAGGCCCGTGGCTTGCGAATGATGAACCAGCCGCTGTTTTTTCGGCCGCCGCATCAGATGCGCCCGAACCCGGAGCTGAGGAACTGAACGCTGCCGAGATCACGGCGCAGATCGCCCTGAGCCCAGCGGACGAATCGCCGACCGATTTCATTAGTGCGGCTGAGCTTTCGGCGGCCTTAGCGGCCACCACGACTACGCACCCGGCGTCGCACCCCCGCGACGCGGACACTGCAAAGTTTACTGCCACATCGCTCGGTGAACCGGGCGAGGAGTATGTCGCGCACGCGCCGCCGATCGGAGCTTTCGGCAGCGAAGAGGGGATGGGGTACGAGCCAGACGAATTCGGTGAAGACCACACCGCCGCATCAAAGCGGCGGGGCTGGATCATCCCGCTCATCATCGCGGCATCTCTGATCCTCTTAGTGTGCGGCGCCTACCTCGTCGACTGGATCGTCACGAAAGATCAAGTCTCGCAAGGCACTTCAATCGGTGGGGTCGACGTCGGCGGCCTCACGGTTGCGGAAGCGGAGCAGGCGCTTGAGAAGGCAATCAGTCCGCGTTACGAGTCAGCGGTGGCGCTCAAGGCTCACGGCCGGCCGGTCAGCTTGGATCCCGCTGACGCCGGACTCCGTGTGGACCTGGCTAGCTCTGTTGCGGCAGTTGGCACTCGCACTGCAAACCCGGTGGATCGGCTGAAAGCCCTGCTTGGCAATAAATCTGAGCACCCCCTGGTGGTGGCGTCCGATTCAGCTCGATTGAGCGCCTGGGTGCAGCAAGCCGCCGCTACTACCGACGTGCCCGCCGTTGAGGGTTCGGTGACTCTGACCGGAACCGAGGTGGTGGTGGTAGAGCCCGTCATTGGTGAGCAACTGGACATTGCTGCATCTGTGAAGTTGATTCAAGATGCGTGGGCCACCGGGGACCCGACAGCGCTTGCGGGCGCGGAATTGCCCGCCACGCAATCGCCCGTCAGATCCTCGCCCGCTGGCGTCAAGACAGCTGCGGACGAAATAAAGTCCATCCTGGCAGCGCCACTGACGGTGGATGCCGCAGGTACACCGCTCACGGTTGGCGTAGACGTCCTCGCAGCAGCGTTGAGTGTCGCACCTGACTCTGCAGCTGGCTTTGCCGTGACGGCAGATACCGCGGCCATCAAAGCGAACTACGAAGCTGCCGTAGCGGCTACCGAGACCAGCCCCGCGGATGCGTCCATCGCGATCGTGAATGACGCGCCGCTGCTGACCCCGGGCGTCGACGGCCGGGTGGTGGACTGGCCAGCGACTGACGCGGCGGTGAATGCCGCCCTGCGCTCACCCGAACATGTCCTCACCGTGGTGTACACAGTAACGCCGCCAACCGTCACCACCGCTTCAATTGAAGCGCTGGGAATTAAGGAAGTAATCGGCGAGTTCACCACCGGAGGCTTTGCATATGCGTCTGGTCAGAATGTGAAACGCACCGCTGAAACCGTCAACGGGGCGTTGGTAAAAGCGGGAGAAACTTTCTCTCTCAACGGGTTTACCGGGCCTCGCGGTTACGCCCAGGGCTACATCGACTCCGGCATCATTCTTGACGGGGTCGCTTCGAAAGCCGTCGGCGGCGGTATCTCCCAGTTCGCGACAACGCTCTACAACGCGTCCTATTTCGCCGGTATGCAAGACGTCGAGCACAAGGCGCATTCGTATTACATCTCGCGTTACCCGGAAGGGCGGGAAGCCACGGTTTTCGAGGCCGAAGACGGGACCAGCGTGATTGATGTCGCCTTCAAAAACACCTATCCCACAGCAATCATCATCCAAACCGTCTGGACCGAAGACGACATCACGGTCAAAATTTGGGGCACGAAAACCGTTGAAGTCACGTCGAAGACGGGGGATCGCTACGACTTCACCAGCGCTCCTAAAAAGCGAATTCCCTACGGGCAAACATGTAGCCCGACGAGCGGCTCAACCGGTTTCTCGGTAGACAACACTCGGACCATCACGGACCTCGCCGGCAATGAACTCTCCAGCGTCACTTCCACGACGAAGTACAACGGCCAAGTCGCAGTGTCCTGTGAGCCCGCTCCGGTGGTTGCCCCGCCCGTTCCGGAGGCGCCGACACCGCCGACACCGCCTGCGCCAGGCGGCTGATCGGCGCTGAAATCAGTCGCTGTCAGGGTGTGCACGGAGGGCCAATTTCGAAATCGTTCGGAGTGCAGTCTGCCCCCTTTGGGCAGATGAGCAATATGCTCAGGGGTAACTTTTTCCGAGTGCAGCGCCATAGGCGCAGACCGGTTGGGACAGTGATGGCAGTTGTGACACCGGTACTACCTGATGATGCGCGTGAGTTTGCGCGGGCCGAGTCTGCGCGGCACTACGTCTCCAGCGGCCAGGTTTCCAGTGGCCATTTTTCCAGTGCTCACGTAGCGTCAAAACTTGCCAACACCGTGTCCCTGGCGGCGGCCGCTCTGGGATTTGGCACCGTCATGGTGAATATTCTCGACGGCGCGATGCAGCACACCATTGCCTCCAGTAACTTCCCGGTGATGCGCAAGGCCCAAGAACATGCCATCTGCAACCTCGTCATCAAAGCAAATGCGGCAGTGACGGTGACTTCTATCAAAGATGATCCACGGTTGTGCGGCCTCCCGGTTCAGCGGGACAGCGCCGCCGGCGGTTATGCTGGCGTGCCGATCCTGGGACGAGAGTTGCTCATCATCGGCACCCTCTGTGTGGTGAGCCCGCAGGCTCGAGAGGTAACAGGCCCAGAGCTTGAGGTGTTGCGAAATTTTGCCGCCATTGTCCAGGACCAGCTCGAATTGGTTCGGCGGGTGGATGAGGGTTCGGTGCCGCCTTCCGGAGAGATCGCCCACCTTGCGAACGCCATTGCCGACGGTGAAATAGTCCCGTGGTACCAAGCGATTGTGGATCTCGAATCCGGCGCCACCATTGGTTACGAAGCCCTCGCCCGCTGGCCGCACAATGGTGATCCGGTCGATTTTGTGGCCCAGGCGGAGAGGCACGACCTGGCCGTCCAGCTTGACCGAAGCGTTATTCGGCAGGTTGTGATCGACCTGCGAAGGTGGCATCGGACCGACCCCAAGCTCACAATGAATGTGAATGTGTCCGCTCGGCATTTTGAAAATAGTGCGGACATCGACGTGCTCATTGCGCTGTTCGCGGCGGCAGGCATCGATACCCGATTGATCAACATTGAGCTGACAGAAACCACGAGGCTGACCCGCGCAACACAGGCGAGCAGCTTGGTGGATCGTTTGCGCGCCAGCGGATTTAAGGTGTGGCTTGACGATTTTGGTACGGGATGGTCGTCGTTGGAATCGCTACTGCTGTTCCAGATCGACGGCATCAAAGTTGACCGCGACGTCACCGCTGCCCTGGGTTTACCGGAGGGCAGGGCGGTGTTGCGGTCCCTGATGACGCTTGCTGCCGAACTTGGACTAGCAACCACCGTTGAAGGCGTCCAGACCGCAGCTCAAGCTCAACGCGCTGCAGAGATGGGATGCAGTTTTGGGCAAGGCTACCTGTGGTCCCGTGCCGTACCTGCCACATCGATCGAGATAGCTGGCTGACTCAAGCTTTCGCATTCGAAAAATGGCCCGGCGGAAAGGAATCCACCGGGCCATTCTTCGTGTCGGTCTAGTTCAGGGCGATGGTGCGGATGATCTCCGAGCCTGGTGTGACCACGTTGCTGGTCGCGGTGATGCCAGCCTGCTTCATCAGCAGTGCGACGTCGCGCTTTTGTTCCGGCAACATGATGGTGATGACGGTGCCTGCGGCGCCGGCGCGCGCGGTGCGGCCGCTGCGGTGCAGGTAGGCCTTGTGCTCGCTGGGCGGATCCAGGTGAACCACCAGTTCGATATCGTCGACATGGATGCCGCGGGCTGCAATGTCGGTAGCTACCAACACCTTTGCCTTACCGGAGGAAAAGGCGGCGAGGTTGCGCTCGCGGGCATTCTGCGACAGGTTGCCGTGCAGGTCAACAGTGGCGATACCGGCCTTGTTCAGCTGCTCGGCCCACTTCTTGGCGCCATGCTTGGTGCGGGTGAACAGGAGTCGTTTGGCACCGGAGTTCGCGAGCTCACGAATTACCTGCCCGCGGTCGGCGGCATTGACCGCAAACACGTGGTGTTCCAACGTTTCCACCGTTGATGTCTCGCCGTCCACAGCGTGAACAGCCGGGTCGGTGAGGAAATCGTTGACCAGGACCGAGATGCCGTTGTCTAGCGTCGCCGAGAACAGCAGCCGCTGGCCGTTGGGGTCAGTGGCGCGGAGCAGCCGGCGAACACCCGGCAGGAAGCCGAGGTCGGCCATGTGGTCGGCCTCGTCAAGCACGGTGACCTGAACATCAGAAAGGTCAACGTGGTTGCCGGTGATCAGGTCCTCGAGGCGACCGGGGCAGGCGATGACGATATCGACGCCCGCGCGCAGCGCAGATGTTTGGGATCCGTAGCCGACGCCGCCGAAGATGACGACGGTTTTGAGGCCCGCGGCGCGGGCCAACGGGGCGATGGTGCGCTCGACCTGCAGCGCGAGCTCGCGGGTCGGTAGTAGCACCAGGCCGCGCGGCTTGTGGGCGCGGCGTGCCCCGCCGGTGAGGCGGGTGACGAGCGGGATGGCGAATGCGATCGTTTTACCGGATCCGGTGCGGCCACGGCCAAGAACGTCGCGACCCGACAGGGTTGCTTCTAATGTGGCGGATTGGATCGGGAATGGTGAGTCGGCCCCGAGGTCGTGCAGTACCTCGATGAGATGTGCCGGAACGCCGAGTTCGAGGAAGCTACGGCCATCGGATTCGGTGACAAGCTGCTCGCTGGCGAAAATGTTGGCAACGGCTTTGCTGGCTGCTGCGGTACCGCGGGTACCGGCACCCTTTTCGCGATTGCGCTCCTGGCGATCCAGCGCTTGGCGCTCGCGGGTGGCATCCCCTGCTTTGGCCGAACGTGGGTTGCGGGGGGCGTTGTCGCTCCTACCGGATGAGTTGCGGCCTGCTGCGGGGGCGTTGCCGCGACCGCCTGATAGTGCTGGGCGGCCTGCTCCGCCAGCTCCGCGGCCATTGCGGACCGAGCCCGCCGGGCGGGATGGTCGGCTGACGAGGGCGTTGCCATCGTGGTTGAGCTTGGCCGGGCGCTCACCAAAGGGAGCTGCGGATTCGGAGGTGTGGTCGGCGTACTTGCCTGCGGGACGCGTGCTGCGGCCGTCGCGAACTTCAGTGCGGTCGGCGCGATCGGTACGGGTGGGACGCGATCCACGGCCGCCGGAGTTGTCGTTACCGGTGTTGATGCTGTTGGTACGTGCGGGGGTACGGAAAGGGGGCATGAAAAAAGGAACATCCTTAGCTTTATTGTGCGGTGGCCGTGGTGCTGGCCAACCCGCAAAGCTCAGGGAAGGAAAGGATGTCTGGCTAGTTCTGACACCTTCAGCAACGACCGTGAGTTCCCGGTTGGGACGTCTCACGGCGATGACACTACCCGCGGGGTGAGGAAAAGTCATTCGCTGGGCGGTGAGATCTCTCGCACGTACGGGCCGAGAAATGCGAATGCGGGACCATTTGCCCGCTGTGGGCGGGCAAATGATCCCAGATCCGGCTAGCAGCGTTTAGCTGACTTCTACTTCAGGGTCAGAGAACTGGGAGTTGTAGAGGGCAAAATACGCGCCGCCCGCTGCTAGCAACTCGGTGTGGGTGCCCTGCTCCACGATCTTGCCGGCATCCATCACAAGGATCAGATCTGCGTCGCGGATTGTCGAAAGGCGGTGCGCAATAACAAAACTCGTCCGGTCGCTGCGCAGCGCCGCCATCGCTCGTTGCACCATCACCTCGGTTCGGGTGTCCACAGAGGACGTGGCCTCGTCCAAAATCAGCAGCGACGGGTTGGCCAGGAAAGCCCGTGCGATGGTGAGCAACTGCTTCTCGCCGGCGCTGACGTTAGTGCCCTCATCATCCAAGACGGTGTCGTAGCCGTCCGGAAGCGAGTGCACAAACCGGTCTACGAAGGTCGCTTTCGCCGCTGCTTGGATATCTTCCTCGGTTGCGTCGAGATTCCCGTAGGCAATGTTTTCTCGGATGGTTCCACCGAAAAGCCAAGTGTCCTGCAGCACCATGCCGATCTTCGACCGCAACTCGTGACGCGACATCGACTGCGTGTCAATGCCATCGAGGGTGATGCGGCCAGCATCGATTTCGTAGAACCGCATTATCAGGTTGACCAGCGTCGTCTTGCCGGCTCCCGTCGGACCCACAATGGCGACGGTCTGACCAGGGGTTGCGACGAGCGAGAGACCCTCGATCAATGGTGTTTCCGGGTTGTAAGAAAAGTCAACATCGGCAAACTCCACCCGGCCGTGGGTCGGACGCTTGCTCGCAAGTGTGGTCTGTTCGGGGCTGAGCTCCGGCTCGTCCAAAAGCTCGAAAACCCTTTCGGCGGAGGCGACCCCGGATTGCAGGACGTTTGCCATCGATGCCAACTGGCTTAGCGGCTGGGTGAACTGGCGGGAGTATTGGATGAAGGCTTGCACGTCGCCGATGCTCATGGAGCCGCTGGCAACCCGCAGACCGCCAATGACGGCGATCAGTACGTAGTTGATGTTTCCGATGAACATCAGCGCCGGCATGATGATGCCCGAGACGAACTGCGCCCCAAAGCTTGCCGCGTACAGCTCGTCATTCTTGGTCTTGAAGGTTGCCTCCGATTCGAGCTGACGGCCGAAGACCTTGACCAACGAATGTCCGGTAAAGGATTCTTCGATCTGTCCGTTGAGCTCACCCGTTGATTTCCACTGGGCGACAAAGAGTTTTTGGCTGCGCTTGCCGATGATGGCGGTGATCAATGCGGATAATGGAATCGTTACGAGGCCGATGATCGCAAGCAGCGGCGAAATGATGAACATCATGATCAGCACGCCGAGCACCGTAAACGCTGACGTCAGGAGCTGACTCATGGTCTGCTGCAGGCTCTGTGACACGTTATCGATGTCGTTGGTAACACGGCTGAGAACCTCGCCGCGGGTTCGGCCGTCGAAATACTTGAGCGGCAACCTGTTGAGCTTTGTCTCCACGTCGGAGCGCAGCGAGAACACGGTGCGCTGCACGATCCTGGTCAGCATAAAGCCCTGGATCAGCGAGAACACCGAAGATGCGATGAACAGGCCCAGCACGAGCAGCAGCACCCAGCCGAGAGCGGTGAAATCGATGCCGGTGCCGGGCACTACGGCGAGTCCTGACACTAGATCAGCGAATGTGCCGTTGCCGCTCTCTCGAATTTGTTGCACCGCTTGTGCTTTCGTAAATCCTGCGGGCAGTTGTTTGCCAACGAGGCCGTCGAAGATGATGTTGGTGGCGGTGCCAAGGATTTTGGGCCCGATGACGGTTAGACCGACAGAGATGATGGACAGCGCGATGACGGCATAAATCCCCATGGCGTCGGGTCGCATTCTGGCAAAGAGGCGCTTGGCCGAAACGGTGAAGTTCAAGGCCTTCTCGACCGGTTTCCCCATCCCTGCCATTGGCCCGCCGGGGCGGCCTGGGCCAGTGGGTGCTGGCCGCTTCTCGGTGGTGGTGCTCATGCTGCATCCTCGGTGGTGAGCTGGGAAGAAACAATTTCTTGGTAGGTCGGGCAGTTGTTGAGTAATTCTTCGTGGGTGCCCTTGCCGACGATGGCGCCATCATCGATGACGAGAATCTGATCGGCGCGGGCGATGGTCGAAACTCGTTGGGCCACAATGATGACGGCCGAGTTGGTGACATGCGGCCGAAGTGCCGCCCGCAGTTTGGCGTCGGTGGAAAGATCGAGCGCCGAGAAGGAATCGTCAAACAGATATATCTCCGGTTCCCGCACCAGGGCGCGCGCGATGGCAAGGCGCTGCCGTTGGCCACCGGATACGTTGGTGCCGCCTTGGGCTATCGGCGCCTCGAGTTGCAACGGCATCGCTTCGACAAAACCCTTTGCCTGCGCGATAGTTAAGGCCTTCCACAGGTCGTCATCGGTGGCCTGTGGGTTGCCATACCGCAGGTTGCTCGCGACGGTGCCCGAGAAGAGGTAAGGCCGTTGCGGTACGAGGCCGATCATGGTCGCCATCAACGACGGGGACAGTTCCCGCACATCCACGCCATCAATCAACACGCTGCCCTGCGTGACGTCAAAAAGTCGCGGGATCAGACCCAGGAGCGTGGTCTTGCCCGCTCCGGTGCTACCGATAATCGCTGTGGTTTCACCTGGCCTGACACTGAAGGTGATGTTGCGCAACACGGGATCGCTAGCACCAGGGTAAGCGAAAGTGGCGCCCCGCATCTCGAGAGTGGCGTGCTGCAGGACCTTTGTTACCGGCGATTGCGGGGGTACGACAGATGATTCGCAGGTCAATACTTCCTGGATGCGGTCGGCGCAGACCGCCGCGCGCGGGATCATCGTGGACATAAAGGTAGCCATCATGACCGATAGCAGAATTTGCATCAGGTACGACAGGAAGGCGATGAGGCCACCGATTTGCATTCCACCACTGTCGATACGGCTCGCACCGAACCACAGCACGGCGACGCTGGAGGAGTTGAAGACCAACATCACGATCGGGAACATCATCGCCATCAACCGGCCGACTTTAAGGGCCGTCGCGGTGAGATCGGTGTTGGCATCGGCGAAGCGGCGGGTTTCATAGTCTTCGCGAACAAAGGCGCGCACCACCCGCATGCCCGAGATCTGTTCGCGGAGTACCTGATTGACCTTGTCGATCTTGACCTGCATGACGCGGAACTGGGGCACGAGTCGAATCACGATGAGGCCGATAGCGCCGACCAGCACCGGAACGCAGACCACCAGCAACCAAGAGAGTTTGGCGTCCTCGCGCAGTGCCATGAAGATGCCGCCGACCGCCATAATGGGCGCGGAGACGAACATGGTGCACACCATCAGCACCAGCATCTGTACTTGCTGCACGTCATTGGTGTTTCGGGTAATCAGCGTGGGGGCGCCGAAGCTGCCCATCTCGCGCGCCGAGAAATTGCCCACCTGATGAAAGATGCCCGCGCGCAGGTCGCGACCGAATCCCATTGCTACCTTGGCGCCGAAGTAGACGGCACTGATCGCTGCTGCGATCTGGACCCCCGAGATCAGCAGCATCCACTTACCTACCGACCAGATGTAGTTGGTATCGCCTTGGGCCACGCCTTTGTCGATGATGTCGGCATTGAGGTTCGGTAGGTACAGGTTTGCGATGGTCTGGATGAGTTGCAGAACCATCACCGCCGCCAGTGGGCGACGGTAGGGGCGCAGGTAGGTGCGCAAGAGCGTGATTAGCACGAAGGCTCTCCGGGTGTCTGGGCGTTCTGGGGTGCGGTGGGTGAGGCGAGGCTGCCGTGCAAAAAAAGGTCGGCAATTTGAGATGCGGACACGGGAGCCGTCGCGGTCATGACCGGGTGGGTGCCGGCGAAGACAAGCAGCCGTAACATATGCCCCGCTTCGGCAGGCTCGAGTCGAAGCCGAGGAAGGTCGGGTCCGAGCACCTCGAGGACTGCGTCCATAACGGCGTCTGGTCCGGGGCTGGCTAAGGATGTGTGGGGCAGGCGGCGATGCGCTGCTCCGACCGTAGCGATGAGGTGGAAGACGTC
Organism: Nakamurella antarctica; assembly: GCF_003860405.1. Taxonomy (NCBI): domain Bacteria; kingdom Bacillati; phylum Actinomycetota; class Actinomycetes; order Nakamurellales; family Nakamurellaceae; genus Nakamurella; species Nakamurella antarctica. The sequence continues at coordinate 2,929,110 of NZ_CP034170.1, read as the reverse complement.
CCTGAGGCGGCGCTGCAGGATCTCGACCGCCGCCGTCAAACGCGGCTGCAATTCAGCTTCCGGGTCCAGCGCCTCCAGTTCTGCAATCGCCGCTTCGGGGTCGAACACGGACTCGATCGTCTTTTGGATCAAGGTTTCCTTGTCGGGAAAGACCCGAAAGATGGTGCCCTCTGCGATCCCGGCCGCCGTGGCGATTTGTCGGGTGGTCACTGTCGGACCAAAGGTGCGCAGCAGCGGGAGAGTGGCGGTGATGATGGCTTGCCGGCGCTGGTCGGGCGGGAGCGCGGGAGCGCGGACGCAAGGGAGTGGCACCTGGTCGAAGGTACATGAGTGAGCGCTCACTCACCACAAATTTTTGTTCTTCTGCCGCTGGCAAAAAATGGGTGTCGGTGCGAACGCGAATAATGGGTATTCGGTGAAGGACATCAGTGCGTTCAGGGGGTGAATATGGCGGCATCAAAAACGGCAGCAACGCAACCGAAGGCCGCTGGAGCTGATGCCTTCGACCCTGCTGCGGCGTTACAACGCTTCTCGCCACTGGTCGCCGGCTGGTTCACCTCTGTCTTCGCCGAGCCAACACCCGCTCAAGCCGGTGCATGGGACGCGATCGGCCGCGGCGACCACACACTCGTCGTCGCGCCAACCGGATCAGGCAAGACGCTGGCGGCATTTCTTTCCGCTATCAACACCCTTGTGGAGGCAGGACCCGAGGTTGGGCCGGCGAAGCGCTGCCGGGTGCTCTACCTGTCGCCCTTGAAGGCCCTCGCGGTGGACGTCGAGCGCAATCTGCGTTCGCCGCTCGCAGGGATCGCGGTTCAGGCCCAGTTGAAGGGTGTTGCGGTGCCCGCTATCGAAGTGGCCATCCGTTCTGGTGACACCCCGGTGGAGGACCGGCGGTCCTTTGCCCGCAAGGGCGCCGACATCCTGATTACCACTCCCGAGTCGCTGTTTCTGATCCTGACCAGCAAGGCGCGCGAGATGTTGGCCGGCGTCGACACAGTGATCCTGGATGAGGTGCACGCGGTCGCGGGCACCAAAAGGGGCGCCCACCTCGCGGTTTCGCTCGACCGCTTGGATGCCCTACTGGACAAACCCGCCCAGCGAATCGGTTTGTCGGCGACGGTGCGGCCCCTGAGTGAGGTGGGTCGCTTCCTGACGGGTGGGCGGCCAGTGACGATGGTCCAGCCGCCGTCAACCAAAAAGATTGACGTCGAGGTCCAGGTTCCGGTCGCAGACCTCGCGGAACTGGGGGCCCCCACCGGCGATCTCACCGGAACCGCGGCAGGCCAGGTACCGCTGACGTCGATTTGGCCGCATGTCGAGGAGCGCATCGTTGACCTGATTGGGCAGCATCGGTCGACGATCGTCTTCGCCAACTCCAGGCGTTTGGCCGAACGTCTCACCGCCCGGCTCAACGAGATCCACGCAGAACGGCTTGGCGCCGCGGAGGGCGCGTCAGAAAACCAGCCGCCCGCTCAGCTAATGGGTGGATCCGGTTTGATGATGGGAGCCAGCCCCACCCTCGCGAAGGCGCACCACGGATCGGTGTCCCGAACCCAGCGAGCCATTGTGGAGGACGAGCTGAAATCCGGTCTCCTGCCCGCGGTGGTCGCCACCAGTTCCTTGGAACTCGGCATCGACATGGGCGCGGTCGACCTGGTGATCCAGGTCGAGACGCCCCCGAGTGTGGCCAGTGGTTTGCAGCGTATTGGCCGGGCCGGTCACCAGGTCGGGGCGGCTTCCCACGGCATCATGTTCCCCAAATATCGGGGTGACCTGGTGGCATCGGCGGTGGTTTCCGAGAGGATGCTGGTGGGCGCTGTCGAAGCGCTGGCAATCGTGACGAACCCGCTGGATGTGCTGGCCCAGCAGATCGTGGCGATTGTGGCACTGGACGACATCGCTGTCGAAGAGTTGCACGAGTTGCTGCGCAAGTCCGCGCCTTTCGCCGCGTTGCCCCGCAGCGTGCTCGAGGCCGTACTGGACATGCTCTCCGGTCGGTACCCGAGCGAGGAGTTTGCGGAGCTGCGACCGCGGTTGGTTTGGGACCGCATCACCGGAACGCTGACCGGACGGCCCGGCGCTCAACGTTTGGCTATCACCTCGGGTGGCACCATTCCCGACCGCGGGATGTACGGGGTGTTCCTCGCAACCGGCGAAGGGCCGGGGCGCCGAGTCGGCGAACTTGACGAAGAAATGGTGTACGAGTCGCGGGTCGGCGACGTGTTTGCGTTGGGCTCCTCGTCGTGGCAGATCGTGGACATCACCCACGATCAGGTCAAGGTGTTACCCGCTCCCGGCCGTCCGGGTCGGTTGCCGTTTTGGCGTGGGGACGGCCTTGGTCGACCCGCTGAGCTGGGGCGAGCCCACGGCGCCTTCTTGCGCGAAATCGGCAACGCCACCGACGTCGCGGCGCGGCAGCGGCTGACGCTCGCGGGGCTGGATACGTGGGCGGCGGACAACTTGCTGGCGTACTTGAACGAGCAAAAACAGTCGACCGGTGCGTTGCCGGACGAGAAAACCATTGTGGTGGAACGCTTTCGGGACGAGTTGGGGGATTGGCGGGTAGTTCTCCATTCGCCGTTCGGCGCTGCCGTCCACGCACCGTGGGCGATGTCGTTGGCAGCCAGAATGCGCGAGCGGTACGGGGTCGACGTCCAAGCGATGCACGCTGATGACGGCATCGTGCTCCGGTTGCCGGACCTGGAATACGAGGGCGGGTCGCCCGAGGTGGCGGACCTGGCGATTCTGGAACCCACAGAGATCGAAGCAGACGTGACCCGCGAAATTGGCGGCTCCGCATTGTTCGCCTCCCGCTTCCGGGAGTGCGCCGCACGCGCGCTATTGCTGCCGCGCCGGCAGGTGGGCAGGCGGCAACCTCTGTGGCAGCAACGGCAACGAGCATCGCAACTGCTGGAAGTCGCCTCCAAGTACCCGACCTTCCCGATTGTTGCCGAGGCGGTGCGCGAGTGCCTGCAGGACGTCTTTGACGTACCGGGCCTGATATCGCTGATGCAACAGATCGCTGGCCGCTCCGTGCGGGTGGTCGAGGTTGAGACGAGCACGCCGTCGCCGTTCGCGAAGTCGCTGATGTTCGGTTACGTTGCGCAGTTCTTGTATGACGGTGATACGCCGCTGGCTGAAAGACGAGCGGCAGCCCTCGCTGTCGACCCGGCGCTGCTCGCCGACCTGCTCGGCCACGGCGATGGGTTAGCGCTCCGCGACCTGCTGGACCCGGTCGCTATCGAGCAGGCAGAGAAAGAGCTGCAACGCCTGATCGAGGGTCGACAAGCCCGCAACGCCGACGAAGCAGCCGACCTGCTCCGGGTTCTCGGGCCGCAGGACGCTGCCGAAATCGCCCTGCGCTCCACGGACCCTTCGGCGGTCCCCGACTGGCTGGCTCACCTCCTCGATGCCCGCCGAATCGCGGCCGTCCGGATCGCCGGAGTAGATCGCTATGCAGACATCTCCGACATCGCAGCGTTGCGAGACGGCGTCGGTGTTCCGGTGCCGTTGGGCGTCGCGCAAGCATTCCTCCAACCGAGCGTCGACCCGCTCGGTCACCTGCTCGGCCGGTACTCGCGGGTGCGGGGGCCGTTCACGGCCGCGCAGGCTGCCGAGCGTTTTGGTCTCGGTCAAGCGGTCGCCACCGACGCCTTGCGCAGGCTGGTCGGGACCGGCCGACTGGTGCAGGGGGAGTTCCGGCCCACCGCTGCCGGGGGTATCGAGGGCGCCGAAGAGTACGTCGACGCCGAAGTGTTGCGACTGCTGCGCCGCCGGTCCCTCGCCGCACTGCGAGCGGAGGTAGAGCCGGTGCCGCCCGCCGCGCTGGCCCAGTTCTTACCTGCCTGGAACGGAATAGGTCCGTCGGTCCGGCGCAACGAAAAGCTGCGCGGCGCTGAGGGTTTGCTCCGGGCCGTGGAGCAACTAGCCGGCGCCGTGGTGCCAGCTTCGGCGCTGGAAACGCTGATCCTTCCTGCCAGGGTCAACGGATATACCCCGGCGTTGCTCGACGAGTTGACCGCGGCGGGGGAGGTGCTGTGGGTCGGGCATGGCTCAATGACCGGCAACGATTGCTGGGTGTCCCTGCACCTCGCCGACACCGCATCCCTGACCCTCCCGCTTCCGCTGGGGGAGGGTGCTGTCGGTGCGCCTGCTGTGCCAGGGAAGGGGGCGGCTGCGAAGGCCGGTGCGAAGGTCGGGGGCGCGAAGGCCGGTGGTGCAAAGGGTTCGGCTGCAAAAGTCGGTGGTGCAAAAGGTGATGCTGTGTCTGGCCCGGCTGCGCCTGATCTCGCGGTGACCGACCCAATACTGGCGGCCGAGCTCGACGAGGTTCCTGTCTCGACCCGCCCCCAACAGTTACACACCTCCACGTCGATCCACGAGGCGATCCTCCGCGTTCTCGCTGGCGGTGGCGCGTATTTCTTCCGCGCGTTGTCCGATGCGGTGTGTACTGATATCGGCCTCACCAATGACGGCCCGATGGCGGAAGCGTTATGGGACTTGGTGTTTAGCGCACAGATCACCGGCGACACCGCGGCCCCGCTGCGCGCTCGGCTCGCTGGTGGAAAGACCGCCCACAAAACCGCTCCGGCTGCTCCGCGAAGCAGATTACGTGGGCTGCAGGGGCTTTCTACCGGTCGAGCGGCGGCGATGCGGTCGGCAGGGCGGCAAGCAGGGCTGTCCGTAACCAAGCTGGGTCCGCCCACCGTCGCCGGACGGTGGTCGCTGTTGCCGGCCGTGGAGCTGGACCCGACTATTCGGGCGCACGCCACGGCAGAGGTGCTGTTAGACAGATACGGCATTGTCACCCGCGGCAGCGTGGTGGCCGAGGAGATTCTCGGCGGGTTCGCAGGCGTCTATCGGGTTCTCGCCGCGTTCGAAGAGGCTGGCCGAACCAGGCGCGGGTACTTCGTGGAAGGTCTGGGCGCCGCGCAGTTCGGGTCCGCTGGCGCGATCGATCGTCTGCGCACGTTTGTCGACCAATGGGGCGCAGCCAGCGGGGAGGCTGGCAAACAAGAAACAGCTGATTCCCCCACTTCCGGTTCTGCCGCCCACGCCGGGAACGGCCCAGTTCCCTGGCAGGACAACGGCTTTGCCGCCGCTGCCGCCGCCATCATGAACCCCGGAGGAGCACTCGTCGCCCCACAGGTGGAGGCCTTGGTCCTTGCTGCGACAGACCCCGCCAGTCCGTTTGGTGCCGCACTCCCTTGGCCGGAGGCCGCGTCGGAAGAGAAGCATCGCCCGTCTCGGCGAGCAGGCGCCCTCGTCGCGATGGCTAACGGTGAACTGGTGTTTTACGCCGAACGGGGCGGAAAAACCCTTCTGGTGTTCACCGAATCCGAAGCCGCATTGAACGCTGCGGCAGCAGCCATCGCCGCTGCGATTGGCCGCGGAGGTCTCGGTGCCATGACGATTCAACGCATCAACGGCGAGGATGCACTTTTGGCGTCGGGCGCTGTGCCTGACGCACTCTCCGCTGCTGGATTTGCCGCAACCCCGCGGGGCCTGCGACTGCGCGCGGGGGTGCGCTGAGATGCCGGAAGGCGATACCGTCCGGCGCACTGCGGATCGGCTGAACCAGGGACTGGCCGGTCGCGAACTGACCAGAAGCGATCTTCGGTGGCCCACCCTGGGTGATGTGGACTTGGTGGGCCGTACGGTGCTCGAGGTCGACGCGCACGGCAAACAGATCCTCACCAGAATCGCGGCGGGGCAGGGGAGCGCGAGGATTCCTTCCGCTTCAGCTCAGCCGCTCACTTTGAGAACCCACCTGCGGATGGATGGATCTTGGAACCTCTACCGAACGGGCAGCAAGCCGTGGCCACCCGGCACCCAAGCTTCGGTGCGAGCGGCTATGGCGAATGCTGAATGGACCGCGGTTGGCGTGTGGCTAGGGATGATGGATCTTGTTCCCACCTCGGCCGAATCGACGCTGATCGGCCACCTCGGGCCGGATATTCTGGCAGCCGACTTCGCCGACCCCGCAGCGGATTTCGGTGTGACGCTAGCGCTCGAGCGTATCCAGCAAACGCCCCATGAAACCATCGGGGCTGCGCTGCTGGAGCAGCGAAACCTCGCGGGGATCGGTACCTTCTACATGGCCGAAGCGCTTTTCCTGAAAGGAATCTCGCCGTGGCTACCGGTTTCCCAGGTCCCCGACGTGGCCGCTGTGGTGGAGCGGGCACGGATCCTGCTGGCCTCGAATGTGGTCCGTGCGGTACAGACCACGACGGGCAACTCTCGCCCGGGACAGCAACAGTGGGTACACGCCCGGTCGGGAAAGCCGTGCCGTAGATGCGGGACCACGATTCGCGTGGCGGGCATCGTGGTGGGGGACCCGAATCGGATCAACGCCGCCCCCATCACCCGAACCGGTTTCTACTGTCCCTCATGCCAGCCCGGACCAACGCCCACAGATGACGGAAAACCGCAGCGCCCCTTGGGTTCTGCGCCTAAGACCAATGTGGCTGGGAAGCCGGCGCAATACCGACGCAGGTGACGAAGCGGCGGCGTTGATCTCGATGATGGGCTGGGCGTCGAAGCCAGGGGGTCATTCGCCGGGCGGATTCGACCCCCTGGGCAGATAGACACTCGTGAGCAACTGCTGATGGCTGAGCCATCCGACCACGACACCCAAACCCGGGTCCATCACCGGCAGCGGCCCCTGCGCGTCCTCTAGGCGCACGAGCACACTCTCGATGGTCTCATCAGCATTAACGGAAGCGGTGTTGTCGATCCAGTTCTCAACCCGATCATCGTCGCGGTCACCGCTGGCCAGCGCCTCCGTGACGGTTCGGGTGGTGATGACTCCGAGATAGAAACCGTCGTCGTTCAGCACGGGCAATTGGCCATGACGAGATACGGATAGCGCAGCAACTGCTGACGCGAGGGTTTCGTGCTCCCCGATGGTTGCGTCGGTGGGTTCCATAATCTGCGAAACGGGAGCGCCCATCATGGCCTCCGCGTGCGGAGGAGCAGACAGGTCCACCCCGCGTCGGCGCAGTTTTAGGGTGTAGATCGTGTCGCCGGACATGATGTGGCTAACGCCGGTCGCCAATACGATCGCCACCATCAGCGGAAGAATAATGCTGTACTCGCCCGTTAATTCGAACATGATGACCACGGCTGTGATCGGTGCCCGCGACGCCCCCGCGAATACTGCACCCATCCCAATCAAACCGTAGGCACCAACCGATCCGGCCAGACCTGGAACCACGTCGTTGAGTCCCTGTCCGTAGGCCGCGCCGAGCACAGCCCCAATGAACAGGCTCGGTGCGAAGACACCGCCGGAGCCGCCGATACCGATCGTCAGGCTGGTGGCGACGACCTTGCCGATGAGGAGGACGATCAGAAAGCCAGTTGCGTAGTTGCCGGCGATTCCGTTGCCGAGTACGGGGTAACCGACGCCGTACATCTGCGGCAGCAGTAGTAGGACCACTCCGAGCAGCAGTCCGCCGACTGCCGGACGCAGCCATTCCGGCCCGCGCCACGCCCAGTCGCAGGCGTCCTCGATCCAGTACAAAACCTTGGTGAACACCACGCCTACGCCACCCGCGAGTACACCGAGTAGCGCGAAGAAGAGGTACTGCGACAGGTGGTCGACCGTGAACTCCGGAAGGATGAGGAATGGCTCGTTGCCCAGCGCCGCCCGGCCGATGACACTTGCAGTGACCGAGGACAGCACAACCATCCCGAAAGACTGGGCCGCGAAATTGGCCAGGATCAGCTCCATCGCGAAGAACACGCCAGCCAGCGGAGCGTTGAACGTCGCGGCGATCCCACCCGCTGCCCCGCAGGCGACCAGCACCTTCATTCGCGGCTCGGTGACCTTCACGACTCGGCCGAGGGTAGAGCCCAGTGCCGACCCGATTTGCACAATCGGCCCCTCGCGCCCCACCGACCCGCCCCCGCCAATGCATAAAGCCGAAGCAAGCGCCTTCACGGCAGCAACCTGAGGAGCAATCCGGCCACCCTTGCGTGCCACGGCGTACATCACCTCGGGTACGCCATGCCCGCGAGCTTCGCGGGCGAAAAAATAGACGAGCGGTCCGTAGAGCAGCCCAGCGACGACAGGAGCCAGCAGCACGAACCATTTCCCCAGCCAGGGCACATGCGGGTTGGCGACGTTGCCGAGCCCGGAGTAGTCGTCGTGCCCGGACAAGATGAGGGTGAAGGTCTGGATCAGCCACCGAAAGGCGATGGCTCCAAGGCCTGCTCCGGCGCCGATGATCAGCGCGAGCAGCAGTAGTCCGGTATCGGAGGTCCGCAGCAGCGCGAGCCCTTTTCTGGTGCCGGAAAGAAGCGGCAAAGTGCGGGCCCCACCTGCTCCTCGGCCGGAGGCCCTCGAATTGTCGGTCATATTTGCAGTATGCAACCATTGGCGTCACTAATGGAAATCAAATCAGAGGCAGGCGATGGGCATGAGGAGTACGTTCGGGGCTGCGAGCGCCTCGGAAGTTGACGACGTGGTGTCTGCGGTGCTGACCGCGTCACGGGTGCTGGTGGGGGTTGCCGCTCGGTCTCTCGCAATAGTGGAAGAGACGGTGACGCTCGCGCAGTTCCGTACGTTGGTGGTCCTTGGGGCGCACGGACAGATCAATCTGGGGCGTCTGGCCGAACTGTTGGACGTAACCCCTTCGACGGCGCTACGAATGATCGACCGGCTGCTCGCCGTCGACCTCGTCACCCGCCGGGAGAACCCAGACGACCGTCGCGAGGTCTTGCTTGGACTGACCGGCGACGGCACGAAGGTAGTCCGGAAGGTCACCGCCCGCAGGCGGCGGGAGATTGCGGCGGTCGTTCGCGGGATGAATGTCGAGCACCGTGCGGACCTGGTACAGGCACTGCGATCGTTTGCCGACGCCGCGCACGAACCGCACACCGACGCGGATGCCGCCGCCCTCGGTTGGTGAGCGCCGTCGCCGGTCAAAAACCAAGGAACATCGTCAGTGGATCCACTGCAGCGGTCAGTCTTCGACTCCGCCGTATCTGGACGTCACATTTAGACCGTCGCCGTCGCGGCCGTGATTCTGGCGGCCCGAGAAACCGCGTGCGCAGTCGGTGACGGCATCAAGCGATGAGGAGATGGATGTGGATCTGCGGGCTTGACGCTTGCAGTGAATCTTAGGTGTGTTGCTGCCCGGGAAGTGCTGCTACAGCACCGTTCTCGCGGCAGGATGGCGACCCAGATCTTGCTGTGCATGTCTGTGTTCACGCTCTTCAGCGCCAGCGGATATGGCTTGACCTCGAAGTTTGCCGAACCTTGTTGCGTAGTCTTTCGTCCATGACCTGCACAGGTAGCGATCGCGTCGCAGTAATCACCGGGGTCGGCCGGCGGCGCTCGATTGGCGCCGGTCTCGCGGTTGGTCTTGCGCAGGATGGTTGGAACCTCGCGCTCAACTATTGGCAACCGTATGACGACCGGATCGGTCTTGAACGCACGTCGGATGATCCCGCAACCGTGGCAGAAGAATGTCGAGCCCTGGGGGTCACAGTCGAACTAGTCCCCGGAGACCTGAGTGACCCGGCCACCCCTGCCAATCTTTTGCGGGCGGCACAGAATATCGGTCCCGTGACAGGGCTGGTGATGTCGCACTGCGAATCGGTGGACAGTTCGATTTTGACGACCGACGTCGAAAGTTGGGACCGTCATTTCGCAGTGAACTCTCGCGCTATCTGGCTTCTGATCAAGTCCTTTGCGGAGCAACTCCCTGGCGGTGTCCCGGCAGGCGCCGTGGGTGGGCATATTGTTGCGCTGACGAGCGACCACACGGTGAACAACCTGCCGTACGGGGCAAGCAAAGGTGCGCTCGATCGGATCGTGAAAGCCGCAGCTGTGGAGCTTGGTGGACAGGGCGTGAGAGCGAACGTCATCAACCCCGGACCAATCGATACTGGTTGGATGGATTCTGCGCTCCGCACGTCGGTGATCAGCCAAACTCCCGCCGGTCGCCTCGGCACGCAGCACGACATCGCTGATCTGGTTCGCTTCCTGCTCTCTCCCCAAGGGTCCTGGGTGAACGGCCAAGTGCTCTGCAGCAACGGTGGCTTCGGCGTCAGATAGGTTGAGATCTCCGTCTGAAAACGTTTCAGCTCGAAACCCCGAGCGCCCGTGCTGGCATCTGTGGACGTTTTGACGGGCGGAGTCCGATTCTGTATTGATCCGGACGCGGTCACTATGCTGCTTCAAGATGACGAGGCTCGCTGATGAGCCCGACTACCAGATTGAGAACTCCGAACCAGATCTAGAAGGCCGATGCGTTGGGTAACAGCGAGATCGCTGACGCTTTCGGCGATAACCCCTGACACCGTCCGCGTCCGCGGCGATGATTTACCTGACCCTCATCGCTCCCGTAGACCAACCGCGGACGGGGCCATGATCAGTGATTCACGTTCTGGGGTCAGACAGACATCGTGGCATGGTGACATCGCGACGAACGAAATGAGCGCGCAGACCGGAATGGCGCTCAGCGAGGTGATGGCAATCCTGAGCGAGCTCGGACAGTGGACCCACGCGCTTGTCTAATCAGCACAGCGGGGGTGCCACCATCTTGCACGTAGCGCAGACAACTGGAAGTGAACAGCTATGCAGGCAAAGGCGTAAGGAAGGCCCGAAAGTTCCGCCAACTGCATCCTGAGTAAGCAAAACTCGTTCTCTTCTGGATCGGCCAGGACAAACCATGATTCGTTGCCTGTCTGTCCGACTTCGGCCAGATGTGGGGCGAAGGGATCTGCGCTCACATCCCAGCAGACCCCTCGGCGAAACTACCGAAACCGGCGCAGCCGCAGGCTGTTTGACACGACGAACACCGAACTCAGCGCCATCGCCGCCCCGGCCAGCATCGGGTTGAGCAACCCCAGCGCCGCCAGCGGGATCGCGGCCACGTTGTAGGCGAAGGCCCAGAACAGGTTGCCTTTGATGGTCCCCAGGGTGCGCCTAGACAGCCGGATCGCCTGGGCGGCGGAGCGAAGATCGCCGCGCACCAACGTGAGGTCTGATGCCTGGATGGCCACGTCGGTTCCGGTGCCCATCGCCAAGCCGAGGTCGGCCTGCGCGAGCGCCGCAGCATCGTTGACGCCGTCGCCAACCATCGCGACCACCTTGCCTTGCGCCTGCAACTTCTTTACTGCAGCCACCTTGTCGGCGGGGAGTACCTCGGCGATGACCTCGCTGATGCCGACTTCTGCGGCGACCGAATGAGCAGCCGCAGCGTTGTCGCCGGTCAGCAGGATTGGCGTCAGCCCCAGTGCCAGCAGCTCGGAGACTGCCTGCACGGACGTCGGTTTCACGCTGTCGCCGACGCTGATGACGCCAAAGGCGACGGGCAGAACGCCAGCAGCGTCGCTGGCTCCCGCTCGCCCAATAACAATGACGGTGCGGCCCAAGGCTTGAGCGGCAGCGAACTGCTCGCCGAGCTCCGGGGAGAGCGGGCTGAACAACGAGGCGCGGCCAGCCGTCATCTCGACTGTCTCGCCGCCTATTTCAAGCCGGCCGGTGACACCCTGACCCGCGATGTTGGAAAAATTCCGAACCGGGATGAGCTGTCCGAATTCGGCTTCCCCCTGCTGCGCGATAGCTCGTGCGATCGGGTGTTCGGAGCCGTGTTCCAAGGCCGCGGCGTAGGTCAACACCTCGTCGCGGGTGCTCGAAACCCCGGCAAAGACGTCATGGACGACCATCTTTCCAGTGGTGATGGTGCCGGTCTTGTCGAGCAGGATGGTATCCACCTGCCGAGTCGACTCCAGGATTTCGGGGCCCTTGATCAAGATTCCGAGTTGAGCGCCCCTACCGGTTCCGACCAAGAGCGCGGTGGGGGTGGCCAAGCCGAGGGCGCAGGGGCACGCGATGATCAGCACCGCGACGGCGGCGGTGAATGCGGCCGCGGCGCCGCCGCCAACGAGTAACCACGTCACCAAGGTCGCGAGCGACAACGCGATCACGATGGGCACGAAGAACGTCGAAATCCGGTCGGCTAGACGCTGGACTTGAGCCTTGCCCGTTTGCGCGTCCGTGACCAGTCGGGCCATCTGTGCCAGCTGCGTATCCGCGCCCACTTGAGCTGCTGTGACGGTGATCAAACCACCCACGTTGATGCACCCGCCGGCGATCTTGTCGCCGGGGCCCACCTCGACAGGAACGGACTCACCCGTCAACATGGAGGCGTCGACCGCGGAGTTCCCGTCGACGACAACGCCGTCGGTGGCAATCTTCTCGCCCGGTCGCACGCGGAACGTATCGCCAACGACGAGTTGTTCTATCGGGATCCGAACCTCGCCGCCGCCGCGAATGACGGCCACATCGCGAGCGCCGAGTTCCAGCAGCGCGTGCAGAGCCGCCCCGGCTTGCTTCTTGGATCGCACTTCAAAATAACGGCCCGCCAGGATGAAAAGCGTGACAGCGCTTGCTGCTTCGAGATAAATATTGCTGCTGCCATCGGATCGGGCCACGGTGAACTCGAAGGGGTGTTTCATCCCTGGCATTCCGGCGTGGCCGAAAAATAGTGCGTAGACGGACCATCCGAGTGCGGCCAAGGTGCCCATCGAGATCAGGGTGTCCATGGTCGTAGCCCCGTGCCGCAGGTTGACCCATGCCGCCCGGTGGAAGGGGAGTGCGCCCCAGATCACCACGGGCGCAGCTAATGTCAACGACAGCCACTGCCAGTTGGTGAACTGCAGCGGCGGAATCATCGCCATCAGCACAACGGGCACTGTCAGGACCAGAGAGACGAGGACGCGCTGACGGAGCGCGGCAACCTCGTCCGGCTCCGCCGCGGGCTGATTTGATTCGGTGCGCGGCGGAGCCGGCAGAGTCGCTGTGTAGCCAGCGCTTTCGACGGTCGCGATCAAGTCCTGCGCTGCGACACCGTCGCCAAAGCTGACCCGAGCCTTTTCGGTCGCGTAGTTGACGGTGGCGCTGACGCCGGTCATTTTGTTGAGCTTCTTCTCGATCCGCATGGCGCACGAAGCGCACGTCATGCCGCCGATGGTCAGCTCAAGTGAATCGGTCTGGACTTGGGGGATAGTCATTTCTGATACTCCTGACATTGCGCGCGGAACTTCTTGCGCCGCTGCACCGCCGGCGCTGGGTACTACAGGGCGAGCTGGTAACCGGCCTCTTCTACGGCGGCCGCGACGGTGGCGTCATCGACGGGGCTGGCGCTGGTGAATTCCAGGTTCCCTGATTCCAACGTCACAGACACATCACTGACGCCTGGGATCTCGCTGACTTCTTCGGTGACCGAAGAAACGCAGTGGCCGCAGGTCATTCCGGTGACGGTGTAGGACTGGGTGCTCATGTTTGCTCCTTGTAGTGATGGTGCTTCATAGGTTTTATGACCGGACAAGCCGGGCGATGGCATCGGATGCTTCTTTTACTTTTGCCTGCGCTTCAGGGCCGCCGGCGATAGCTGCCTGGACCACGCAGTGGCTTAAGTGCTCCTCGAGTAATCCCAACGCGACCGACTGCAGCGCCTTCGTCATCGCGGACACCTGCGTCAAAATATCGATGCAATACTCTTCGCCGTCGACCATGCGCTGCAGGCCGCGAGCTTGGCCCTCAATCCGGCGTAGCCGTTTGAGGTAGTCGTCCTTGCGGCCGATGTAGCCGTAGGGGGTGGCGTGTGCCCGCGTCGGCTCGGCGCCTGCGTCAGGATGGGTGCTGCTCGTCATGAAAGGAACTATACCCCCGTAGGGTACCGGCCCGGAGGGGAGTGAGACAAAGCACGTCCCAATGGCCGACGGGTCTAAGGTCGGAAGGGTGCATGGTGAATACAAGGTCCCCGGCGGCAAGCTCGTAGCAGCTGACGTCGAGGTTGACGAGACAACCCAAACGTTGAGCAGAGTTGCCATTTCCGGTGACTTCTTCCTCGAACCCGATGACGCGCTGCTTGACATCAACCGGTCGCTGACCGGGATGCCAGCCACTACGGACGTCGCCGGGATGAGCGCCGCCATCACCGCGGCACTAGCACCCGAGGTGGTGCTCACCGGCTTCACCCCGGAATCCGTTGCTGTGGCCGTGCGCCGCGCACTCGGCCGGGCCACCAGCTGGTGGGACCATGATTTCCAGCTGATCCAAGCTGGTCCGCAGCATCCGGCGATGCAGATGGCGCTCGACGAGGTGCTGCTTCGTCAGGTCGGCGCTGGCACGAGGCCACCCGCGCTGCGGATCTGGGACTGGGCGTCCAATGCCGTCATCCTGGGGTCCTTCCAGTCCGTGACCAACGAGGTGGACCTGGAGGCCGCGGCCCGGCACGACGTCACGGTCGTACGCCGCATTTCCGGCGGCGGCGCGATGTTCGTTGAGCCCGGCAACACCATCACCTATTCGCTGTACGTCCCCGGTTCGCTGGTGGAGGGACTTTCGTTCGCGGCTTCCTACGCGTTCCTTGACGACTGGGTGCTGGGCGCTCTGGCCGAACTCGGCATCAAAGCCAGCTATGTCTCGCTCAACGACATCGCCTCCCCCGCAGGCAAAATCGCCGGCGCCGCGCAGAAGCGACTTACGAACGGCGCTGTGCTGCACCACGTCACGATGGCCTACGACATCAACGCGGACAAGATGCTCGACGTGCTGCGTATCGGCCGTGAAAAGCTTTCCGATAAAGGTATTAAGAGCGCCAACAAACGAGTCGATCCGATGCGCTCACAATCGGGGCTGCCTCGGGAAGACATCATCGCCGCATTCATAGCGTTTTTCCGAGCGCGATACGGACTAACCGATACCCAGCTCGATGACGCAACGTTAGTCGAAAGCGAAGCTCTTGCGGCATCGAAGTTCTCCAGCCCGGAATGGACGAACTACGTTCCCTAACCCTGGGACGGCGATTACCGCTTCTTCGTGATCTTCCGGCCGAACTCTTTGGCTTTGCGCTGGTTTTCCGGGTCCATCGCGACAGTTTTTGCCTTGGCTGCCAGCTCCCGGCCTTTTTGGCTCCTCGCGAACGTCATGAGCGTGCCCAGAAGAGCTGTCTTACCTAAAAATGCCATTGTGTCCCCTTGTGAGTTGGTGCCGGTGTCTTCAATGTAGTGGTGTCGAAACTAGCGGTGCTTAAATGAGCGGTGCTGAGATAGTGAGTACCCGGGACCGGACAATCGTTAACAGATCAGCGAGGGGTAATCGCCGCGGTTCGGCGCAACCAGATGGCGGTAGCGCACCATAGCGTCCCACTGAGTGCGCAGGAGAATCCGGCGAGCAGCCACGCCCGACCCTCGTTGTTCTGCCAGCCCACTGTCAACAGTCCGCTCAGAAACGAAGCCAGCTGTAACCCGAGCGCGCCGAGAACCACTGGGGAGCGGGCAATGACCATGAGTAGCGCGCCGCGCAACCGTCCCATTCTGGCGATCACCACTGCCCAGAAGCCCACGATGACGGCAGCAAAACTCACCAGGACGATGCCGGCGGCCTGGGCTCGCTGAGCCTCTACGTCCCCGTACGACTCGTACGCGGTCTGCGTTTCAACGAAGAGGACCAAGAAGTAAATGAGCAGACCGGCCCCGAGGATTCGCAGCAAGATCAGCACCAGGACACCGCGGGCATTGACGTCGGTGGGGCTCACCCGCAGAGTTTGCAATTCGTGGCGCATCACCGGTAGCAGGTTCCAGCGTCGGTGTGATGTCAGGGAGAGGGTCAGGCCCGTCAGGGAGCTGTCGGGAGCCTCCGCCGCCGCTTCGGCAGCCAGGGCCTGCGCTTCGGCGTACTTCGTCTTATCCTTCAACCGGAACAGTGTCAGTGAAAGTAGTTGGCGCGCAGCAGGCTCACCCGGCTGCAACGAGACGGCCTCGCGGGCGTGTTTTTCGGTCAGGTAGTTCACGCTGGCGCCCAACAGGTCGGCCAGCACCCACTCCGTGTGGAGCCGCGGATCGGAGGGAGCGAGCGCCAGCGCTTTTGTCAACACTTCGTGCACGTGCCACGGGAAGCGGCGCTGGGTGAAAACCTTCGCCAACACCAAGAGCGCAAGTGGGCTCGATGGGTAGGCGGCTACGGCTGCTTCCGCGAGCTTTTGGGCCTCGTCATAATGCGTGAGCTTGGTCTGCGCCTGCGCGGCCACCAGCATTACGGCGAGATTGCCCGTGGGGACGTAGTCGCGGACCAGCTCCCATGCCTGGTCGAAGCGCCCAGCGTTGAGAAGGAGTTCGGCGCGCCGAGCGGCTCCGGCCGGCCCGTCACCAGCCGTAGGGCTGGCGCGGCGACCCGAGGGGGAACCCGAGTCTGGGGGAGAGCCTGGAAACTGGTCGGGCGGCATGAGTATCGAATCCGGGGGTCGTGTCGACTATCGCGGTGGACTTAGTGCATCTTCCCCGAAGGTATGTCGAGATGTGGATGTTCGCAACGAGAGGGGTTTTGTCAGCCGCCGTGGCTGCGGACCGCGACGTTGTAAGCCAACGATGCGAGCTCGAACTCACCATAGGTCCATGCCCCGATTCCGGATGCCATCGCACCTCCGCTTTGGTGGCTACCCGCGCCTGACCGACCTCTGCGTAGTCGTGCATCGGGGTCGTCCAGCGCATCGGGGTGATCGTCGTGCCGTCTGACGACATGGCGCCGCGGCCGTCGGCAACGAAATCGATCAGATCCCCTGCGTCGTCAAACACAAGCTTTGCAGTAATGGTGTTGGTGCCGAGCGTGAATTGGGCAGATGCTGAGAGTCCGTCGATGGGTGTCCAGGCGGTATTGGGGGAGAGAAGGGCGCCTGGTGCAAGGCAGCACAGGTCATTGAAGAGCGTGACTGTCTCGGCGCGGGTGAGCGCGGCGCCTTTCGCATCGACCATCGTAAAGGCAGACAGCAGCCGCACTCTCATAGTTGCACCGTCGGAATCGAATGCGTGGAAGACGTCGACCGGCATGCCCTTCATCCGGGCATTCATGAAAAAGTAGCGCCGAGGAGGATCGATGACATCCATCTGCTCCGCGTTGAAAGTCATCCATGCTTTGTCGGGTCCGCTGCGCATCCGCCCCGTCCACGTTGCGCGGAAGTCGGTAACGGCTGGCCGGCCGACTACACCGGACCGACGCAGGTATCGCTGGACAGGTGCGGGCAGGTGTGCCAGATCCGATTCCTCTATGAGTGCATCTGATGGCGAAAGCGCGGGCGGCCACTCGTGCAACAGATCTTGCTCAAATTCGGTGCGAAGGCTCCGCGGACCTCTGGAGGCGTATCCGTACAGGGCCGCGATGAGCAGTACCACGTTCGCCGCTGTTCCCCACTTGGCATCGTGCCATGACGAGAAGATGACGACTTGCGAGATACCGACTGCAAGCAACCCGATCGTCCACCACCACCGGCGCGCGACGACGACGGCAACAGCTGTCGCGAGGAGGATCACCCCCGCCGCCAACCAGAGCAGCCCCCATTCACGCGAGAGGGGCTGCGCAAGCTGAGTGATCTCTGCCAGCCCGAAGGCCTTGGCAAAGCCGAGGAGGTGAATGAAGCCGTGAAGCACCACGAGTGTGACGAGTGCGATGCGCGCCATAGAAGTCCCTTCGTGGTGGTGCTGTCGTGTGAGGGAGTCGGCTTGTTCGGGCGCTGGGTTCTTCCGGATCCCCCGCCACCTCATGTTCGGGCGACGCCGACGATCGAGCTAGGGCCAAACGACCCTTTGCTGTGTGCCGGGATCGACGAATAAGGCCGGGGATGAAGCTGTTTCACGCTCGCCAATGCGGCCCGGCGGAATCCTGAATCGGGCATGGATTGCACCACCGGGTGACTTCTTCCCCTGCCACAGCGGAGGTTTCCAGGACACGCTGTGAGGCGGGGGCGTGCCAATTGCGCGGCGCAAGAGTCCACTGTGCACGTTCGAGAAGAAGGGATCGACAATGAAGCCTGGCCGCGTTGTTGCGCTAGTCATCGGATGCCTAATGTTGTTGCCTGGATTGGGATTGCTGCTTGGCGGCGCCGGCATTGCCATCGCCTATGGAGTCGCGCGGGACGACGCTGGTTACCTCCACTCACCGCTTACGCGCGTGGAGAGCCAGTCGGTGGCAGTCACAACCGGGACCTTCGCCCTGTCCGCTGATTTGCAGGGCGAAGCCTGGCTCACAGACTCTTTGGACGCCGATATCCGACTCCGAGTGACGCAGTCTGGTAACGGGCCGATGTTTATCGGCGTAGCTCCGACTGCCGACGTCGATGCCTACCTTGCCGGAGCGCCGCACGACGATGTCACCGGCATCGCCCACGGCGCGGCCACAGTGGCGACGACCCCTGGCACTGGTGTTGTGCCGCCCCCGTCTGGTGAAACCTTTTGGTCAGCGAAAGCATCCGGGGTGGGACTGCAGCAGCTCAACTTTCCGGCAATGGCAGGCGACTGGAAAATCGTGGTGATGAATGCTGATGGCTCCGCGGGCATCTCCACCACTGCGGTGCTGGAAGTTCGTGTGGCCTTCTTGCTGCCGCTCGGCTTGATCCTTGTGGGCATCGGACTGCTCATCCTGGCAGGGGCCATCGTGCTGATCGTCATCGGGGCGTCCGGCGGAGGCTCTGATTCGGGGCGCCCAGCGGCCGCAACATCGGGGTCCATCCATGAAGGCGTATCTGGTGGCAGAGGGCCGAGGGCTACTGCTGATCATCCGGTGGTGCTGACGGCCCGACTGGATGCAGCTTTGTCGCGGTGGAAGTGGCTGGTGAAATGGTTTCTCGCCATTCCGCACTACCTGATTCTGGTTTTCCTCTGGCCAGCGTTCATCGTGCTCACCACCGTTGCTGGCTTCGCAATCCTGTTCACCGGCAAGTACCCCCCGGCGCTTTTCGAATTCAACTCCGGCGTGCTGCGCTGGTCTTGGCGAGTTTCCTACTATGCGTTCAACGGCGGGATGGGCACCGACCGCTACCCCCATTCACGCTAGGAGTCGCCTCGGACTATCCCGCGTCCTTGGATATCGCCTACCCGGCAACACTTTCCCGGGGGCTAGCTTTGGTCAAGTGGTGGCTTCTGGCCATTCCGCACTACCTCATCATCGGACTTGTGGTCGGTAACTGGTATGGCTGGACCTCGACCGGCCACGACCGTTTCGCGACAGGGCCGGTCGGCGGCGCCGGCATCCTAGGAATTCTTGTGCTCATTGCTGGCGCGGTGTTGTTGTTCCGCGGAAAATATCCGATGCCGCTCTTCGACCTGATCGTCGGGATGAATCGTTGGCTTTACCGGGTTATCGCCTACGCGGCACTGATGACCGACGCATATCCGCCGTTTCGGCTGGATCAAGGCGGCGCCGAGCCACCTGCGCCGGGGGAGTTCCCCACAGACGAGCGGGGAGGGCCCTCGAAGCCAACGCTCGCCACCACTGCGGTCTAGCAGGCGGCTCGAAGCGTCACGGAACATCTACCAGCGCTTGGACTTCTTGAGATAAGCCTTGAGTTCGGCGAATGTCCCATCGTCCTGCCCGTAGGCGACGACGTTGCGTGCCGAGTCCAACCAGGCAGCAGTGGACGGGGCCACCTGGGCACGGGCCGCAGCGAGGTCTGTCATCCGGATTAACCGGGCCGTCCCGGAGCGGAGGGAATCCAGGATCACGCCCTCGGCGGCGAGTTCGCAGACGTAGGCGATATCGGCCCCGGAAAGCCCTTCGCTGGCAGCAGCTAACTCGGCGAGGTTAATGTTCTCAATCGGCCTGGACGCAAGATGTGTGCGATAAATTGCTTCCCTAGCCTGGTTATCGGGCGGGAGCACCAACAGGGTCCGATCAAGGCGACCGGGCCGGCGCAGCGCCGGATCGACGTCCCAGGGTTGGTTGGTCGCGGCGATAATGTAGACGCCTTCGTTCGCCGACCGGACCCCGTCCATTTCGGACAGGAGTTGGTTCACCACATTCCGCATCACAGGAGAGCGGCTCAAGCTCCGCTTCGCGCCGAGGGCATCGATTTCGTCGAGGAAGAGCACGCACGGTGCGGCCTGCCGAGCTTCCTCGAACAGCGAATGCAGATTGCGCTCGCTCTGCCCCATCCACATCTCGAGGATTTCACTGAGACCAGCGGTGAGGAAGGAAGCTCCCATTTCGCCAGCAATGGCCTTCGCCAAGAACGTTTTTCCGCATCCGGGGGGGCCATAGAGCAGCATCCCGCCACGTAAACTTTTACCGTACAACTTGCGCAGATCCGGGTTGCGGAGCGGCGCAAGGAAGGCGGCGTTCAGCCGGTCCTTCACCTGCTGCAGACCTCCCACATCGGCCAGCGTGATGGTGGGTCTTTGCAGTGAGCTGACCGAAAGTTGCTTACTGCCCTCGGTTGTTCTCACCTCTGCCGGTGGTAGAGCAGGATCCCGGTACCCGGCGGGAGGTTGAATACCGGGGATTGCGGGCCCGGTAAATTGCGGTCCGACCACGTCGGCAAGCTCGGCCTCGGCCCGGGACCAGTCGAAGGTTGGCCCGGGGTGAGCCGGAGTGAGGTCTGAAGGGACGGGGGTGGTGGTTTCAGCGGTGGGACCACCGGATGGCGGAACCGGGGTAGGGGCGAAATCTTGCGGAGCCTCGACCACACCCCCCAACGCCTGCGTCATCAGCGTGCGGGCCCGCTCGTCACCCGGCGATAACTGAAGTACGGCGGCCAAGTGGCCTACCGCTTCTGAAAGGAGCAGCGGCCCGCCCGCGTCGATGAGTAGTCCGGAAAGGTGCAGTCGAAGCTCGGCGTCATGAGGGGTGGCTTGCACGGCGCGCCGCATCGCCTCCAGCAGTGGACTCTGGCTCACCCTCAACCCCTCTATTTCTCGCGGAACACGCCGCCAACAATTCTATCCGCGCTCGCCGCGGGCCCCCGGAAGCCACACGTTGCCAGCATCGCGACGACGGGTAATCTGCGGTCATGGACTCCACCCTCGACATCGCCCACGCCAGCCCCGAAGAACTTGCCGCCTTGCACGCCGACCTTCGGGCCCAGCACCGCGATTTAGTCGCGGCGAACCTGAGCTTGGACCTGACGCGCGGTAAACCAGCGCCGGCGCAGCTCGACCTGTCCTCGGCGCTGCTGGACCTGCCGGGTGACGGCAACTACCGGGCGCCCGACGGTACCGACGCCCGTAACTACGGAGGACTGACGGGGCTGCCGGAAGTGCGCGCGGTGTGGGGTGAGGTGTTCAACGTGCCCGGCGCGCAGCTCATCGAGGGCGGTAACTCCAGCCTTGCGCTGATGCACGACGTGGTGGTCAACGCGGTGCTGCACGGAACCGGCGACGGCGAATTGGCGTGGGGCGGGCAGCAGATTTCCTTCCTCTGCCCGGTGCCCGGGTACGACAGGCACTTCACCATCCTTGAAGGCCTCGGAATCACGATGATCCCAGTGCCGCTGCTGGCTGACGGCCCTGACATGACGGTGGTGAAAGACCTCGTCGCTGCCGACCCGCAGATCAAGGGCATTTGGTGTATTCCCAAGTACAGCAACCCATCTGGTTCCGTGTACTCCGACGAGGTCGTGGCCGAACTTGCGTCAATGCCAACTGCCGCAACGGATTTCCGTATTTTCTGGGATAACGCCTATGCAGTGCACCACCTCACGGAGGAAGCGGTGGAACTAGCCGACATCCTCGCCACCTGCGAAGCCGCCGGGAACCCCGAGCGCGCCTACATTTTCGGCTCCACGTCCAAAATCACCCTGGCCGGCTCGGGGCTGTCCTTCTTTGGTGGGTCAGCGAAAAACGTTGCCTGGCTTCAGAAGTTCCTGTTCTGCCGCACTATCGGACCCGACAAAATTAACGAACTGCGTCATTTGGCATTCCTGCCCGATGCGGCCGCCGTCACTGACCTGATGGCGCGACACCGCGCGGTTATCGCTCCCAAATTCGACATGATGTTGCGGATTCTCGCCGAGAACCTCGCCGGTAGCGGCGTCGCAACCTGGACCACCCCCAAGGGCGGGTACTTCATCAGCCTCGAGGTCCCGGATGGTTGCGCCTCCCGAGTGGTTGCCCTGGCCAAAGAGGCGGGTATCGCTTTGACGCCGGCAGGCGCCACCTTCCCTTATGGGAAGGACCCGAAGGACAGCAACATCCGGCTCGCGCCGACCTTTCCGTCCCTGGCTGACCTGGAAAAGGCAACCCAGGGACTTACGGTGTGTGTGCTCCTCGGAGCCGTGGAGAAGCAACTGACCTCAACCGACGCAGTGTGATTGCGGTGTAGCTGACGTACAAAGAACGGGCGAATCGCGCCAGCCAGCTGCCGGCTTTGGGTGCTGGGACCGACTTGCGCGAAGATGGGGCCATGTACTTTCCCGGAACTCAGACCGAAGTCAGCTACCCGCACGGCGTGACGGCCGAGGCGGCTTCCGTCATAGCGGTATCGGAACTTGAGCACGGAAGGTTCGCGATTCTCACTGACCGAACCCCCTTCCACCCCATCGACCCACGGTGGCCCGACCAAGGCCCGGACCAGGGGATTATCGTCGCCGAAGGCCTGCCGTTCGAGGTGCTGGACTGCGTGATCGGAGCCACCGACGGCGCAGACCTCTTTATTGGCAAGGATATTCCCGTTCGGCGCGGAACCGCGGGTTGGGTTTTCGTGGTCGCTCACATTCTTGACGAGCCGCTCGTGGTGGGCTCGTCCGTCGATATGGTCTGCGACGCCGAGCGCCGGCACGGCCTCTCTGCCGGCCACACGGCTTGCCACGTCGCTGCCCTCGCGCTCAACCGGGTGCTCACCCCGCGTTGGAATAAGGAAATCCCGGTTGACGGGTTGGGCAGTCCCGACTTCGACCAAGAGGCGCTGGACACGTCACGGATCGGGATCAACAGCGCGGTGGACGTGTATCGCCTAGGAAAGTCGTTGCGTAAGAAGGGGTTTAATGCCGACGATCTCTACCCGGAGCTGCTGACGCTGGCTGCGGAGGCCAACGACCTCTTGGCCTCCTGGGTGGAAGCGGCAGCGCCGGTGACGCTGGAAATCGAGGGCCCGGGTGTCACGGACAAGCGCATGTGGGTCTGCGAACTACCGCAGGGCACACAGCGCATCCCCTGCGGTGGAACCCATCTCGGCTCGCTCGGCCAATACGAAAAAATCGAGATCTCGTTCAGCTACGACGAGCCGATCGGCAAGCTGACGATGCGGACGGCAGCGACGGTCCTGGTGGCCTAAGCGTTTGCCCGACTGCGTTAGGCGCCGAAACCGTCATCGGCGATCTCTTCCGCCGCCTGCAAAACGCGCAGCGCGTTCTGCGATGTGAGGCCCGCGAGTTCGGAATCTGACCAGCCGCGGTCGGCCAGCTCGGAAAGCAACGCGGGATAGGTGGAGACGTCCTGCAACCCCTCCGGCAGTTCGGACACGCCGTCAAAATCGCCGCCCAGCCCGATGTTGGCCACTCCGGCCGCTTCCCTGGCATGTTCGACATGGTCTGCTACCTGCGATAACGTCGCCTTAGGCGCAGGATTCGCGAGCTTCCAGGCATTGAGCTGGGCGAGGGCGTTCGGATCCTGACCGGGAACGTCAAGGGCGAAGATCGACTCTTCGACCAGGCCCAACCTTTCGATTTCGGCCTTTTCAGCGGCGCCGTGGTCCGCGCATTCCTGCGAGACGAAAGCGGGGACAAACGTCACCATGATCACGCCGTCATTCTTCGCCAGCGCGGCCAGCACGTCGTCGGGTGCATCGCGGACGTGATCGCACAGGGCTCGGCAGCTTGAGTGGGAGAAAATGACCGGCGCAGTGGAGGTCTGAATAGCCGCGCGCATGGTCGTAGCTGCCACATGGGAGATGTCGACGATCATCCCGATTCGGTTCATTTCCCGCACTACGTCGCGGCCGAAGTCGTTGAGCCCATGCGAGAGCGCCACGTCCGTGGCGGAGTCGGCCCAGTCGGTGTTGTGGTTATGCGTCAGCGTCATGTACGCCACACCCAATTTGCGAAGCATCCGCAGGGTAGGGAGTGAGTTGTCGATGGAGTGGCCACCCTCGGCGCCCATCAGCGCAGCGATCTTCCCCTGGGCCATAATGCTTTTGGTTTCCGTGGCGGTACGGGCCAGGGCGAAGGTTTCGGGGTAGCGCGCCGCTATTTTGTACACGCAATCAATTTGCTCCAGAGTCGCCGTCACGGCTGACGAACCGGGCATATCGCCAGGCACGTAAACGGAGAAGAACTGTGCACCGACCCCGCCAGCGCGCAGCCGCGGGATATCGGTGTGCAAAGCGGGCTGCGGCAACGCAATGTCACGCTGGGCGAGATCGTAGTTCGCCTGTGTGCGCAGCGCCCACGCAATATCGTTGTGCCCATCAAAAACGGGGTGTTCGGCAAGAAGGGCGGCGATCCGATCAGTCATGGGGCAATCCTAGTTTGCAGCCCTGGCCGCCCTCGGGCCGAGTAGTGGTTAAGCCCCGGTATTCGCGAAATCTCGGGGTTCACTGACCACCGGATTCTAGAAAACTGTTCACAGCCACAACCAGATCGGCGTTGGTAGATACCGGCCGCCCAGCGCATCAGTTGTTGCCCATTGGGCGCGTGGCTAAAGTGGACAACACGACGCCGGGGCAGAGAAATGCCCTACGGCGCCGCCCGCATCACGCGTTGCGGACCATCTTTCAGGAGTGAGCGACATGAGTTTTATTTCTACCGCGTTGAGCCCCCAAAGCCGGCGCGAAGCATTGGATCAGATGGCAGCGGGCGAACTTGATGTGCTCGTTATCGGTGGCGGCGTTGTTGGCGCGGGAGCCGCATTGGACGCGGCCAGCCGAGGCCTCAAGGTCGGGCTTGTGGAGGCTCGCGATTACGCTTCAGGCACCTCCAGCCGTTCGTCAAAGCTGGTCCACGGTGGTCTGCGGTATCTGAAGCAATTGAACTTTCGCCTGGTGTTCGAGGCGCTGCGCGAACGCTCGCTGATTCTGGACACTTTGGCCCCGCACCTCGCGCGGCCTGTCGAATTTATTTATCCGCTGGAGCGGCGTTTTATTGACCGTGCGTGGGTCGGAACCGGTGTGGGTGTGTACGACATCCTCGGAGCCGGCCGCGGGGTACCCAGCCACTTGCGGCACCTCGGAAAGAAGAAAACCCTGGAGTATTTCCCCGGCGGGAAGAAGGGCGGGATCCACGGCGGTATCAAGTTTTACGAGGGGCAGCTCGACGACGCACGCCACACCATGATGCTGTCGCGCACTGCGGCGTCCTACGGAGCGTTGTGCGCTAACAGCGCCAGAGTGACCGGATTCCTGCGCAATGGGGACAGCGTCATTGGCGTCCACGTCAAAGACCTGGAAACCGGCCGCGAACTTGACATCAAGGCGAAGCAGGTTATCAATGCCGCTGGCGTGTGGACCGATGAAATCCAGAAGATGACGGGCGGCAAGCGCAATTTTCGGGTCACCGCATCCAAGGGTGTGCACGTCCTCGTCGACCGGCACAAGATCCCCAGCAAGACGGGCCTGATCACCGAAACCGAGAAGAGCCTGCTCTTCATCATCCCGTGCCCCTGGAACGATGACTTTTGGATTATCGGGACCACTGACACCGCCTGGGATCTCGACCTCGCCCACCCGGCCGCCAGCCGCGGCGACATCGATTACATCCTTGACCAGGCCAACCGGTTGCTTGAGGTGAAACTGACCCGTGACGACGTGGTCGGTGTTTACGCGGGTCTGCGTCCGCTGCTGGCCGGCGAAAGCGATGAGACCAGCAAGCTTTCCCGCGAGCATGCCGTGGTCTCGCCTGTCCCGGGCCTGGTTATCGTGGCCGGCGGGAAGTACACGACCTACCGCGTGATGGCCAAGGACGCCGTCGATCTCGCGGTGAAGTCGCTGCCCGGAAAGGTCGGCAAATCGATCACTGCCACCGTGCCCGTGATCGGCGCCGAGGGATACACGCCACTCAAGAACAATGTCGACAAGATCGCCGCCGAGACACGTATGACGAGCCTGCGGGTCACCCACCTGCTGAGTCGCTATGGCAGTGGCATCAAGGAGATTGTGGCGCTGATCAACGAGCGCCCAGAGCTCGGCGAGGAAGTCGAGCACGCCGAGAAGTACCTGAAAGCCGAAATGGTGTACGCGGTTTCGCACGAGGGTGCGTTACATCTGGACGATATTTTGGCCCGCCGAACCCGGGTGTCCATTGATACCCCGGACCGCGGTGTGGCCTGCGCCCCCGCGGTCGCAGCACTAGTGGCGCCGCTGCTGGGTTGGGATGAGGCAGCAATCGCGAACGAAATCGAGCACTACAACGCGCGGGTGGAAGCCGAGCGGGAATCGCAGATTCAGATCGATGACCAGACTGCGGATGCTGCTAGGCTCGGCGCCCCCGAGGTTCGGGTGGGTGCTGCGGGGTCCTAGTGGGTGGCTTTGCCAGTGTGCCGCACCTGATGTAGTCGAAAACCCCCGGGGGAACAAGAGTGTCGGTAACAACAGGCCAGATATTTCTGTACGAGATGCTGGGCAGTGCCATCCTGCTGCTCATCGGCGGAGGTGCGGTAGCGAACGTCACGCTCAAAGGCACCAAAGGTTATGGGGCCGACTGGTTTCTGATCACCTTTGCCTGGGGCATCGCGGTTTTCGCTGGTGTGTTTGTGGCGTTCAGGTCGGGTGCGCACCTTAACCCGGCGATCACCATCGGCCTCGCCATCGCCGATAAGACAGCCTGGTCGGACGTTCCGGCGTACATCGGCGGCCAACTTGTCGGCGCATTTATCGGCGCTGTCCTAGCGTGGCTGGCCTACCGCGACCACTTTGCCGCGGAGAAAGATCCCATCGTCATTCGGGATGCCTTCGTCACCAGCCCCGCTATCCGAAACCTCCCATGGAATGTGGTCACCGAGGTGATCGCCACGTTCGTACTGGTGTTGGTGGTGTTGATGTTCGGCGGCACCCCCTCGAACCTCGGGCCGCTTGCGGTGGCGTTGCTCGTCGTCGGAATCGGGGCTGGCCTGGGTGGTCCCACCGGCTATGCCATCAACCCCACCCGGGATCTCGGGCCGCGCATTGCGCACGCCGTTCTGCCCATCCCTAGTAAGGGTGGTTCCGACTGGAGTTACGCCTGGGTCCCGATTGTTGGCCCCATCGTGGGTGGTGTTCTGGCCGCATCGTTGTTCAATATCCTAGGCGTAGCCAGCTTGATGCCGACCGTGTAGTCGCCTGCCCGTCCTGCCCCGTTATTCCAGTGTCGTAATGAAGGGACCCACTATGAGTGAGAAGTTCGTAGCCGCGATTGATCAAGGCACCACCTCCACGCGCTGCATGATTTTCAACCACAAGGGCAGAGTCGTCGCAGTGGACCAAAAGGAACATGAGCAGATTTTCCCGAAGGCCGGGTGGGTCGAGCACAACCCGATCGAAATATGGGAGAACACCAGAACTGTCGTGTCCGGGGCCTTGGCCAAAGCTGACCTAACAGCAGCCGACATTGTTGCCGTGGGCATCACGAACCAACGCGAAACTGCCATGGTGTGGGACAAACACACCGGAAAGCCCGTCTACAACGCCATCGTGTGGCAGGACACCAGAACCGCAGCGATCTGCGAGGAGCTCGCGGCCATGGGCGGCGGGGCGGAGCGGTACAAGGCCAAGGTGGGATTGCCGCTGGCAACCTACTTCTCGGGCCCCAAGGTGCGATGGATCCTGGATAACGTCGAAGGTGTACGCGAGCGCGCGGAGGCAGGCGACCTGCTATTCGGCAACATGGACACCTGGGTGCTGTGGAATATGACCGGCGGCGCGGGCCAAGGTGACGAGCGCGGAATCCATATCACGGACCCCACCAATGCTTCCCGCACCATGCTGATGGACCTGGAAACCCTGACCTGGGACGAGAGTATCGCAGCCGATATGGGCATCCCGATGTCGATGCTGCCCGAGATTCGTTCCAGCTCTGAGGTTTACGCCGAAGGTCGGCAACGAGGAGCCCTCCATGGCGTGCCGATCGCGGGCATCCTCGGCGACCAGCAGGCGGCCACTTTCGGGCAGGCATGCCTTTCTCCAGGGGAAGCCAAGAACACCTACGGCACCGGCAATTTTATGTTGCTGAATACGGGCCAGGAAATGGTTCCGTCCAAAAATGGCTTGCTCACCACTGTTTGCTACAAGATCGGCAACGAGCCGACGGTGTACGCCCTCGAGGGTTCCATTGCAGTGTCCGGGTCGCTGGTGCAGTGGGTACGCGACAACTTGGGGCTGATCAGCTCTGCCGAAGAAATCGAAGTGCTGGCGAGTAGCGTCGACGACAACGGCGGCTGCTACTTCGTTCCCGCCTTCTCCGGCCTGTTCGCGCCCTACTGGCGAGCGGATGCCCGCGGCGCCATTGTGGGCCTCACACGTTTTGTGAACAAGGGGCATATCGCGCGCGCGGTGTTGGAAGCGACGGCCTTCCAGACGAAAGAAGTGCTGGACGCGATGAACGCGGACTCCGGGGTGGATCTGACCGCCCTCAAGGTGGACGGCGGCATGGTGGTCAACGAGACTCTGATGCAGTTCCAGGCAGACATTCTGGGAGTACCCGTGATTCGGCCGGTGGTGGCCGAGACCACCGCGCTGGGTGCTGCCTACGCGGCAGGCCTCGCCGTCGGATTCTGGGCCTCCGGCGACGATATCCGCAACAACTGGGCCGAGGACAAACGGTGGGAACCCAACATGGACCCGGCCACCCGCGACAAGGCGTACGCACTGTGGAAGAAGGCCGTCACCAAAACCTTTGACTGGGTCGAAAAAGACTGAGACGTAATGGTTGTGGGGTGCAGACTGCCCAGTCCGTACCCCACAACCGCTACAACCACTTTTCAGCTAGAACCACTTTTCAGCTAGAACCAGGTTGCCGAGAACGGTGCTGTCGGAGAGTGCAGGAGCGAGTCCAGCACATCCGCGGCGCCTTGGCTGTGCACGTCAATCAGGCCCGCAGCGGCGAGTGTCCGCAGGCGGTGGCCACCCAGGTACAGGGAGCCACATGCAGCAACGCCCATGGTCAGGTCTGCACTTGCAGTAGTTGCCACGCAGGTCGCTCCGCTTGGTGTAGCGTCCAACGCGTAGCGCCCACCGGTGAACCCAAGACTGTCGATGATCTCCAAAACCACGCTCCCCGAAGCGTGAAAGGCGCGTGAGGTAAGCATCTTTGGCACATCCAATGGTCGCAACCAATGAAAATCTGAGCGGTGCTGGAATTGAACATGACGGCCGTCGGTGAGGAGCCAGGGCAACACCGAGTCGGCGGGCATCTCGCCGACCGTGATCGTCGCAACGAGGTCTAGTGCGAGCAGGTGCTGCCACAGAAGCGCTTCGACCGTGGGGTTCGGCGCGAACATGAAG
The DNA here is from genome assembly GCF_003860405.1 of Nakamurella antarctica. Lineage (NCBI taxonomy): Bacteria > Bacillati > Actinomycetota > Actinomycetes > Nakamurellales > Nakamurellaceae > Nakamurella > Nakamurella antarctica. The sequence goes on along the minus strand of NZ_CP034170.1, from coordinate 2,899,916 downwards.
TTGACAGTCACTTCGCTGGCGGGGACCCGGCCCTTCTCTTTGTCCTCGTAGGAATAGGAGACGAGCCCGCTCGCGCCATCGCCGTCGGTAGCGCGCACGAAGAAACCAGCTTTCGGCGCGGGCCACGCTGGATCGACGACGACTCCGAGCTCAAGATCCCAAAAGTGGGGCAGCCGCTGGATTTCGCCCACGTATCTCACCCGATGCCCGTCGTAGACTGGCGGGACTATTTCGCGGGCAACAGCCCTCTCAATAAATTCGACGCTCCCGGCGATTGGTTCCCGTAGGCGGCCCGCGCGGGCGTCGATCACGGCCCGCTGGCTTTCCGTAGAGGGTCCAAAACCGAACCGACCGTAGATCGGCCATTCCGCAGCGATTAAGACGCTAGCGATCTCCCCGCGTTCTTTTGCCGCGACAAGATCGGCGTGGACCAATCGCGAAGCCAAGCCGCGGCGACGGTGTGTGGACGTGGTGGTGACGGCGGTGAGGGCCGAAACGTCAATACCGTTGCCGCCGGGAACCGTCATCGATGTAGGGAAACTTCTTGCGGTGGCCGCTATCTCGGCTCCGTCGAAGGCTCCCCACGTGCGGTCGAGCTCCATCCAGGCACGCCGAAGCTCGGCGCCGGCGTCACCGGTGGTTCTAAAAAATCCTGTACTCACCGCGGCGGTCCAAGCCGGTAGTTCGTCATCGGTAATTGTTCTTATGTCGTGAACCATGACGCAACGGTAAAGCAGCAATCGCGCGGGCGCTCAGGTTTTCTCAGAATGGGGTTTTGTCAGATGGGGCTACAAACGCGAGAGCCGCGAGCAAGCCTCATCAATGGTCTCGTCGGATTTGCAAAATGCGAACCGAACCACGTGTTTCCACTTCTCTGGCTGCCTGGTGAATACTTCCGCGGGAACGGCCACTACGCCCACGCGCCCCGGCAGCGCCAGACAGAATGCCATGCCATCCACCTCGCCCAAAGGGCGAATGTCAGCCAGTGCAAAGTACCCACCCTGCGGAACAGACACGGTGAAACCAGCCGCAGCCAGGCCCGCACATAAACGATCTCGCTTTCTTTCCAGGCCGGACCGCAGCGTCGCCACCCATGCGGATTCCGACCGGAGCGCATAGGAGATAGCTGGCTGAAAGGGCGCGCCAGCGGAGTAGGTGAGGAATTGTTTGACCGCGCGAACGGCCGCCACCAAGTCGGCGGGCCCGCACACCCAGCCGATCTTCCACCCCGTGGTGTTGAACGACTTTCCGCCGCTGGAGACCGTCAGTGTGCGTTCCGCCATCCCCGGCAGCGTGCCGAGCGGGGTGTGCGCGGCGTCGCCAAACACCAGGTACTCGTAGACCTCGTCGGTCAGCACGATGAGGTCGCGGTCGACTGCTATTTTGGCGATTCCCGCTAGTTCCTCAATCGTGAGCACAGTGCCAGTGGGGTTATGCGGGGTGTTGAGAATAACGAGCCGCGTTCGGTCCGTCACCGCCGCTGCGAACTCGTTGACGTCCACCGCGAAGCGTCCGGCGCCGTCATCGCGCAGTGGCACCGAGGTGTGGCGGGCACCGGCCATCGCGATCACGGCGGCGTAGGAGTCGTAACTGGGGTCCAGCGTCAGCACCTCGTCACCTGCTTCGCATAACGCGATGACGGCAGCTGCTACCGCCTCGGTCGCGCCCACAGTCACCAAGATCTCGTCCTGAGGGTCGAAAACCTGGCCATGATCACGTTTTCGGGCGAAGGCGATGGCCTCCCGCAATTCTAGAGATCCCGGCCCCGGCGGGTACTGGTTGACACCGCCCGCGACGGCGCGCTCGGCCACCGCCAACATCGCGGCTGGCCCATCGGAATCCGGAAATCCCTGCCCGAGGTTGATGGACCCGGTCGCCGTGGCCAGTGCGGACATCTGCGCAAAGATCGTGGAGGTGTAGGGCTGCAGCCGGGGAACGAGTGGAGTGCGCGCGCGGGACATGCCGACATTCCTACCCGGAGCGCAGGAGAAGGGCCAGCGGCAGGTCAGACTGGGGGCATGAGCATCTTGAATCCCGCCGGGCTGATGGGCACTGATAGCCCGGCGGACCTGGAACGCATGCGCGCCCTCAAGCGGATGAAGCTGGTAGCCACCTCGTTATTGGCGGTGATGGCCGTCATATTCGTCATTGCGTGGGAGTTTCAAGGCGACTTCCCCTGGCTCGGCTATGTTCGCGCCAGCGCCGAGGCGGGGATGGTGGGCGCACTCGCGGACTGGTTTGCAGTGACGGCGCTGTTCCGGCACCCGTTGGGCCTCAAAATCCCGCACACCGCGATCATCCCGGAAAAGAAGGAAAGCTTGGGTAGCTCACTCAGTGAGTTCGTGGCGGACAACTTCCTCAACGAAACAGTGGTGCGGGACAAGCTTTCTCGGCTTTCCCTCTCGCATCGCGTGGGAAGCTGGCTGGCCCGACCGGCTGGCGCAGAACGCGTGACGGCCGAGATCTCCCACGCCATCAGTGGTCTGGCAAATATCCTGCACGACGACCAAATCTCGGAGATGTTGGCCAGTACTGCGAAACGCCGGATCGAGCAGATCCAGGTAGCGCCCGCCCTGGGCAAGATCGCCGGTGGCGTTTTCGAACGCGGCGATCACCACGACGTGGTGAACCTGCTCATCGAACGTATCCACACTTGGGTGCTCAATCACGAAGACTTGGTTTCGGGGGCCGTGACCAAACAGGCGCCGTCGTGGACTCCGCGCTTTGTCGACTCGCTCGTCAGCGAAAAGCTGTTCCGCGAGGTGGAGAAGTATGTTCGGGGTGTTCGGGACGACCCTGACCACAAAATTAGAATCGCCTTGGACGATTTCCTCACCGAACTTGCGCACGATCTGCAGCACGACCCGGTGACGATGGCCCGAGCGGAAGAGGTCAAGAATCAAATCGCGGCCAACCCGCAGATTCAGGGATTGGTCAATTCCATCTGGACCTCCGTGAAAGCGACAATCCTTGATGCGACCGGCGACCCCGACTCGGTGCTGCGCCGCAAGGCCGCCGACGGCATCGCCCAGTTGGGTGAAAAGCTGATGCAGGACAGGGCTTTCGCGTCCAAGATCGATAGTTGGATCCAGGATGCCGCGGGCTATCTCGCCAACAGGTACTCACGCGAAGTGGCCGGGATAATCGACGAGACCGTGGCCAACTGGGATGGTGAAGCAACCAGCAAGAAGATTGAGCTGCTGGTGGGCCGGGATCTGCAATTCATCCGGATCAACGGCACGGTTGTCGGTGCGTTGGCAGGCCTGGCGATCTACACCGTGGCACACAATTTTCTTGGCTGAAACCTCCTGCGAGAGGGAACCGTCCGCGCTAAGGTCACCATCACGTTCACGCCCGCAACTGGGCCGACGATTTGGCGTGACCTCGTCGTACTTGCCCGCCCCGAACCGCGGTCGCTAGCTACCCACTCCCGCCAGACGTTCTCGCACCCACATGGTGAGACGAAACCTTCTCCCAGCAAGTGCATCCCGACCGTGACGTGGCAACCTTCTGAGCACCGCGGAACGCGATTCGCGCGGTCTGCAGTGGATTCGGGCAAGCTGGAACCCGTGAAGTTCGTTCCCATGTCCCCGCAGGCGCTCGCCAGAAGGTTGGCCCGCTGGATCGACCACCTTGATGGCCGCCGCCTGCGAGTGGGATTCGACGGCTTTGCGGAGGCCGGGTCCACTGCGTTGGCCGAGCAGGTTGCGGTTGAACTGACTGCGCTGCAACGGCCTTCGGTTGTCGTGTCCACCGATTGGTGGTGGCGCCCGGCGGCACTTCGTCTCGAATACGGCAGGCAGGATCAGGAATCGCGGTTATCTGGGTGGGTCGACACCGGCTCGTTGACCCGTGAAGTAGTGGACCCCCTTGGACCTGCGGGCAGTGGTCGTCATCTGACGAAGTTGCGAGATGCGGGATCCGACCGTGCCATCCGTCAGGCCTACCAGCAGGCGCCCTCGAATTCGGTGCTGCTATTAGCGGGAGAAATGTTACTGGGTCACGGTTTTGCCTTTGACGCGGTGGTCAGGCTCGGAGTTTCTGCCGGTGCGGTGCGCCGGGCGCTCCCCGAGGTACGTCATTGGGAATTGGCTGCCTTCGACACCTACCGCGAGCTGCATTGGCTGGGCCCTGAGAAGCCCGGCAATCTGGTGGTGCTTTCCTACGACCATCCAGCAACGCCGGCCGTTCACGGGCTGGACCTGCGTTAGCAGAGTGCTTGCAATTGCAAGCACTTGCAGGTAACGTTGGTGACATGGAGCTAGGACCGGTGTTGAACCCCGTACGGGACCTCGGTGAATTTATCCGGGATCAACGGACGACGGCCCAGATCTCGCTGCGCCAGCTCGCTGCCAAAGCGGGCGTCAGTAATCCTTACCTCAGCCAAGTGGAACGCGGACTGCGCAAACCCAGCGCCGACATCCTGGCCCAAATTGCCCACGGGCTGCAGATTTCTGTCGAAAGCCTGCTGACCAAAGCAGGGATTCTGGAGCACGGAGACGACGTCCCCGACGTCATCACCGCGGTCAACGCGGATCCACTCCTGACGGAACGTCAGAAGTCTTCACTATTGGAGATCTACCGAGCCTTTCGCCGGGAAGCCTTGCTCGCTGCCCCAGCTACACCCACCGCTGTCGAGCCCGAAAGCGCCGCCAGTGCAACGCATATCACCGCAACAACGAACTAAGGAGAACAGCATGTCGTTTATCACTGACATCCGCGCCGTATCCGAAAGTGCACTGAACCAGCTCAGCGACCGGTTCGCCGACCTACCTCGACCGTTACTCGCCGCTATTGGTGCTGGCGATCTCGCCGTCGCCACACTTGCCGAGCTCCGCGAATCCTTGGCGCAGGGCTGGGATCTCGCCCCCGTCTCTGCCGCGCGGATGCCCGACGCAGAGGATGTCAAAGACGCCGCGCTGGAGGTACGAGAATTCGCCGAGGACCTGCCCGCGAAGCTCCACAAGGCAGCGTCTGATGTCATCGAATCGATGGAAAAGTTCGTGTCGGATGCTCCTGCCAAAACGCAGCAGCTCGTTGCCGAACTTCCGGACAAGGTCACAGAGATTCGCCAAGCGCTGTCCGCTGAACAGTTGAGGGAAGCCGTCGACGGCTACACCCAACTCGCTGGAGCCATCTACGGCAGCCTCGCCGACCGCGGCGACAAGACGTGGGCGAAGGTTACTGCCACCCACGAGTCTCCTGCATCCGCCGAAGCTGACGGGGAGCCCGCCGCACATGGCAGCGCTGTTGCGACCACTCCGGTGCGGGCAGTTGCCATCAAGCCGGCATCGACCGTCGAACAGGTTGCAGCAAAGCCAGCAAAAGCTGCCAAGCCAGCGGCGGCCAAGGCCGTGGCCGTGAAGGCTCCTGCCGTGAAAGTTCCTGCTGTCAAGGCTCCTGCTGCGAAGCAGGTAATTCACGACGCGGCAACAACTGCCGAGACCGAAGCGGACGTGGCAGCGAAGATTGCTGCCGCCAAAGAGATTGCGGCCGAGTTAGCGGAAAAGGCTGCGAAAGCGAAGCCATCCGCGCCGAAGGCACGCGCCGTCCGCGCACAGGCAAAGCCCGGCCCCAAGCCGGCTGCACGCACCACCAAGGCTCCGTAGCCTGCCGAGGTATCTCCAGAGAGTGTTCTGATTACGGGCCACAGCCGAGTATCTGGCTGTGGCCCGTAGTCTGTAACTGTGGAATCTGTAAACATCGTGCTGTGGGTGACGTACTGGACCCTCCAGATCTTGGGCATCGGCGGAGGTCTGCTTGGCGCGTTCGCCATCATTGACGCACTGCGACACCGGGCCGATGCCTACGTGGCTGCGGACAAGCAAACCAAAATCGTCTGGATCGGCATTACGGCGCTGTGCGCTCTGATGTTGATCTCCGCTCCACTACTGGGGTTCCCGCTGCCGCCAAACCTTCTCTGGCTGGCCGCCATCATCGGCGCCATCGTGTACGTGGTTGATGTTCGCCCCCGTCTCAAAGATGCGCAGCGCGGCACCCGCTGGTAGCGCTTCAGCCCGCATCGCATCATCCCTCGACCTGCCGCGCCGCCGCGTGCGGTAGACCTGCACTATGAATTTCACCGTCGAAGGCGCGACTGGCGACCCTTCGGGGCCGGAAGCAAAGTCCGTCGTCATCCGCGAAAGTCTGCTGAGCGTCGGCGCCGCGCTGATCGCCAGCGGCCGTTCGGTCTACGAAACCGAGGACGAGGTGCGCAGGCTTGGCGCCGCTTACGGAGCGCCAGGGACTCGGGTGTCAGCCACTCCCACCGGCCTGTTGGTCAGTGTGGGAAGTAACCGATCGGTGGGCTTTGAAGCCGCTGGCCCCGGCCTGAGATTCGATCAAGCTGACGCGGTGGCGCGGATAGTGCGCGACGGACTGCGGGGCACCTTGCTACCGGAAGCTGCCATCCGAAAAGTACAAACGGCCCGCGAGGCCCCATCACGGGTGCCGCAATGGCTCGGCTACGCCGCGCTGCTGCCGATTGCCGCGGGCATTTCGCTGATCGTCCAGCCGGGATGGCCGAATCTGTTGGCCGCTCTCGCGGGGGCCGTGGTCAGCGGGGGCTTGATGAAGCTGGCGAGCAAATCGGCACTGATCCAGACGCTGCTGCCTGTCCTTGCCGCTTTCGCTGTCTCATCGCTGACTTTCCTGGCCGCGGATCACGGTCTGCTGGAAGGCCCGCTGCGCACCCTGTTAGCTCCGCTGGCCGTGCTGCTACCCGGCGCACTCCTTGTCACGGGGATGTCCGAACTTGCCGCCGGCGCGATGGTCGCTGGCGCCGCCCGCCTGACCTTTGGAATCGTGCAATTACTGTTGCTCGCTTTGGGGATCGTGGCGGGCGCGAAACTCGCCTTTCGCGGGTCCACGGCGGGTGTCGGGCAATTTTCCGACGTCCAGCTTCACGAACTTGGCTGGTGGGCGCCCTGGTTGGGGCTGTTGCTTGTCGGCGCCGGGGTTTATTACAACGTGAGTGCGCCGACCGGAGCGTTGCCCTGGATCTGGCTATTGCTACTGGTGGCCTTCGGCGGCCAGATGCTCGGACAGGCTTGGTCGGGGGCAGCTGCAGGCGGCCTGATCGGGGCCGTCTTCGCTGCCGTGGGCGCTGCGGTCATCCAGCGAATTCCCGCTGGGCCCCCACAGATCGTGGTGTTTCTCCCCGCGTTCTGGTTGCTCGTCCCCGGCAGCCTCGGGCTGCTCAGCACTACCGCACTAGCAACCGATGCCGAAAGCGGCTTCGGCGCCGCAATTTCGGCGGTGGGAGTGGTGACCTGCATCGCGCTCGGGGTTCTGGTGGGGTCCGGCGTGGGACGTGCGCTGATCCGCACCTTCGACCGCCGTTGGCCCCGGAATACTAAAACGCCGAGTGGTTGCTGACCCCCGGAAGTGGTGAGCAAACCGGGGCTCAGCGACCTCTCGGCGGCAAGAGCGTTGGAGCTGTTCGCGAAAGATTAGTGAGCGGCTTCGCCGTTCTCGGCGGCAGCCGCGAGCCGCTTGACCTCGCGGTTGTAGCTGATCCGGATCTCTGTCTCGGCGTCGCCGCGACCCACCCAGGTCGCGCCTTCGACAGACTTGCCGGGCTCCAAATCTTTGTACACAGTGAAGAAATGCTCGATCTCCAGACGCTCGAAGCTGTTGACATCTCCGATGTCCTGCAGGTGCGCCACACGCGGGTCGTTCGCGGACACGCACAGCACTTTGTCGTCGGGCCCAGCCTCGTCCGTCATTCGGAACATGCCGATGGCGCGGGCGCGCACCAGGCAGCCGGGGAACGTCGGTTCTGCGAGGAGCACCAACGCGTCGAGCGGGTCGCCGTCCTGGCCGAGTGTGTCGTCGATGAATCCGTAGTCGGCGGGGTATTGCGTGGCCGTGAACAGGGTGCGATCAAGGCGGATCCGACCGGATGCGTGGTCGACCTCGTACTTGTTACGGCTGCCCTTCGGGATTTCGATGGTGACGTCAAAGTCCACCGGTGCCACCTTTCAATTGCTGCAATGGGGTCTGTCTGAGCTTTTTCGCATCGCCCGCACTTGGCGCGGGCGATGGGTACTGATCGGGAGATGATCTGGCGGAACTTCAGCGGCCCGCAGTTCTCGCATGGGGACAAACGCCCCAACCTCCGTAGGGAAGACTCTAGTCTGGACGTAGTGCGCCGTCGTCTTCGATGACGGCCTGCTGAGCGCGCCGCGCGTTCGTCAGACGTTCTGAGAAGGGATTTACCGTTGGCCACCAACCGCTCTGGTTCGCGTCGAGGTCTGATAATTGGGCTGGTATTAGTACTTGTCGTCGCACTCGGCGCCGGGGCGTACTTCGTCTTCTTCAGATCCAGCGGCGAAGCCGATGTGGCCAATAGCACGTCGACGACGTCGGTCAACCCCAACGAAAACGGCGCGATCGATCCCCTCGTCCTTGCCAAAGGCGTCCAAATTACGCCGGTGACGCCTGGCCCGGCCGCTCCCTCGGCCGCGGGGGTCGGGGCAGCTCTCGCGGGTCCGATTGGCGCGTTGGCCCCGGCGCAGTTCAACGGGATCATCATCGACGCTGCGACCGACACCACATTGCTTGACACCAACGCTGCGGCCCCGCAGATCCCGGCGTCGACGGCGAAGCTGCTGACCGGCGCTGCTGTCCTGACCAGCCTGGAACCGCAAGCGGTGCTCACCACCAAGGTGGTCCAGGGGTCCGCGCCCGGAGCCATCGTCCTTGTCGGCGGCGGCGACGTCACCCTCTCCGCCCGCAAGGGTCAGGAAACGATGTACCCGGGAGCTGCTTCCATGACGGACTTGGCGACGCAGATCAAGGCCGCCGGGATAACCGTCACCAAGATCGAGACCGACACCACCCGTTGGGGCAGTGACGAATTGGCCGAGGGCTGGCTCGCAGCTGACATCGGTGACGCCAGCAACCCCGGCGATATCACTCACATGTCGCCGATCATGGTGGACGGCGACCGCATTAAATCTGGGATCAACCACTCCGGACGCACCGGCGACCCCACTAACGCGGCCGCCAAAGCACTGGCAGTGGCTTTGGGTAACCCCGCCATCGCGATCACTACCGGAATCACTGCCGACCCCAGCGCCGCAGTTCTGGCCTCCGTTACCTCCCAACCGATCTCGGTGCTGCTGGCCCAAGCGCTGGAGAACTCGGACAACATCCTGGCTGAAGCGTTGGGCCGCGAAGTAGCCATTAAGGAAGGGGCGCCCGCGACCTTCGGCGGCGCAGTGTCCGCAATTACCCTGAAGCTGCAGCAGTTGGGGCTCGACACCGCCGGGATGGTGCTGGCCGATGCCTCCGGTATTTCCAACTCCGATCGGGTGCCACCGCGCTTGCTGGCCCAGGTGTTGGCCTTGGCCGTGAAGTCTGGCGACACCAATTTGCGCGACCTCGTGGTCGGAATTCCCATCGCCGGCGCCACGGGCACCCTGTCCGACCGGTTCAAAGCTGGAACGGCCAGCGAAGCTGCTCGCGGCTGGCTCCGCGCAAAGACCGGTTCGTTGAACGCGACGTACGCGCTCGCTGGCGTGGTCCCCGGCGCCGACGGACGGATTTTCGTCTTTGCCTTCAGCGTCAACAACGTCAACGGCGAGACCACCCGGCCGGCGATGGATGCCGTCGCCGCAACCCTGCGCGGATGTGGCTGTGCCTGATCTGGGTGGGCCCGACTCGGGGGCTACTGGTGCGGGCGCCGGGCCTATCGACTGGGACGCTGCTGTTCGGATTGGCGTCAAAGCTGCACCCACCGGACCCCGACTTTCCGGTCACACCGCCAAACACGCGGTGGATCAGCTGCGGTCCTTTTCCCGCTCGGCGGAGTTAGCAGTCCGCGAGGTCACCCTGCTCGGACACGAGCTTCCCGTCTTGGACGGCACCGTCGTCGACAGGCCAGGTTGGATCAGAGCGACCTCTGAAGGAATGCGGGTTTTGGCGCAGCCCATGACGGATCGCCTCGCGGAACAGTTTGCCACTGACCCGAAACGCGACCGCGACGCACCTGGCGCAGCTAAGTTCCGCGTGGGCCATTCCAGTGCGAGTACTCCCGCCAGCTCGAAATCCACCGCAGCTGCCGCGGTCCCGGTGGGCACCATTCTCGGTTTCCTCTCGGGGAAGGTGCTGGGCCAATACGATCCGTTTAGCAGTGTCCCGGGCAGTAGCGACCCGGGGCGGCTGCTGCTCGTCGCGCCCAACATTGTGAAGGTCGAGCGGGAGATCGAGGCAGACCCGTCCGATTTCCGGATGTGGGTATGTTTGCACGAAAGCACGCACCGCTTGCAGTTCACCGCGGTGCCGTGGATGCGTGACTACTTCCGTGGTCTCGTGGCGCAATTCGCCGCCGAGCAGGAACTGGACTCCTCCGCGTTGTTGCGAACGATGACCAATGCACTGAAATCGCGCAACCACACTCCTGGCCTCTCGTGGATCGAGGCCACTCAAACACCCGCGCAGCGGGAGGTGTTCGACAAAATCACCGCGATGATGACCCTTCTCGAGGGTCACGCGGACTACGTCATGGACGCAGTTGGCCCACAGGTGGTGCCGAGTGTGGCGCAGATTAGGAAGGCTTTCAGCCAGCGCCGGTTGAAGAGCAAGGGGCCTTTGGACCGGCTGATGCGCGCACTGCTGGGCATGGACTTGAAAATGAAGCAGTACGTCCAAGGCGGCGCCTTCGTGCACGCGGCAGTTGAACAGGTCGGTATGACGGAGTTCAACCACATCTGGGATAGCCCGGACACCCTCCCGACGCGAGCCGAAACCACCGACCCGGCCGCGTGGGTGGCCCGCGTCCTGTGACCGAATCTGGGACGCCAGCACCTGGAAACCGGGACCTCGGGACCCGGGCGGGTGAAAGCCGGGAGCTCGGGACCCAGGCGCCTCAGAGCCGGGATGCTGCGTCCACAGATCCCGGACCAGCGCTGCGCAAGATCAGCAAAGCGGTGGGACGCTGGCTGGATACGCACCTGGCCCCGGGAAAGAAAGTTACTGTTGCCTGTTCGGGCGGAGCGGATTCGCTGGCTCTCGCCGCTGCCACCATGGCGGAAGCGCCACGCCAGGGATACCCGGTGGCCGCCGTCATCGTCGACCACCAGTTGCAACACGGATCCGCTGCCCGTTCTGAACAAACTGCCGCAGTGTTGCGGGAGATGGGCTACATCGACGTAAAAGTAGCCACTGTCCGGGTGACGCGGGACGGTGGAATGGAAGCCGCAGCGCGCAGGGCGCGATATGACGCGCTGCACCCGCTCGCCGCGGGCGGCGCCATCCTGCTCGGCCATACGCTCGATGATCAAGCGGAGACAGTGCTCCTGGGGCTGGGGCGCGGGTCTGGCGCGAGGTCGATCTCAGGTATGCAAGCGTTCACCAAGCCCTATGGACGACCATTGTTGGGCCTTCGCCGCATCGACACCGAAGCCGCCTGCGCAGAAATGGACCGTGAGCCGTGGCAGGACCCACACAACGTCGACCCCGCTTTTACTAGGGTGCGGCTGCGCCGGGAGGTGCTGCCGTTGCTGGAAGAGGTGCTCGGAGGCGGTGTGGCGCAAGCCCTCGCGCGGACCGCCGACCAGCTCCGCGAGGATGCCCAGGTGCTGGACGCACTCGCGGTGGCGGCGCTACAAAAAAGCGTCAGGCCGACCGCGAAGGGCGCCAACGCACTTGACGTCGCGCAGGTTGCCGAACAACCCGTAGCGCTGCGCCGGCGGGTCCTGCGGCTGTGGCTACACATGGCAGGCGTGACAGGGATTACCTCCGACCACCTCCTGCGGTTGGATAGGACCCTGATGACGCCGCAAGCAACCACCAGTTCCGTGCGATTGCCCGGACACTTGGACGCGGTGGCTGTTGCTGGCAAGCTGGAGCTGCATCCAGCGAGATAGTTGTCAACGATGACCAACTCCACGATGAAAAGTTAGTTTCACATCCGCGCACCTCAGCACACTCGGGAGATTCGTGTCCGGTAGCAATTCCGCCCAGAACGCCGCTGCACCCGCCCCCGCTGCACCTATCCCCCCTGCACCCACCGGTGTTACGACCCGCTTGAGCAAAGCCGACATCGTCAACGGGGGCGATCCGGGCAAAGCGTACGGATACACCGAGGAAATCGCGGCCACTCTTATCACCAGCCAGACGCTGCAAGCCAAGATCGCCGAACTTGCCGTCGCCGTCGCAGCCGATCACCACAACCCCAAGCCGCCCTTGCTGATTTGTGTGCTCAAGGGCGCGGTGATGTTCGTCACCGACTTCGCGATGGCGTTGCCGATTCCGTCGGAGCTGGAGTTCATGGCGGTGTCGTCATACGGCTCGGCCACCTCGTCATCGGGCGTCGTCCGGATCTTGAAGGATCTCGATGGTGACATCACCGGCAGGCGCGTGGTGATCGTCGAAGACATCATCGATTCGGGTTTGACGCTGTCCTGGTTGCTCAAGAACCTGCAGACCCGCGGCCCAGCGTCCATTGAGGTGGTCGCATTGTTGCGGAAGCCGGACGCGGTCAAGGTCGATGTGGACGTACGGTACGTCGGTTTCGACATTCCCAACGAATTCGTGGTCGGTTACGGCCTTGACTACGCCGAGCGCTACCGCGATATGCCCTTCGTGGGACTGCTCGATCCGAAAATGTATCTCTGACCCTCCCGGTCCACCGCTGAGGGAACGATCTGAGCCTGCCCCTCGTTTGTCCTGCGGGAACTGCTGCTCACCACACCCCCACGCTGCTGCGCGGTAGTCTTGCCTACCAGTGGCGCCGGGAGTTTTTCTCCCGGCTGTCGGTGCTGTATGGCATCAATGTGTCACTGCAGTCTTTCTAGAACTACCGCGGCGTCGTCAAGACAGGCGGCGCCGACTACCGCACTTTTGACGTAGGAGGGTCGAGGCCGTTCGCGGCCGAACGCCATATGGATCGCAAGCGTCTTCTTCGTTCACCGCTGGCCTGGCTCGCTGTCGTGGTCATCGCCTTCGTGTTGTATTCGTTGTTTTCTGACGACACCCGCGGCTATGCCGCCAAGGACACTTCGGTGGCCCTGTCGCAGCTCGAATCCGGCAATGTCACCAATGCGCTGATCGACGACAAGGAGCAGCGCCTGCGCCTGACCTTGAAGAACGGCGTCGATGGCGAATCCAAGATCTATGCCCAGTACCCGGCGGGCGCGTCCGACGCGATCTTTGCCGCCGTTCAAAAGGCCGCACCGACGGGTGGGTTCAACACCAAGGTCACGAGCGATAACTCGATCTTCTCGATCTTGATTTATTTGCTGCCGATCGGACTCATTCTGTTCTTCCTGTTCTGGATGATGAACAATTCCCAGGGCGGCGGCAACAAGGTGATGGGCTTCGGGAAGTCGAAGGCCAAGCTGCTCAATAAAGACATGCCCAGTACGAAGTTCACCGATGTGGCTGGCGCTGATGAGGCCGTCGAGGAGCTGTACGAAATCAAGGATTTCCTGCAGAACCCGGCGCGCTACCAGGCTTTGGGTGCCAAAATTCCGAAGGGCGTCCTGCTGTACGGCCCGCCCGGTACAGGCAAGACCCTGCTCGCACGCGCGGTCGCCGGCGAAGCGGGCGTCCCGTTCTACACGATCTCCGGTTCCGACTTCGTGGAAATGTTCGTCGGAGTGGGCGCATCCCGGGTGCGCGACCTCTTCGAACAGGCAAAGGCGAATTCTCCAGCCATCATTTTCGTGGATGAAATCGATGCTGTCGGTCGCCACCGCGGCGCTGGAATGGGTGGCGGTCACGACGAGCGCGAGCAGACCCTCAACCAGCTCTTGGTAGAGATGGACGGTTTTGAAGCAAAAGGCGGCATCATTTTGATCGCGGCCACTAACCGGCCGGACATTCTCGATCCCGCGCTGCTGCGCCCGGGGCGTTTCGATCGACAGATCCCGGTGACGGCTCCCGACCTACGTGGCCGACAAGCGGTGCTTGCCGTGCACGCCAAGGGCAAACCATTTGCCGACGACGTCGACTTCGTGGCTCTGTCTAAGCGCACCGTAGGGATGTCCGGAGCCGACTTGGCCAACGTGATCAACGAGGCGGCGCTTCTTACCGCCCGCTTTAACGGCAATGTGATCACTAATGCAGCGCTCGAGGAGTCCGTGGACCGCGTCACCAGCGGCCCCGCACGCAAGGGCAAAGTCATCTCCGAAAAGGAACGCAAGATCACCGCCTATCACGAGGGTGGACACACCCTGGCAGCGTGGGCAATGGAAGATCTTGAGCCCGTATACAAGGTGACGATCATGCCTCGCGGTCGGACCGGCGGACACGCGCTCGTCGTGCCCGAGGACGACAAGGGATTGTTAACTCGCTCCGAGATGATTGCGCGTTTGGTGATGGCCATGGGCGGCCGCGCCGCGGAAGAATTGGTGTTTGCGGAGCCCACCACCGGAGCCTCCAGCGACATCGCGATGGCCACCAAAACCGCTCGGGCAATGGTGACCGAGTACGGCATGAGCGCAAAGCTTGGAGCTGTGAAGTACGGCACCGGCGATGACGAACCATTCCTTGGACGCACATACGGCAGCACCCCCAGCTATTCCCACGAGACGGCTGGCGAGATCGACGACGAAGTGCGTGCCTTGATCGAGGCGGCCCACACCGAGGCATGGGCCGTCTTGAACGAGAACCGCGACATCCTGGACAAGCTGGCGATGGAGTTGCTGGAAAAGGAAACCCTGGACCGCAAAGATCTGACCCGGATCTTCGTCGACGTGGTGAAGCGCCCGAAGATCACGTCCTTTGATGAGTTTGGCGCTCGTATCCCGTCGACCCTGCCGCCCATCAAGACGCCAGGTGAGCTGGCGATTGAACGAGGCGAGGAGTGGCCGCGCAAGCCAGCGGCTCCGGCCTATGCATCGGCAGGTCAGCAGGGATATTTGCTTCCCCCGGGCCAGCCCTCCGGCGTCATGAGCGGTGCGGCCCCCTCTGGCCCAGTTGGCTTCCCCTCCGGCGGAAGCCCTTATGGCCAAGCGGATGTCAACCGCTACGGGTACACCCCGGCGCCGCCCCCGGGAGCTCCCGGCTACCAGGGACCGCAACCGGCAACCAACGGCGGGGCTCCGCACAACGGCTACCACGGCAGCAGTTCGGGCGACTCCGCCCGCCCAATGCCGTCGAACCAGGGCGGGTACCAGCCGGCTGGTCAGCTGCCAGCCAACTGGACCGGCGGAGTTTTGTCGGGTCCTCTCGGCCCGCTCCCCGGACGTAACCCCGATGCTCCCGCGTTTGCCGAAGGTCCCACGGGATATGAGGCTGGCGTGCACCCGCAGGGCCAGCACGGCTACCCCCACATGGGGCCAGCGGCACCGGAGACCGGCGGATGGACTCGCCCAGATCTGACCAAACCCGAAAGCGCCGCTACGGCGCCGCAGAGCTCTGACCCCACTGACCCGTGGGCTCCGCCGAAGGAGAATGACAAGTGACCGCGCCAGACCCCACGGATTCCGTATCGCCGGCCGCAGCACCTAAGCGGCTGTCGCTCCCGGCGATGGCCAAGCGCCCTTACGATTCGGAGCGCGCCGAAGCGGCGATTCGGGAACTGTTGTTGGCGGTGGGTGAGGACCCTGACCGTGAGGGCTTGTTGAACACTCCGGGCCGTGTATCCCGCGCGTTTGCCGAACAATTCTCGGGACTGCACACCAACCCGGATGACGTTCTCGACACGGTTTTTGACGAGAATCACGCTGAAATGATCCTGATCAGGGACATCACGTTCTACTCCACCTGTGAACATCACCTGGTGCCATTTCTGGGCAAGGCCCACGTGGGCTACATCCCGGGACCGGACGGGCGCGTCACCGGCCTGTCCAAGGTGGCGCGGCTCGTCGACGGGTACTCTCGCCGCCCGCAGGTCCAAGAGCGTCTGACGACCCAAATCGCCGACGCTATGGTCCGCAGGCTAGTTCCGGCTGGGGTCATCGTCGTCATGGAAGCCGAGCACCTGTGTATGGCGATGCGCGGTGTCCGCAAGCCGGGCGCGGTGACATCGACCTCCGCGGTGCGGGGAATCTTCCAGACCTCGCAGCCGACACGGGCTGAAGCGATGAGCCTGATCACCGGACGTTAACTCCTGATGCCCGGCGACCATTCTTTCCCCGCGTGGGGGGTTCGGCCCTGGGTGATGGGCATCCTCAACGTCACCCCCGATTCATTTTCCGACGGTGGCCGCTGGGATTCCGTAGAGGCTGCTATCTCGCGCGGAATGGAGCTGGTTGCAGAGGGCGCGGACATGGTTGACGTCGGCGGCGAATCCACCCGGCCGGGCGCGAACCGCGTCGACCCGGCTGAAGAAGCGGCTCGCGTGCTTCCGGTAATCGCCGCCCTAGCCGCCGAGGGTGTCGCGTGCTCGGTCGACACCACCAGGTCAGCTCTCGCGGCCGCAAGCCTTGCCGCGGGAGCGTCACTGGTGAACGACGTTTCAGGAGGGTTAGCCGACCCCGCGATGGCGCAAGTAGTAGCTGACGCCGGTGTCCCCTGGATCCTGATGCACTGGCGTGGGCACAGCGACGTAATGGGCGCGATGAACACCTACAGCGACGTGGTCGCCGATGTTCGCGACGAACTTCTGCGGCGCGTCGATGACGCGCTGGCGCACGGCATCGATGAGAGGTCGTTGATTATCGACCCGGGTCTGGGGTTTGCGAAAGACGGTGAGCAGAACTGGGAACTGCTTCGCGGGATCGGGACCCTCACGGCGCTGGGTCTCCCTGTGCTGATTGGTGCCTCTCGTAAACGCTTCCTGGGGGAACTTCTAGCCGGGAGCGATGGCTCTCGCGAGCCCGCCGCCCGTGACGGTGCGACTGCCGCGATTACGCTGATGGCCGCCGACCGGGATGTCTGGGCGGTCCGGGTTCACGAGCCGCAGCCGTCGCG
Source organism: Nakamurella antarctica (assembly GCF_003860405.1). Taxonomy (NCBI): domain Bacteria; kingdom Bacillati; phylum Actinomycetota; class Actinomycetes; order Nakamurellales; family Nakamurellaceae; genus Nakamurella; species Nakamurella antarctica. The sequence goes on along the minus strand of NZ_CP034170.1, from coordinate 2,883,050 downwards.
CGACGCACTCAAGGTGCATCAGGCGTGGAACGCGGCTGCTTTCAGTGGGGCGCCGTCGTTCGTAGCCGCAGAATCGCCTCTGTGCGCTGCACGCCGAACCGGATCAGAGCCGCCGGTCAGGGTGGGCATGTTCTACCCGGGCATGACGAACACGGATTCAGTGGCGGCTACTGATCACACACCAAAGCCGGGAACGGCACAGAGGGGGAGTCACCATGACTGACCGGATTGCTCTCACGGGCCTGAAGATCTTCGGCCACCACGGCGTTTTCGACTTCGAGAAAAGGGACGGCCAAGACTTCATCGCTGACATCACCTGCTGGCTGGACCTGACGCAGGCAGCGAAGTCGGACAATGTCACCGACACCCTGCACTACGGCGAGCTTGCCGAGTTTGCGGCCTCAGTGATCGGGGGCGCGCCCCGGGATCTCATCGAGACCGTGGCGGCAGAAATTGCGGACGGCGTGATGGAACGCTGGCCCGTCATCGCCGTGGAAGTCACCGTGCACAAACCGGGGGCACCTATCCCGCTGGCGTTTACCGATGTAGCTGTCACAATGAGGCGCTCGGTCAAATCCGGAAGGTTGCGATCAACTCTGGATGAAACTCGAGAGCAATTATGACGCGTGCCGTCCTTTCGCTGGGGTCCAACCTGGGGGACCGGGGAGCTACCCTTGCCGCTGCTGTCAGCGTGTTCGCTCCTTCGGTCGTGGCCACGTCGTCGGTGTTTCAAACGCCGCCGTGGGGCCCAGTGGAACAGGACGACTTCTACAACCTGGTGCTCATTGTGAGTGCCGACGGCATGGACGCCGCTGGCTGGCTGGCGTTGTGCCACCGAGCCGAGCAGGCGGCCGGCCGCGAGCGGCTTGTCCGGTGGGGACCGCGAACCTTGGACGCCGACGTCATTGCGGTCTGGGACGAAGCGGGACCGGTGACGAATGATGATCCGGTGCTGACACTTCCGCACCCGCGGGCCTTCGAGCGAGCCTTTGTGTTGGCGCCATGGCTAGAGGTAGAACCAGACGCCGAACTTCCTGGACATGGACCTATCGTTGCGTTGCTGCGCGCCATTGATGCGACCGAGCGGGAGGCCGTTCGAAGCATTGGCCCGCTGGTGGAGCAGGGTCCTGCGAGCCGCTCATGAGCCGCGATGATGACGGCCGGATGGGGTTAACCAGGTGGCGCGACCTTGCCGCCGTGTCTGTGCTCGCGACGCTGGCGTCCTACGCATTAGTGCGCTGGCAATACGGCAATTTGCCGCAATTGCCGAGGTTCGCCGGGATCTCGGCCGCACTCGTCGGTCTGGGGGAGGCCGCTGCTGGGTTCACTATGCGCAGCCGACTCGGCACCAGAGGTAATTCCTCGTTGGCGCCGAACCGTGCGCAGCTCCCGACGCGGACTCCGATACCGCCGCTGGTGGCGGCTCGCGCGTTGATGGTGGCCAAGGCGACCGCGCTGGCGGGCGCTGGGGTCGTGGGGTTGTGGCTGGGGCTTGTGCTGTACGTCACGCCCCATGCCGCAGATCTTCGGGCCGCAAGCGCGGATTCCGCTACGGGGACGATCGGTCTGGTCGGAGCGTTGATTATGGTGGCAGGGGCACTGTGGTTAGAGCGGTCCTGTGTTGCTCCACCCCAGCAAGACCCGCCTCGAGGCGGGGACGATGTGACGCAACCGCGGCAGTGAAACAACGCCGGGGTGCCACTCAAGACAGGGTTGATGACGGTAACCTGACCTCTATGAGTGCATCAGACGGCGGCAGACGTAAAGGCGCCACCGACGTCTTGAAGTGGCTCGTGGGAATCAGCATTGTTCTGGCCGCGGTGGCCGCGGTGGTCGGGGTGCTTTCTGACACACCGCCGATTTTGCGCCTGGCCCTCGTCCTTGCGCTATGGGCGTTTGCTATCGGCGGTTTCGCCACAGTGCGAGCCCGCCGTGAGACCCGGCTTGCAGAGAATAAGCGCGACGAGGCCAAACTGACCTACGACCTAGAGCTCCAGCGTGAGATTAACGCCCGCCGCGAACACGAGCGACGCATGAGCGATGAGTTACGCGGCGAATTCGAAACCGCCCACCAGGTCGAGCTGCGTGAGCTGCGTGATCAGGTGCAACGACTCAACGAAACGGTCTCGAAACTCTTTGATGGCAACCTCTTGTTCGAGAGGCTCACCCTGTCGGCCGAATCCACCCGGGTCCGCGCCGTCGGATCAGACGGGGGACGCGGCGAGCTTTCACCCATGTACGGACCGGCCCGAGCGAATAACACCGGTTACGGCATATCCGAATCGGGTGCCGGGTATCCCGATGCTGACGACTCGGACATCATGGATGCCGAATTTGATGATGTCGAACTTGGTGATGTTGAACTTGGTGATGCTGAATTTGATCATGTCGAACTTGGTGATGCCGAACTTGACGGGGCTGAATCGGGTGCTGCTGAATCGGAGGTCGACGGCAGCGATGTTGTCGACAGTCACGCCGCGGATCGGTACGTAACTGGGACCACTGAGGCGGATGAGCTGGACTCGTTCGCGCCGTCTGCAACTGAAGGAGAGGACCGTGAGTCAACTTCTCCCGATGTAATCCACGCGCATGATGCTGCTGAGCTGGGCGTTTCTGACCCTGTCAGCGAACCCCTGCCGCTCAACGGTGGTCAAGACGCAGCCGAAGAACCACTGCTAGAAGTCGACGTTTCGGCGAGCGACCACCAAGCACAGCCTGACTCTGAGTCCCTTCCCGCACAGGCGCGGGATACAGAAACGTCAATGGAGGAAAGCCTTCACCCCCAGGAAGCTGGCCCCGAGCCCAGTTCTCATCGGTGGCCGACCACGGACGCTGGTGCGCCGGGTCTCACATCTTCCTGGGGTGCGCCGAACGTCCTCCACGAGGCACCGCACCACCACGCCGCGCCAGATGATGTGCACGCTGACGCTGTGCAGGTTGATGCTGTGCCGGTTGATGATGTGCCGGTTGATGATGTGCAGGTTGATGCTGTGCAGATTGATGCTGTGCAGCCTGATGCTGTGCAGATTGATGCTGTGCAGATTGATGCTGTGCAGTGGTCACACAACATGGTCGATCGACGTCGGCCGTCTGCGCTGGGGGGCTTTAACTTTTCGAGCGTCCTCGCAGGTCCCCGGCCGCCGGCAATGCCCGACAGAGACTCGCTTCCGAATCAACCTTCGACCACTACCGAGCCTGTCGTGGCGGGAAAGCCCGCGGATACAAGTACCCGCACTACCGGAAGCTGGGAGCTTCCAGGGGCTGCCGCGTTTGCTGCGGCGGAAGAGGCCGCTCCCGAGGCAAGCGCCGCTGAAGACGAAAATGAGAACGGCCCGCTGGATATCGCACGCTCTGAAGTTGCTCAGGCAGAACCCCAAGCCGCAGAACCCCAAGCCGCAGAAGCGGAACCACTGGGTGATCACAGCACCGGCTTATCCGTTGCCGAACTCCTTGCTTCCTACCGCAGTGCTACCGCGGAGGTGCGTGGCCGCCGCCGCCGCCGCTACGACGACTCCGAAGACTGACTCCTCCCAACTCGTCCAGTGCAGAGGTCGATGAATCGATCAGCCTCAGTAGCGCGTGGGCAGCGATATCCGGGACATCGTGTGGGGTGCCAACCTTAAGGAACGGGAATGAGGCCCGCTTCGGTGAGAGCCTGGATCAATCGGCGACGCAGGACCTGGCCCAACTCGGCAAATTCTCGCTGCATCGCCACGTAGGCCGCTTTACCCTCAGCGGTTTCGATCGCGACCGGCTCGTAGCCAAGGGACGAGAGATCGTAGGGCGAAGCTCGCATGTCCCACTCTCGAACCCTTCGCGCCAAGAGGAAGCACTCGATCAAGAGATCCGACTGAACCGCAGGCGATAATTTGTAGGCCCATTTGTAGAGATCCATGGTGGCGTGCAGACAGCCGGGCTGCTCCAGTTGCTCTCGGCTTTCAACGGTGGGCTGCAACAGGTTGAGCCGCCTCGAAGACGGGGTGAAGAAACGGAACGCGTCGTAGTGCGAGCATTTGATCTGATGGGATTCCACGACTGCGTCGGTCTCGGCGGCCGAGAGCCGCAGTGGCCAGGTCTCATGGCGTCGGTCCGCGTCGGTTTGCCGGTGCACCATCGCCCATTCATGGAGTCCGAAGCAGCCAAACTGGGCGGGTGCCTCAGCGGTCGCAGGCAGTAGCCCGGCGATGAGAGCCACAAGCCCGCTTCGAGCTGTCGCGATCTCGGCGGTGTTAACCCAGGTCAGCGAAACGCCGTCGACAATGCGCGTGGTGTAGAACCGTTTGGCGTCATATTCGTCTGCGTCGATGAGAGCAACGCCCGCGCCAGGATGCCACACCCGAAGCTGGGCGGGGCGCAATGCGTAATAGGTGAAAAGGAAGTCCTCGACAGGGTGGGACTTGCCGGCGCGAGACCTGTCGCGCTGGCCTTGGGTGAGCGTGTCGACCAACGCCTCATGCGCCTGCTGTTGAGCGCGCCAGACCGCGCGAGGAATGCGCTTCAAGGGAGCGGAAGCCCCAGCCGAGTCAGAGACCGCGAAGGAAGCCCCAGCCGAGGCAGGGGGAGGAACATCTGTGGACTGCGCGTGGTCCACGGTGCGCAGAGGCGGTCGCGGAATGGTCCACTCCCGTTCGGTCGCGGGTTGTGCAGTCACGGCTTCATCCTGCCAGGCAAGCAGTCCCTCCGCTCTCACGCCAGCGAGCCGGCTTCCAGCGAGCCGGCTTGGAGCGAGCCGGTCTGGAGTCAGGCGGTGGCAGCGTCAGGCGGAACCAGGTGCGTGCTCACAGTAAAGTCACACTGGTGAGCAATGCTGAAAACACCACTTCTGAACCCGAAGCGGTCCCCGCGTCTATCCCCGCGCCCGCCGCAATGCCGGCTGATAACGCCGCAGCCGAGGATCTGCCAGAACAAATGCGAGTGCGCCGGGAGAAGCGGGACCGCCTCTTAGCAAATGGCACCAACCCCTATCCCGTCACCGTGGAGCGCACGGCGACACTGGCCCAGGTGCGGGAGCGTCATTCCGGTCTTCAGGCGGACGTCACAACGGGCGACCTGGTCGGAGTAACGGGCCGCGTTATCTTTATGCGTAATTCGGGAAAATTGTGTTTCGCCACTATCCGCGAAGGGGGAGCTGGCGATACGGGTACTGAACTCCAAGTGATGGTCTCTTTAGCCGGTGTCGGTGCGGAGGCGCTCGCGGCCTGGAAATCAGATATCGACCTTGGCGACCACGTGTTTGTGCACGGCGAGGTCATTACCTCCAAGCGCGGCGAGCTGTCGGTGATGGCGGACCACTGCCAGCTGACGTCCAAAACTTTGCGACCGCTCCCCGTGGCGCATCGTCCCATGGGTGAAGAAAGCCGCGTCCGGCAGCGCTATGTTGATTTGATCGTGCGTCCGCAGGCTCGCAAGTCTGTGCAAATGCGTGCCGATGTGATGCGGTCTCTTCGTGACACTTTCCATGCGCGCGAGTACGTCGAGATCGAAACTCCCATGCTGCAAGCCATCCACGGAGGAGCAGCAGCGAGACCATTCGTGACGCATCTCAACGCGATGGATATGGATGTGTTCTTGCGAATCGCCCCGGAGCTTTTCTTAAAGCGGGCTCTGGTCGGTGGAATTGATCGAGTGTTTGAGATCAACAGAAACTTCCGCAACGAGGGTGTGGACTCCTCACATTCGCCAGAATTTACCTCGTTGGAAGCGTATGAGGCGTACAGCGATTACAACGGCATGGCAGAGCTCACAACGGCGCTCGTCCACAACGCAGCGGTTGCGGCTTTGGGTTCGACCGTCGTCACGCATGGGGACGGCACGACCTTCGACGTGGGTGGCGTTTGGCCGGAAATCACGTTGTATGGCGCGTTATCGGAGCGGGCAGGAGAGGAAATTTCGGTGCAAACCCCGATGGCGGAGCTTGTCGCTCTAGCCGGAAGGGTGGGCGTGAAGGTCGCTCCGCATTACGGTCCGGGAAAATTAGCCGAGGAATTATTTGACCACTTTGTGGTGCCCTCACTGATCGCTCCCACCTACGTTCGGGATTTTCCCGTCGACACGTCCCCCCTCACCCGCGACCATCGGGAAACCCCTGGGCTGGCGGAGAAGTGGGATTTGTATATCAACGGTTATGAGGTGGCGACCGCATATTCGGAGCTCGTAGATCCGGTGGTTCAACGCGAGCGTTTCGTCGAACAGACGCGTTACGCCGGACTCGGCGATGCAGAAGCAATGAAACTCGACGAAGACTTTTTGCGGGCAATGGAGTTCGGCATGCCGCCGGCTGGTGGCATGGGGATGGGGATGGATCGTCTGCTGATGGCGCTAACCGGCTTAGGTATCCGAGAAACCATCTTGTTCCCTTTCGTTCGCCCCGAAGAATAGCCAAAAGCATCGGCAAAACTCCATTGCTATTCACAGGTAATCCGCATGGTGCATGCTCGGGAAGTCCATCGTGGAGAGCGAACGGAGCATTAGTGAGTGCCGCTTCTCTCGTAAGAGTGATTCTGATTCACGCAGGCGTGGCATAGCCCTTAACATTTTGTAGAGTGCAGAAATGTGTTCTATGCTCCGAGAACACAACAAACTTCGCATCACGGTGTTCCAGTATTAAGGGGCGCCTTACAGGAGGATTTAAATGGCAACCAAGACCACGACACTGCTCATCGACGACATGGACGGCTCGCCGGCAACCGAAACCGTTTCCTTCGGCCTTGATGGCGCTGCGTACGAGATTGACCTGAACGAGGCGAACGCCAGCAAATTGCGCGACGCTCTCGCCCTGTACGTGAGCGAAGCACGCCGAGGCGACAGCGCACGCCGTCGCGGTCCGGGTCGCGGGCGCCCGGCAAAAGCGGGCCGTGCAACGCCGGATCGCGAGCAGACGACGGCAATTCGCGAGTGGGCCCGTAGCCAGGGTATGGCCGTTTCCGACCGCGGCCGCCTCTCGGCGACAGTCGTTGAAGCTTTCGAGGCTGCTCACTAATATCTGGAAGTAGCAAAAGCTGGCAGTGAAATAATGGCTCCGGGGAATCACTGATTCCCCGGAGCCATTATTAGTTCTGGAACAGCACGCGAGCGGATTTATCGCTGCGGCGCCGAGAGGTGACCGCTTGAGCGAATTCGCCGAGAACTTCGAGGGCACATTCCCACCCCATGCACGCATCGGTGACGCTTTGGCCGTACACGAGTTCGGCAACATCGAACGACCCTTGCGGGGCGCCGCCCACTACATCTATCGGTAGGTTTTGTCGTCCGGCTACGAGGAAGCTTTCCAGCATGATGCCCGCGATCGCTTCGCCAGAGGCAACTTGAGCTGCGAGTTCGCCAGCGACCACCGCTTGCCGGATATGGTCTTTGCCGCTGTTGGCATGGCTGGCGTCCACGACGACCCGCGCCGGCAGCCCCGCTTTCGTCAGGCGGGCGCAAATTGCCCGCGTGTGGTCGGCTGAGTAGTTCGGCCCCCCTCGGCCACCGCGGGTAATAACGTGCGTATCCGGATTTCCGCGGGTCGACACGACGGCAGCGCGACCGTTGTCGTCGACGCCGAAGAAGGCCTGACCGGCGCCCGCGGCGATCATCGCATCGATGGCGATTTGGACGTCACCGTCGGTGCCGTTCTTGAATCCCACCGGCATCGACAGGCCGGAGGCGAGCTGGCGATGCACTGGGCTTTCTGTGGTGCGGGCGCCGATCGCGCCCCAGCTAACTGCGTCCGCAATGTATTGCGGGCTGATGGGCTCAAGAAACTCGCACGCCACACCGATTCCCAGGTCAAGGATGTCGAGCAAGAGCTGGCGAGCGGTGCGCAACCCGCGCTGTACGTCGTAGGAGCCATCGAGGCCGGGATCATTGATTAACCCTTTCCACCCGACGGTGGTGCGCGGTTTCTCAAAGTAGACGCGCATGACGATGAGGAGCTCTTCGGCATGCAGGCGAGCCTCGCTTGCGAGGGCGCGGGCGTAATCCAACGCCGCGTCCACGTCGTGGACCGAACACGGGCCAATGACTATCAGCAGGCGGTCGTCCGTTCCCGCCAAGATGCCACGGATCGCTTCGCGGGTGGAGGAGACGACCGCCGCGCGCACAGGTCCGAGCGGGAACTCGGACCGAATGGCGGCGGGGGTTGGCAATACGTCAAAGCTTTTGACCTGCAGATCCGTGGTGCTGTGCGGATTGGGCACGGGGTCGGACTGGGGGGTGGCCCACAGGGCGGCGGCGGGGTGAGCGGCATTCTTGCTGGCGGTGTTCATAGGGCGCTTCCTTTGTCCGGTCTGGTGTGGGGTCCAGCGGCTCCGGATGCATCCAGGGCCGCCTGAAAAGGCAAAAGGCACAGACGGTGAGTCTGTGCCTGGGGGCTCTGGGAATTACGCGGTCAGCGATTAGCGCGTTGGCTCCTCCAGAGCCAACCTAAAATACGACTGCCACATGATGTTCACGTCCGTCACAGTAGGTTTGTGGTGGCATACCGGTCAAGTCGCTGGTTCGGTGAGGCTACTTTTCGCCCTCGGCGTAGCCGTCAGACTGGCGGAACGTCTGCTGGTGGGGGAGCGTTGAAGAAGGAAGACGGGGAACACGGCGTGATTCCCGTTTTGTGCGGTGATTTTTCACGGTCAATGCGGAGTGTGTGTCAGCAGATAGCTGCGCGCAGCGAACTGTGGCCGTCGGGAGCACCGATTACAGTGAAGGTATCCGGCGTACGGCGGGCAATCAGCCTGTGGGATGCGACGGGTCAAGCTAACGCCATTAATTGCACGCCACTGCGCCCCGAGGAGTGCACATGTTCGAAAGATTTACCGACAGAGCCCGACGCGTGGTTGTGCTGGCCCAAGAAGAGGCCAGACTTCTCAACCACAATTACATCGGCACTGAACACATCCTGCTGGGTCTGATCCACGAAGGCGAGGGCGTAGCTGCCAAGGCGCTCGAATCTTTGGGCATCGCGCTGGAAGGCGTCCGCTCGCAGGTCGAGGAGATCATCGGGCAGGGCCAGCAGGCGCCGTCCGGTCACATCCCGTTCACCCCGCGCGCCAAGAAGGTGCTGGAGCTCAGCCTCCGCGAGGCACTGCAACTCGGCCACAACTACATCGGCACTGAGCACATTCTGCTCGGTCTTATTCGCGAGGGCGAAGGCGTCGCAGCCCAGGTCCTGATTAAGCTTGGCGCCGACCTCAACCGCGTGCGCCAGCAGGTTCTGCAGCTGCTTTCGGGCTACCAGGGCAAAGAGACCGCAGCGGCCGAAGGTGGCCGCAGCGAAGGAACCCCGTCATCCTCGACCGTTCTCGACCAGTTCGGTCGTAACCTCACGCAGGCGGCGCGCGAGTCCAAGCTCGACCCCGTCATCGGGCGCGAGAAGGAAATCGAGCGGGTTATGCAGGTCCTTTCCCGCCGTACCAAGAACAACCCGGTACTGATCGGCGAGCCCGGTGTGGGTAAGACGGCGGTCGTGGAGGGCCTCGCGCAGGCCATCGTTCGCGGCGACGTTCCGACCACATTGAAGGACAAGCAGCTGTACACGCTTGACCTGGGTTCGCTGGTGGCCGGGTCCCGCTACCGGGGTGACTTCGAAGAGCGACTGAAGAAGGTCCTCAAGGAGATCAGCACCCGCGGCGACATCATCTTGTTCATTGACGAAATCCACACCCTCGTCGGCGCAGGCGCCGCTGAAGGTGCCATCGATGCTGCGTCGATCCTGAAGCCGAAGCTGGCCCGCGGCGAGCTGCAGACCATCGGCGCCACCACGCTGGACGAATACCGGAAGTACGTGGAGAAGGACGCCGCGCTCGAGCGTCGTTTCCAGCCGATTCAGGTTGGCGAGCCTAGTGTTCCGCACACCATTGAGATCCTCAAGGGCCTGCGAGATCGCTACGAAGCCCACCACCGCATCACCATTAGCGACGCCGCTCTCGTTGCGGCAGCCACGTTGGCTGACCGTTACATCAGCGACCGCTTCCTGCCGGACAAGGCCATCGACCTTATCGACGAGGCCGGCGCCCGGATGCGAATCCGCCGAATGACGGCTCCGCCGGACTTGCGCGATTTCGACGACAAGCTCGCCGGTGTTCGCCGCGAGAAGGAGTCGGCAATCGACTCGCAGGACTTTGAGAAGGCAGCCTCGCTGCGCGACTCGGAGAAGCAGCTCCAGGGGAAGAAGGCCGAGCGCGAAAAGGCGTGGAAAGCCGGCGATCTGGATGTTGTCAGCGAGGTTGACGAGGAGCAGATTGCGGAGGTGCTGGCCAACTGGACCGGCATCCCGGTCTTCAAGCTCACCGAAGAGGAGACCACCCGTCTGCTCAAGATGGAAGATGCGCTGCACAAGCGGATCATCGGGCAGGAAGAGGCCGTTCGGGCAGTCTCGAAGGCGATCCGGCGTACGCGGGCAGGCCTCAAGGACCCGAAGCGTCCGTCCGGTTCGTTCATTTTCGCGGGTCCGTCCGGTGTGGGTAAGACGGAGCTGACAAAGGCGCTTGCCGAGTTCCTCTTCGGCGACGAGGATGCGTTGATCCAGGTCGACATGGGTGAGTTCCACGACCGTTACACCGCGTCGCGGCTGTTCGGAGCGCCTCCCGGATATGTCGGGTACGAAGAGGGCGGCCAGCTGACGGAGAAGGTCCGCCGCAAGCCATTCTCGGTGGTGCTATTCGACGAGATCGAGAAGGCCCACCCGGACATCTACAACACGCTGCTGCAGGTGCTGGAAGATGGCCGGTTGACGGATGGACAGGGTCGTACGGTCGACTTCAAGAACACCGTCATCGTCTTCACGTCCAACCTGGGAACCGCGGACATCTCGAAGGGTGCTGGCCTCGGTTTCGCCCACGGGAACGACTCTGAATCGAACTATGAGCGGATGAAGCTCAAGGTCAACGACGAGCTCAAGCGTCATTTCCGTCCCGAGTTCCTCAACCGCATCGACGACATCGTCGTGTTCCACCAGTTGACGTCGGAAGAAATCGACCAGATGGTCACCCTGATGCTGCAGCGCGTCGAAGGCGCCTTGAAGAACAAGGACATGACCATCGAGTTGACCCAAGAAGCGAAGAAGCTGCTGGGCGAGCGTGGATTTGATCCGGTGCTGGGTGCGCGGCCGCTGCGTCGCACGATTCAGCGCGAGATTGAGGATCAGCTCTCGGAGCGGATCCTGTTTGACGAACTGAAGTCCGGCCAGCTGATTCTGGTGGACGTGGCCGAGGGTGAAGATGGGCTTGCGTCCAGCAAAACCTTCACCTTCCGCGGTGTTGACAAGCCTTCGCTGGTACCTGATGTGGTGCCGGTGGGCTTGCTGAAAGAAGGCGGCAGCGCCGAATAGGTAGCTGATGCTGGTGTAGCGAATTGCCGCCCGTCCCGGGACTGTTTTTTCGGGGCGGGCGGTTTTCGTGATGGCGCCTAGAATGGTGCCAGTGTCCATTCCCGCCGCCCTCGGTTGGCTCGCAGCCTTTCTCAGCGCCTGCCTCACCATCCCGCAGGTTGCGAGGATTTTGCGTACCCGATCCGTCGCGGGTCTCAACCTTTTGACGTGGCAGACGCTCCTCATTGCGGGTCTGTCGTGGACGGTCTACGGGATTTTGGTAGAAAATCCCCAGATCATCGGCCCGAATGCCATTCTCATCGTCGGCTCGGGCGCCACTTTGATCCAACTGCAACGCAGCGCAAAAATCCCGTCCTTCAGGGTCTGGGCGCTGCCGGTTGCGGTGAGTGCCACGTCCGTGGGTCTGGATGTGTGGCTCGGGCCATTCGTCTTTGCATTCTGTATGTGCGTGCCCGCAATCACGGGTCAGATCGCTCAGCTTCGACAGATTCGGGTGGCTGACGATGTCCGGGGTGTTTCGCCCGCGATGTTGCTCGTCAACACCGCGGCTCAGGTGCTGTGGCTGACCTATGCGCTCCTGGTGTGGGAGGTTGCCGTGATCTGGGTGGCCGGGCCGTTGGTGGTGGTGATGGCAGCCAACTTCGTCGCGTTGATCTTTCGCCGGCGCCACCTGGCGCTGGAGCACTCGTTGTCGCGCTCGCCGCAGAGTGCGGGTGCGGCCGCGCAGGTCGCTGGGATGCATGCTGAGAAGTGAGCCGCACAGCCTCAGTGCACCTGGGCGATGCGGCCTCGCCGACTCCTAGCTGGGCAGCATCAAAGCCTGGCCGTCGGCGCGCGCGATGAGTTTGTCTGCCAGTAACGAATTAACACACCGCTGCCATTGTTCGGCGTCGGGCCACGCGAGGCGTACTTCAGCTTCCGACAATGGTTCCGGTGCGTCGCGCAGCAGCGCCAAAATCCGTCCGCGCACCTGACGGTCTGTGCCGTTCCAGGCCTGTTTCTTGTTGCGCACTTCGGATGACGGTTGTCCAGCCGCGAGCCACCGGCACGATTCTCGCAAGGGGCACCGGCCGCATTCCGGTGCGGCCCGGGTACAAATCAGCGCGCCAAGTTCCATCACCGCCGCCGAAAAAGTTGCGGCTTGCTGATCGGGGAGCAGCGTCTGCATCAAGCTGCGGTCCGCGGCGGTCGCTGGTCCGGCGTCGTTGTTGCCGCGGATGGCCCTGTTGATGACGCGCCGCACATTGGTGTCCACCACGGGGGCGGCGGCGCCGTAGGCGAACGCGGCGACCGCGCGGGCGGTGTAGTCGCCGACGCCGGGCAGGGTGAGCAGCACGTCCACCTCTTCGGGCACCACGCCCCCGTGGTCGGTGATGATGGCGGTGGCGCACGCGTGTAATCGCAGAGCGCGTCTCGGGTAGCCGAGACGACCCCAGGCCCGCACTGCGTCACCGGGGGCGTCCGCAGCCAGATGTCCTGGCGTGGGCCAGGTACGCAGCCAGTGCTCGAAGACTGGCAGCACTCGGGCGACGGGCGTTTGTTGGAGCATCACTTCACTGACCAGGATGGGCCACGCCCCGATGGCAGGGTGGCGCCAAGGGAGGTCGCGGCCATGATGGGCAAAAAATTCCAGTATGGCGCGCGGCGGCAGCAGATCGCGGGGATTCAACGAAAACCTTTTCTCCGCAACCGGATTCGAGTTCAACGACCAACCCGCACACCGCAGTGGCGAGGGTCGCACACCGGGAATCCCGCACTGTGCGCAAAAAATGCCGCACCGAATTGTGGGGGTCGTCGCCCGCGGGGCGCGGCACCCGCACAACGCACGGACGGGTCGTCTGCTGCTCCCACGTGCACTCCTCGGCGTTGCTCGCATACATTCACTTGCTGCAACGCTACCGTCAGGGTGTGATGCAGCCAGTCGGACCTCTGTCCCCGAAAGTGTATTGGGCGCGCCGAGCAGGGCTTTTGGGCCTTGGGGTGGTCGTATTGATCGCGGCCGTGTGGGTGGTGACAAGCCGCGGCGGAAATACATCGACAGCAGCGAATGAGCTGGAGGTGGTCGGCACTTCGGGAAGTACTGCCGCCCGCGCACCCTCGGCCTCGAATTCGGCGGCCATGACGGGTGATTTGTTCCCCGAACTGGCGACCTCCACGCCCCCCACCGACGACCCTTCCGCCGCCGCATCAGCAGCAGCGGAGGCAGAAGCCGCTGCCGCGGCTGCGTCCACGGGTGCACCCATTGATTCGGCTGCGCCCGATGCTGCCGCCGCGCAGGCCGCGACCGATGCTGCCGCCGCGCAGGCCACGACCGATGCTGCGGCCGCGCAGGCCGCGACGGATGCTGCCGCCGCGCAGGCTGCGACCGACGCTGCCGCTGCGCAGGCCGCGACGGACGCTGCCGCGAAAGCGGCCGCTGATGCAGCTGCTGCGCAGGCTGCGACCGACGCTGCCGCGAAAGCGGCCGCTGATGCAGCTGCTGCGCAGGCTGCGACCGATGCTGCCGCGAAGGCCGCCGCTGATGCCGCCGCTGCTGCTGCGCTCACCTACGACGCGCAGGGCCGACTGAACTGCCCAGATGCGTCCGTGCAATTGAGCGCGACAGTGGGTTCACCTACTTACAAGGTGGGTGAGCAGCCAATTCTCGGCGTGACGGTCAAGAATGTGGGCGACAAGGCCTGCGTGCGTGACGTTTCCGGCAGCCTGCAGGAATACCTGATCTACGACGCAGCCGACGCCCGCCTGTTTTCGACCTCCGACTGTCTGCCCGGAACCGGCACTGACGTGCGATTCCTCAAGCCCGGCGAAACGTTGCAGTACAACATCCGTTGGTCTGGAACCACGTCGTCTCCGGGCTGCGCGACGGACCGACTCCGAGTGCCGGCGGGGGCGTACAAAGCTGAGGTTCGGATCGGCTCGCTCACTTCCAGCCGGGCAGACCTGACGCTTCAGTGAACCTGGCCAGTCCATCGGGGCAAAAACCCTTAGCTACTTAACTTTCGGAGCATTCGCACGGTTTCCCGCATCGTCATATGCGGCAGGTAGGCCTTGCTGATGGCGTTGCCGATCCGGGGGAGCGCCGCGGTTTCCGGATACAGCATGTAGATCGGGCGGTAGTCCGGCTGGAACTTTGCTTTGAAGTGAAGCAGCGACCGGAAGCCGTACACCGGTTCCAGGCTGTTGCCGAGGGTATCGAGCAGCTTCTGCAGCCTGGACGGTTCAGTTTCCTTGTCCGCGCGGGCCAAAGGTGCGCCGGAGAGGCTGACGAACTCGGCGCCTTCGGTCTGGAATTGCAGTGCCGCGGTGCTGATGAGGAATTCCATGACGCCTTTGAAGGCCGTGGTGCGGCGGCGCATGTAGTCCAGCGTCCAGCCGATGATCACTCCGTGGCGGTAGGCGGGAAGCCAGCTGGTTATTCCGTGGACGATGCCCTGGTCGTCGATGGCGATGAGGCAGCGCACCGCGGAGTCGTCGAGCTCATCGAGACCTCCCAGGGTGAAACCCATTTCGGGCAATCCCTTGGTGGCAACCCATTCTTCGGAGATGGCTGCGATCTGTTCGGTGATGGCCCACGGCGCGTGGGGGAAGGTGATCCACTCGGCGCGGATATCCTCCTTTACCGCACGGGAGCTGGCAGTGCGAATGTCTTGGTATTTCTTGCCGGTGAAGGCCAACTCGCCGAGCGGCAGCACCGTTTCTTCGGCGACCTGGATGCTGTCCCAGCCAAGGCTTTCGCCGATGTCCCGGGAGGGGGCCGTCGTGCTGTAAAAGCACACGATCCAGCCGCGACCTGTGCAGTATTCGGCGAAAGCCCTCATGGCTTCGGGGATCTCGGAAGCAGGACCGATAGCGTCGCCGGTGGTGATCGCTACGCCACCGTGCACCCGGAAGGCCACAAAGGTGGTGCGCGAATCGTTAAACCAGTAGGTGTTTCCCTCCCACATGGTGAGGTAGGCCAGGGCAGCCTCCCCGTACTGCTCCAAAATTGACCGCGCCTGCGCGGCGTCGGCGTCGACTACGGCCAGCGATGCACGCGTGAAACTTCGCAGAACCAAAACGATGGCGATACTCCACGCAGCGATACCGATCCATTCGAAGAGGAACGTCGAAATGGCAGTGGTGGGAACAAAATCCAGCGACACTAGGCCGAGGTAGCCGGGGGGTGCGAGGCGGTTGGGGAAGTCGAGGACAATTTGGGTGAAGCTGGGCGAGGGGTTGAAGCTGCTGGCAGCGAGATAGCCAGGGCCGACGTACAGGACGAAGAGTGCTGCCACCGCGAGCCCCAGCCGCTTGCCAAGGGTGCGATAGGTACCGATGGGAGCGGGCACGGTGAAGGCGCGCCGTGTCCCGAGCACAACGGTGAGCACCGCCACGGGAAGCGCGAACGCCATGATGTGCCCGAACATCGAGTGGCCGGAGAGGAAGGAGAATCGGTGGGGCCCAGCGTCTTGACGGCGCACCACGTCGGTTATCAGCACAAACAGGCCGAGGCCGGCGAGCAGGATGTGCACGACCACCGTGCCGTACCAGGCGAATCTGCGGCCCTTCTTCAGCCCCCACGCGAATACCAACATTAAGAGGGCAGGAAGCAGCGAGAGCACCGCCGGCCCCAACCCGTGGAAACGCAGTTCCCTCGTCAGCTTCAAACATTGGGCGGCCGCGGACGGCACCGAGCAGAAATCGTCGAGTCCGTCCGGCCGAATTTGGGGGGAGGTAAACAGGTACCGGAGGACGGCGAGGGGACCCGCAGCCTTGGACGAGACTGCGGCAAGCACCGGACCAGCGGCGCTTGCCGCCACCAGAACAGCCACCAGGGAACGAGTTTCGCGCCGCGAGGTGCGCAGAGCCTTGGGGTAGGGCTGGTGTTTGATCACGAGAACACCGATCAGCAACCCCGCGAGCGCGGCGCCAAGACGCAGAACGTCCGTCAATTGCCCGCTATACAGCACCATGGTGCCCAGGGTGGCGAGCACACCTAGCCGGATGCGCTTGCGCCACAGCGCATCTGCGGTTGCGCTGTAGGCAAGGAGTACCCCCACCACCGCCCAGGACGAGCCCACAGCGCGGGTGTGTGTCATCGACATCAACCAGTTGTTGTTCATGCTGGCCCCGACTTTTATCAGGAGCAGGCTGAGCAACAATCCAGAAGCCTGGGACAACAGCGCCACCCAGATCAGCCGGCGCGACCCCCAGCGTCTCTCCACCACCGAGCCAACGACGGCGATTACTGCGGTTCCGAGGAGATAGCTGGAGAGGTTGGCGTCAAAGAGCCCAGCTGTTATCAGGGTGTAGAGCCGTCCGCCGTCCAGGGTCGTGGGCACGCTGGCGCCCACCCGCCGCAGGGTTTGGACGCCGGGGCCGTTGATCACGCTTGAGGTGGCGATGCCGATGGCCCAGATCAGGAGGAGAACCGTGAGCGTGGCCGGGGTCTGGCGCAGAGCTGTGATGTGTTTGAGCACAAAGCCGGCGAAGGTGGTGGTTCGGCTGCGCCAGGTTGCGGTGGCCGCTGGCTGTTTCGGCGCAAGTGTCTTCATGCCGCCTGTTTCATGCTGTCAACCCGAATCGGGGGCCGAGCCATGGCATGGCGACCTGCAGTGCCTCGGTCCAGACAAAGAAGTCGTGACCGCCGGGGACTTCGGCGTAGGTGGCGTCCATTCCGGCGGCCTTCGCAGCGATGTAGACGGCGTGGGTTTGCGGTCCGTACACGGAATCGGCGCTGCCAGCGGCGAAGAACCCCGCGGACTGCGGGAACTTCCGCGACGCGAGGATGGATAGGGGATCTGCTGCGGTGAAAGCTGCCTCGCTACCGCCGAAAAGTTCCCGCACCGTCTGTGAGTGTGAACCAATCGTTGGTGTGTCCTGACCGGACAGGTCGAGGAAGGTGGGGAAGAGATCGGGGGCGTTGAGCGCGAGTTGCGCCGCGCATGTTCCGCCGGAGGAAAGCCCGCCCACCGCCCACTGTTTCGGGTCTTCATTGACCTGGAGGTTGGTCTTAATCCATTGGACGACATCGACGGTGAGGTAGGTGAAATTCTTCCCGCGGGATTCTGAATCGACACACATCGGATTGGCCAAGGCGCTACCAAGTCGATCCGGAATCACGACGACGGGCGCGAGTCCACCGTGTTCGGCTGCATAGGCGTTCATCGTGTTTGCAGCGTTGCCCCCATCGAGCCACTGGCGCGGCTCGCCGGGGTTGCCGTTCAGCAAGATGAGGACTGGCAGCAGCGCGCGCGGTGTGGCCAGATAGGCCGGGGGCAGGTAGATCCAAGCATTTCTGGTGGCAAACCCCGAAACCGTCCCGGGAATGTTGGTCGTCGTCACGACCCCTGCCTTGGGCTGGTTGCGCGGCGGTGCCCAAGCGTCCACGAAGGAACCGGAGTCGGGTGCACTCTGGGTCTGCTGCGCGTGCCCGCTGACGGTGTTGAACGCCACCTGGGACTTCATCGGTCCACCGAACAGTGCCTGCAGCGTCGGGTAGGCGCCGAAGGTTTGATTGACTTGTGCGGCGGCGCAGATGACGACGATGACGGCGGTGAGCGTGGTCGCGATGGTGTGCGGCCACACCCGGCTAGCGGAATCTTTCGGTGCCCGGGCTCGCAGGTTCTTCCCCCGGAGCCGCAGCGTGGCCACAGTAATTGCCAGGCAGCCTGCGGCAACCCACGCGGTGACGCCGATGGGAACGGGATCTTGGAACGGCTGCCACCACACCTCCACGATCAGGAGCAACATACCGATGACGGCGGCGGTAATACCGAACGCCAGCGGTACCCGTCTGGACCACCATTTTTCCTCGCGGCTAGCAAGGAGTGCGGCGATGGCGATGATGGCAATGACAAAGCTGACGACGCGGAAGGTGGTTGAGAGCAGCGCGATGTTCATCTGTGCCTCACCCCCTTCCCCGACGGCCCGTGCGGGCGGCCAGCAACTGCGGGCACCTCTCACACAGTGACGCGTCAGGATGGCAATTGGTTGTGCGTCAGGTGAACTTCAGTTGTCAACGCTTCGTGCCCGTCGAACAGTAGCCTGCCGACAGGCTTAGCTGGGCAGCCCCAGGCGCCGGTAGCGCTGATGACGTTGCCTCGTTCGTTCCGCGGTCGGGATCGTCATGAGGACGTAGAGCTCGTCGGCGAGTACGTGTCCGAGGCGCCGGCAGAACTCGGCGGGTTCGTCTGCGGCGTCGGGCATTTCGGGGACGACCCGGTCGATGATGCCGGCGGCGAAAAGATCTGCCGAGCGCACGCCCTGCTCTTCGGCCATCTGCGGTGCGTGCGCGGTGTCGCGGTGCACGATGGCGCTGGCGCCCTCCGGCGGTAGCGGCGAGAGCCAGCTGTGCCGCGCCGCGATGACGCGGTCGGCGGGAACCAGGGCCAGCGCGCCGCCACCGGTGCCTTGGCCGAGCAGGATGGAGACGGTGGGGGCGTCGAGGGTGACAAGTTCGGCGAGGCAGCGGGCGATTTCGCCGGCGAGGCCGCCTTCCTCGGCTTCCTTCGAGAGGGCCGCGCCGGGGGTGTCGATGACGGTGACGAGGGGCAGCTGCAGCTCCGCGGCCAGGTGCATTCCGCGGCGCGCCTCACGCAGCGCGGCGGGTCCCATGGGCGCCTCGGAGGTCTGGCCGAGCCGGTCTTGGCCGAGGATGATGCAGGGGGCGCCGTCAAACCTGGCTAGCGCCAACAGGATTCCCGGGTCCACCTCGCCGGTGCCGGTTCCGTTGAGCGGCACCACGTCCGTGGCGGCGCTGCGCAGCAACCGGCGGACGCCGGGTCGGTCGCGGCGGCGGGAGCGGACGATCGAATCCCACGCGGAGATGTCATCTTCTGCGCAAGCGGGCTCGGCGGGGTGCGGCGGTTCGGTGCGGTAGCGGGGGGCCAGCAGGACGTTGAGGACGCGGTCGGCAATGCCCGCGAGGCCGCTCGGGGGTAGGACGGCGTCGAGAAGGCCGTGTGCGTAGAGGTTTTCGGCCGTCTGCACCCCTTCGGGGAAGGGCGTGTTGTAGAGGGCTTCGTACACTCGCGGCCCGAGGAAGCCAACGAGGGCACCCGGCTCCGCGACCGTAAGGTGGCCGAGTGACCCCCAGGAGGCGAGCACCCCGCCGGTGGTGGGGGAGCGCAAGTAGACGAGATACGGCAACCCGGCGCTCTTATGGGCCGCGATTGCTGCGGAGATCTTGACCATCTGTAGGAAGGCGGTGGTGCCCTCTTGCATTCGGGTGCCGCCCGAGACAGGGGAGGCCAGCAGCGGAAGCCCCTGGGCGGTGGCCTTTTCGATGGCCAGCACAAGCCGTTCGGCTGCCGCGACGCCGATGGATCCGCCGAGAAAGCTGAACTCGCAAGCGGTGACGGCGACGCGGCGGCCCCGAAGTAAGCCCTCGCCGCTGATGACGGCCTCGTCCAAGCCCGATTTCGCCCTGGCGGCCACCATCGACGCCGCGTACTCCGGCGACATTGCGACCTCGACCGGGGCTACATCCCAGCTGCGGTAAGTGCCCTGATCAAGCACGATGTCAATCAGTTCCAAGGCGCTGGTCCGGCCGGGCTTAGTCACAAGCTCAGCCAATCCAGAATGGTTCGCGCATCCTCGTCGAGCAGCGGCGGCGCGTCATGGGTCCGTTTGGTGGTCTCGGTTTCCGACTCCGGGGTGGTGTCGAAGAAACGTAACGGTGATCCGGGAATGGTGACGGTTCCGAGGGTCGGGTGGTCAACGTCAACCAACAGATGCTGGGATTTGGTCTGATCCCACTCGTACACTTCCTGCAGGGTGCGGACTTTGCCAGCGGGGATGCCTGCGCCGGCGAGCCTGGTCAGCAGCGGTTCGGCTTCGGTATCGGCGAAGGCCGACTCGACGAGGTCAATCACCGCGGCGCGGTTGGCGACCCGCTCCGGGTTGGTGGCGAAACCGGCGGCGCCTGCGTCGAGGCCGAATTCGGCGCAGAAGTTCTTCCACAATCCTTCGCTACCCACGGCAATCTGGACACTGCCGCCCTGGCAGCGGAACAGGCCGTACGGAACGATGGACGGGTGGTGGTTGCCTTGCGCCTGCGGCAGATCGCCGGCGACGGTCCACCGGGTGCCCTGGAACGCGTGCACCCCCACGATCGAAGCCAGCAGCGACGTCCGCACCAACTGGCCGCGTGTGGTGGTGGCGCGTTCGATGAGTGCGGCGAGAATACCGACCACACCGTAGATCCCGGACAGCAGGTCGCCGATGGGGACGCCGACCCGCTGCGGGTCGTCCGGCGCAGATCCGGTCAACGACATGAGACCGGCTTCGCCCTGGGCGATCTGGTCGTAGCCGGCGCGGCCCCCTTCGGGACCGTCATGCCCGAAACCGGAGATCGACAACGTCACCAAGGTGGGGTTGAGCTGGGCCAGCTTGTCGCTGCCGAACCCGAGGCGCCCCAGCACGCCGGGGCGAAAGTTTTCGATCAACACATCAGCTTTTGCCAGCAGAGCGGTGAGGACTTCGCGGCCTCGGTCGGACTTGAGGTCCAGCGCGATGGATTCTTTGTTGCGGTTACAGGACAGGAAGTAGGTGCTCTGCCGGTCGGCGCCTTCCGGGGTGATGAAAGGTGGCCCCCAGCCGCGGGTGTCGTCCCCGGTGCCGGGGGATTCGACCTTGATGACGCGGGCGCCGAGGTCGCCGAGCATCATGCCCGCGTGCGGTCCGGCGAGGGCGCGGGAGAGGTCGATGACGACGATTCCCGCCAGTGGCCCGGCGCCTTCGGTGACAGGGGGCGTGGAGGGTGCACTCATGACGGGCTCATCTCTATCTACGGTGATATGTGGTGCGAGGGGCCCTGCTAACGGGCAGGTCCCAAGTCTGACACGGCGGCCTGCCGAGGCGGGCTAGGGGTGAGGGCTTCCACCGATAGCGAGCTGGCAGACTCTGATGGCATGACTACGGTAGAAATCGGTGCGTTGTTCCGTCCCCAACTGCCGCCGGAGCGGCTCAAGTCGGTCGTGCACACCGCGCAGGCCGCTGGCCTGGATCAGCTGTGGTTGTGGGAGGACTGCTTCCTGGAAAGCGGGATCGCCACTGCCGCAACAGCATTGGCGTGGTCCGAGACCCTCAAGGTCGGGATCGGCGTGTTGCCAGTGCCTTTCCGTAACGCGGCGCTGACCGCGATGGAATTGGCCACGATCGAGCGGCTCTTCCCGCGCAGGCTGATCCCCGGAATCGGACACGGCGTGCAGGACTGGATGGCGCAGGTGGGAGCGAAGGTCGGCTCGCCGCTGACGCTGCTGCGGGAGCATCTCACCGTCACTCGGGCGTTGCTTGCGGGAGAGCGCGTCGACTTCCACGGTAGGTATGTGAGCTTGGCTGATGTCGCGCTGGACTGGCCGCCGGCCGCGCCCATGGCGGTCCACGCCGCGGCGGGCGGGCCGAAAACCCTGCAGCTGAGCGGCGAATGCTCCGACGGCACGGTGCTGACCAGCGGTACCACTCCAGACCAGGTGCGGGAGGCGAAGCTTTTGATCGACGCCGGGCGGGCCATCGCCGGGCGGACGGATGAGCACGTCATCACCGTGTACCTGATCTGCGCCACAGGGAACGAGGCGCACCTGCGCGTCGAACGTGAGGTGGGGCTATGGAATTACGACCCGGACCAGGACAACCGCGTCGCGGGCGATGCCCACGAGGTCGCTGCGGGCGTCCAGCGCTGGATCGACGCGGGCGCCGACTGCGTGGTGCTGCAACCAACGCTGGACGAGCCGGACCAGGAAGGCTTTGTCACCTTCGCAGCTGAGAAGGTGAAGCCGCTGTTGTAACGGGGGCTTGCGGTACCGTTTTCCCCGTGCCCGCAGCCCCGCTCCCCGTCCGCGACGGGCTCAACCCCACCAGAATCCGGCTGCCGGAAGACGGCGAGTGGGCCACCGTGGTCGAATACCTGTTGCAGCGCTTCCCGGATGACGCCGTCCGGCTGGCCGAAAAGGTGGCCGCAGGCGAGGTGGTGGAACTGGACGGCAGCCCTGTCACCTCTGAAACCGCCTACACACCGCGGGCTTTCATTTATCTGTATCGCGATCCGCGCCCGGAGAACCGGGTGCCGTTCGAGATCGAGATCGTGCACCGCGACGAGAACCTGCTGGTGATCGATAAACCGCACTTTTTGGCCAGCACGCCGCGCGGCCTCTACATCACGGAGTCTGCGGTGGTCCGGCTGCGGGTGCTGCTGGACCTGCCGGAGCTGAGCCCGGCCCACCGGCTTGACCGGGTGACGGCCGGGTTGCTGGTTTTCGTGGTGCGCCAGGAACATCGCGGGGCTTATCAGACCATGTTTGCCCGCCGCGAGGTGCACAAGGGGTACGAGGCGATCGCCCGGGTGGACCCGTCATTGGAACTGCCGATGACGGTTCGCAGCCACATCATCAAGGAGCGCGGCACCCCCAAGGCACGCGAGATCGACGGCCTGGAGCCCAATGCCGAGTCGCTGGTGGAACTGGTGGATGTTCGCGGCGAGATCGGCAAATACCGGCTGAGCCCGAAAACCGGTAAGACGCATCAGCTTCGGCTGCACATGAGCTCGATCGGCTTGCCCATCATGCACGATCACTTCTACCCCGACCTATACGACGTGCCGTCGCAGGATTATTCGAAACCCCTGCAACTACTGGCGAAAACCATCGCGTTCACCGACCCCATCACCGGGGTGGCGCATCACTTCGAAAGCCCGCGCCAGCTCCAGGAATGGCCGGATCCGAGCTAACGGCTTTCGCCAGCCACCAGCCACCGATCGCCCTTGACGCGAAACGTCATCGCGATGAACCGGATGGCGATAAAGAACCCGAGCCCGGCCCACACCCCGCCGATGCCCCAGTCGAATACCGCCGCCGCCACGGCGAGCGGGATGTAGCCGAACAGCGCAGACAGCAGCGTGACCGTTCGCACGTAAGCGTTGTCGCCGGCGCCGAGCAGGACCCCGTCGAGGGCGAACAGGATTCCGCCGATCGGCATCATCGCGACCAGCCAGGGCCAGAGGGCGTGAGCCTGATTCTGGACGGCGGAGTCAGCGGTGAAGATTTGCGGGATCACGTACCAGCCCGCGGCAAAGACGACGCCGATGACGAGCCCGGCGATGGCTCCGTACTTCGTCACTCGTAGAGCTGTTTCGCGGGCGGCCAGCAGGTTGCCGCGGCCCAAGGCGGCCCCCACCAGTGCTTGCGCGGCAATGGCAAAGGCGTCGAGCAGCAGGGCGACGAAGTTCCAGAGCTGCAGGCCCACCTGGTGCGCGCCGAGTTGGGCGGCGCCCATCCGGCCAGCGACCGCCGCTGCGGTCAGGTACGAACCTTGAAAAGCCGCGGCCCGCAGCACTAGATCCCGGCTGACGACGAGCTGCTTCTTCATAATCGGCCAGTCGGGCTTGGCCGGTACCTGCTCCCGCCGCTGGGCGCGCAGGCACACAGCGGCGCCGAAAGTCTGCGCGATCACGTTGGCGATCGCCGACCCCTCGAGCCCAAGCCCCACGGGGTAGACCAGGATGGGGCAGGCGATGGCCGAAATGATGTTGGCTAGCACCACTATTCGCACCGGTGTGCGGGTGTCCTGAACACCGCGGAGCCAGCCGTTCGCCGCGGCGATCAGCAATATCCCTGGCAGCCCGAACATCGCGATACGGAGCCAGGATTCGGCGGCGTCGGCAACCTCGCCGGGGCCGCCCGCTATCAACCGAGTGGCCGGGCCGGCGATAACTTGGCCGACACCGAGGGCAATGAGCCCGAATATCACTGCGAGCCAGGAGGCTTGGACGCCTTCGACGACGGCGGCGTCGCGGCGGCCGGCGCCGAAGTAGCGCGCCGCTCGGCCGGTGGTGCCGTATTGCAGGGTGGTTCCGAGGATCGCGAGCAGCGTCATCAACGCTCCTGCGGCGCCGAGTGCGGCCAATGGCACCCGTCCGAGGTGGCCAACGACCGCGGTGTCGACCAGCAGGAAGATGGGCTCGGCTACCAAGACGATGAAGGCGGAGCCGGCCAGGCTGAAGATTCGCTTCGGGGAGTGGTCCAGGTCCTTCACTGGTGCCCGACCGCTCGTTGCGGGCACGGCGGGATGCCTCTGGGTGATCCGGGGGAGCGCTCCGGGCTGGCGGTGGCTGCCGGGGCGGTGAGGCTCATGGGGGAATCGTACGGTCTCGCTTTCGGGTGGACTTGGCGTGCAATGACGACGGCAGTGGGGCTCGAGCGCCGATCGCGTGGGAAGCTCGATTCTCGTCGGATCGCAAACCGTTTGGCCGAGTGATTCGAATTGCTCAGCAAACACCCCACGTACTGCACTGGGAAAATAGCACTGGGAGAATTGATGGCTAAGGCGACAACAGCTCAGCGACTGCTCGACGTGGCAGGCCGGGTGATGGGCGCCGACGCCCCCCTGCGGATCCAGGCATGGGACGGCAGCGTTGCCGGGCCCGCCGAGGCGACCACGGTGATATTCCGGTCGCGTCGAGGGCTGCGCCGGTTGATGTGGAGCCCCAACGAGATGGGCTTGGCCGAGGCCTACATCAGCGGCGACATCGACCTGGACGGTGAACTCGGCGAGGGGCTGTCGACCATGTGGGCGGCGGTGCGTGCGGGCGAGATGAGCAAGCCAAAGCTGGGTGTCAAACAAGCGGTCGGGTTGGCGGGGTCCGCGGTGCGGTTGGGCATCATCGGGCGGCGACCGCCGAAACCCGAGCAGGCGGCGCAGCTTTCGGGCGAACAACATTCTCGGGACCGCGACCGGGCCGCGATTGCCCACCACTACGACCTCTCGAACGCGTTCTATTCTCTACTGCTCGACGAGTCGATGGCATATTCCTGCGGTTATTACGTCGACGGTCCGGGCACCGACCTCGTCGTCGCCCAGAGGGCCAAGCTGGACCTGGTGTGTCGCAAGCTCGGGCTCGCCAAAGGGAGCAAGCACTTGGACATCGGGTGCGGGTGGGGGTCGCTGATCATCCACGCGGCCAAGCACTTTGGCACCCAGTCGACCGGGGTGACGCTGTCGCGGCAGCAGTTCGACTTCGTCTCGCAGCGGATCATCGACGAGGGGGTCGAAGGCCAGGTAACAGTGCGGCTGGCGGATTACCGAGAGCTCTCGGTCGATAGCTCTTCAGGCGCTCGCATGTTCGAGCCTGGAACCTTCGATGCCGTTTCGACGATCGAGATGGGCGAGCATGTCGGCGACGCCGAGTATCCGGCATTCGCGTCGATCCTGTTCGACATGCTGCGGCCCGGCGGACGCGCCCTGGTACAGCAGATGTCTCGCGGCGAAAACGCCCCCGGCGGTGGCGCGTTTATCGAGAAGTTCATTGCGCCGGACATGCACATGAAGCCGCTGGGAATGACGGTCAACCTGCTCAACAATTCCGGCCTCGAGGTACGCGACGTGCAGGCGCTGCGGGAGCATTACACGTGGACGATTAGGGCCTGGCTGGAACGGTTCGAGGCCCGGTTGCCGGAAGTGGACGAGATGCTCGGCGAGGTGGGCACCCGGGTCTGGCGGCTGTACCTGGTGGGCAGCGCCCTCGCGTTCGAGGAGAACCGGATGGGCGTGGACCAGATGCTCTGCCAAAAGCCATTGGTAAATGGGGTCTCCGCGATGGAGCCGACCGAGAAGGCATGGGCACTATGACGCTTCCTGTAGCGACGCTTTTTGCCGTACTGGGATTCACCCTGCTGGCGGTGGTGGTCGTGATGGCTACCGCGTTCACGATCGGCACCATCACCAAGAAGTATTCGGTGATCGACGCGATGTGGGGGCCGGGTTTCGTCGTCATCGCGTGGGTCGCGTTCGCTGTGTCGGCGGGACACGGCGACACGTTGGTCCGGTGGATAGTGGTTGCTGCGGTGACCATCTGGGGTTTGCGCTTGGGCGGATACATTCTGCTGCGCAACCACGGGCTGCCGGAAGACGGTCGCTACATCGACATGTTGAAGGACGTCGGCCCGACCGGCGTCATCAGGAAAGTGCAAGTACCGCAGGGGCTCGCCATGTGGTTCGTGTCGCTGCCGGTGCAGCTCGCCATGGTGTTGCCGGGCCCCGCGGGTTGGGGTCTGTGGGTCGGCGTTGCAGTGTGGTTGGTGGGCATCGGGTTCGAGGCGATCGGCGATGCGCAGCTCGCGAAGTTCAAGTCTGACCCAGCCAACAAGGGCCAAGTGATGAATCGGGGTCTGTGGCGATACACCAGGCACCCCAACTACTTTGGTGACGCGACGCTGTGGTGGGGGATCTTCCTGATGGTCTCCTGGAGCTGGATTGGGTGGCTGACCATCCTCTGGCCGGCAGCGATGACGTACCTGATCGTCGCGAAGACCGGAAAGGCATTGACCGAGAAGCGGATGTCGAGTTCCAAACCGGGATACGCCGAGTACGTCGAGACGACTTCCGGTTTCCTGCCGCTGCCACCGAGGAAGAAGTGAAGCTTGGGGGCGCCGTGATTTTCCGGCAACAGTGATTTTCCGGAAACCGAGCCGTCCGACTACGCTGGAACCGTTATCCCGCCTCCGTAGCTCAGGGGATAGAGTAGGGCACTCCTAACGCTCTGGTCGCAGGTTCGAATCCTGCCGGGGGCACCAACGCACGGTACCTGATCTGCAAAGACAGGAGGATTACGTGCTCGCTATTTTGAACCTGGATCGCTTTACTCCCCGTTTACTCCCCGGAAACCCTCAAAACGCTGGGCGCCCAAGCGCAAGATTCCTCGCCGGAGCCCGACGTCGGCCTCTCAAATCGGCTTGCAGGCCGAAGAATCAAGGATTTGAAGCCTTGAATTCTTGCTCACCGCCCCTGGCCTGCGATGACTTCAAGAATTCAACAATTCAGTGTGTGCGGGACTATGGAAATTATTCGGAGCGCGTGCAGCGATCCGGGCATCCAGGTTCTCATCATCAACTTGAGCAAGATGCTCTGGAATCTCGTCAGGAGTTAACTCACCAACTCTTCGCTCCATACGTTTTCGGTACCGCTTGGTGCCGCTCATACGTACTTGACCGCACGTTCGGTCAAGAGAACGGATTGACGACGGATGACAAACGCATGGAACGAGAGCGCGCAGCAGTTGCCCACCTCGCTGGCAACGCCGATGGAAGTGTCCGCAAAGATCGGAATTCCAGTCGCGACTTTGGCGCAGTGGCGCTGGCGCGGCGTGGGGCCCGGCTATTTGAAGCTCGGCCGACACGTCAAGTACGACTGGGCCGTGGTTTCGGCTTGGCTGCAGACCCAGTCGCAGGGTGGCGTGCGATGACGCGGCCCGAAATTGCTCGGCTGCCGCTGAACGACGTTATTGCTGCGAGGGATGTTCAGCCCACCAACGTCACGTGGCTGTGGCCTGGCCGACTGCCCGCGGGCAAGCTCACGATGCTTGATGGCGATCCGGGAACCGGCAAGTCAACCTTGGCTTTGGAAATTTGTGCACGTCTGTCCGTAGGCGGCTCTTGGCCCGACGGTGGGACGGCCCCGTTGGGTGCTTCTCTGATCCTTACCGCAGAAGACGACCTGGCGGACACGGTCGTGCCGCGGCTTATCGCGGCTCGAGCGAATCTGGACAATGTCCACATGTGGACCGACAGCCCCGCAGGCGGCGGCGGTGGTCGGAGCGTTCAGTTCCCGACGGACCTTGATGATCTGCGGCACCGCATCACCTACGTCGGTGCGCGACTGGTGGTGGTCGACGTCCTCATGGCTTACCTCAGCGACGCGATCGACGCGCATAAGGATCAGTCGGTGCGCTTGGTGATGCGGGGTTTGACCAGAGTGGCAGCTGATACTGGGGCGGCAATGCTCTTGCTCCGGCACCCGACGAAGACGATCGGTTCCTCGGCGCTTCACCGCGGTGGTGGGTCGGTCGGGATTATCGGAGCGGCCCGTGCGGGTTTGCAGGTGGTCCTAGATCCGGCCACTCCGGAGACGCGTCTGCTCTCGGTCACTAAGTCCAGCTACAGCAAAAAAGCGGTCACCTTGAAGTACAACCTGGTTGCGCATCCGAGCGGGGTGGCTTCGGTTGAATGGCTAGGGACGGACAACAGATCTGCGGACGACATCGTTAACCCAAGCATCTTCGACAGTCGCGAAGTGACCGCCACAAAGTGGTTACGTAGTTACCTCGGCGGACAAGCAGGACCATTTGATGCCGCACCCATTATCAAGGAGGCAGCAGCAGAAGGAATCGGCGAAGCCACCCTGCGACGTGCACGACTCACCCTAAAAATTGAGTCCAGAAAGGTTCAACAACAATGGGTCTGGTCTTGGATAGATACATCGAAACCTACCGGAGCAGTTTTGCCTTCTACTGTGCACGAGGCACTGTGATGGCGCGGCCAGCGCTGCCCATCGGGACCTGGGGCGTTATCAGCCGCACTCGCATCGATGCCAACAAGTGGCGCGCTCGCACTCGGTATCGCGACGCCGACGGCTCCACTCGGGATATCTCTGTGTGGGCGGAATCGGCCAGCAAGGCAGAACGAGAGTTACGAATGCGGCTGGTGTCTCGCGAGACTCCAGCCGGTACCGATATTTCTGCAGACATGACAGTGACGCGACTGTCTGAAGTGTGGATGGAGGAAATACTCCAGGAAGGCAAGGCGCACAACACCATTCAGCGCTACAACGATGTGGTGCGCAGATACATCCTGCCGGGAATCGGTGGTTTGCGAATGCGTGAGTGCACGGTTTCTCGCATCGATCGGT
This sequence comes from Nakamurella antarctica, assembly GCF_003860405.1. NCBI lineage: Bacteria > Bacillati > Actinomycetota > Actinomycetes > Nakamurellales > Nakamurellaceae > Nakamurella > Nakamurella antarctica. The sequence goes on along the minus strand of NZ_CP034170.1, from coordinate 2,854,090 downwards.
TCGTAAAAGACGCAACGGAGCAGGGCAGCCAAACGCGGCACCACTGCCGGACCGTGCTGTCCGGCATGTTGGGGTTGGCGGTCCGGCACGGCGCACTAACTACGAACCCGATGCGGGATATTAGCCGACCGACACCGAAACCTGCTGCGGTGAATCGGATCTTGACTCTTGATGAGATTGCCGCTGTGCGGTTGGCTGCTCGAGAGCTGGGCGCAAACGAGCCAGGAAAAGTCGGAAGACCGAAGTCGTTCAGCGCCATCGATCTGGTGGACGTGTTGCTCGGCACCGGCGCGAGAATAGGTGAGGTTCTGGCAGTCCGGTGGATGGATATTGACCTCGGCGTAACGCCGGCAACTTTGACGATTCGGGGAACCGTGGTGCGAAAAGGTAAGGAGGGGTTGGTGATTCAGGAGCATCCGAAAACTCCAGGGTCGGTGCGGACTGTGTCTCTTCCTGCTTTCGTCTTTGAGATGCTGGAACGACGCCGAGCGGAGGAGTCGCTTAGTAATCCGTTCGATCTTGTGTTCCCGTCCTCCGACGGGACGATTATGGATCCGGTGAACGCCCAGAAACAGTGGCGAAAGGTACGTACGGCCGCGGGCCTGGAATGGGCAACATACCGAACTTTCCGCAAGACGGTGGCAAGCCTGATCGACAGCCAGAGCTCGACCAAGGCTGCGGCCGCGCAACTGGGCCACTCCACCACGACGACCACCACTCGGCACTACGTCCACCGCTCGAACGTTGCCCCGGATCTGGCGAACTTGCTCAACGAGCTCGTCCGCCCGGTAGGGGGTGCAGCATGAGCGCTTTAGGAATGTTTCCAGCACTGGGTACTCCTGCAGGCAAGCGGTCCACTTCGCAGAAGGGTTGGTGTGCGCAGCTTCCAACTACTGGCGAAAGTCGATATTTTTTGGACATTTCCTCTGCAACAGAACAGGTGATCGCATCATGACAATGCAGCCCTTCTCCAACGCTCCAGGGGATCCGATCCTTCGGGTCGCGGCGCAACTGGAATACCCGGACGGCAGCACCCGAACCATCACGGCCAGCAGCGAAGACGCCGCCGCAGTCGAAGATGCCGCCGCATTCGTAGGCAGGATGGATGGCACATCGTTCAGTTATGCGGAAGCGATTCAGCACACCTGTCGCGTCCAGGCCGGCATGGACCACGTACAGGCCCTGGTGATTGAGGGCTTCACTGGTCGTATCTGGATCGCCCTGGGGCTGGGGACCTGGGATGCATGGGCGGACAAGTTCTTCGGGAACCGCCCCATGCTCGCATTCTCTCGCGAACAACGACCCGCCCTAGTCGCGAGCCTCAGCGATGCGGGGCTGTCCACCCGCGCAATCGGAGCCGCCCTCGGCGTCGGGCAGCGCACGGTCGTGAGGGATATCAGTTCAGCTGAGTCAAATGACTCAGGTGAATCTGCCGTTCAGGGGGTTGAACGACGTGACAAAGTCGCTGGCGTGGATGGGAAGGACTACACGAGGCCGACGCCGAAGGTGCCGATGTGTGAGGTTTGCGGGGAGCGCAATGAGGATTGCATGGGCGGGGATGGGTGCAGCGAGTGGCAGAAGTATTTGACTGGAGAGCGGAAGCGTGTTCCCCCTGGGCCTCCAATGCCGCCGTTACCGCGGAACCCTCCGTATGTGCCGCCTGCGCTGGGCCACGACACAATCTTTTCCAACGGGCAAGGGTTCTCCAGTACCGCTGACTCACCCGATGTGGAGTCGGAGCGTGACGTAGAGGCTGATGAATTTGTAGACGGCCTTCTGTGTTCCGCAGTGAATCCGGAAGACGCCGAGGTAGAGACCGAACAACTGGCTGAGGTTCTGGCGAAAATAGTGCGAGTGCGGACGGCACTGGTCGACGGGATTAGCGGTATCGGCCCAGCGGCGCAAGAAGTGCGATCCATTCGGCGCTTGATGGGTGCGATCGCGGCTTCAGGCATGGCCTTTCCCACTACGGCCAAGGTGAGTCTTGCAGAATTGGATGCTGCCGCCTCGGCGGCTGTCACGGAGATCACGGCGATGCGGGCGAGCGTGGCTGGGGCCATGTTGCTCACGAGGGGCGGTGTAATCATGAACGCTGAGCAGATAACCGGACACTAGTGAGCGTCTGCACCGGAGTCCGTGTGTACCTGGGGGCGCGGAATGCGTACGCATCCGCGCCCCCAGGTACCGAAAGAATTGGCGGCGGCGACGTATCTGTCGATGACGGCATTCAAGATGTAGGTGATCCTGGCAGGGCACCTGTGGGGTAGTTCAGATCCCATGCAAGACGGGCTTACCGGCGATTCGTTAGCGGTCGAACCAGGGCGGTCTAAACGAACGGTGACGTCGGCTCTGACTGAGCTGAAACAGACCGGATGGTTGACGGTGTTCGGTGCGTGGCTGGGTGGGGTCAGCAACCGACTGATTACGCCGTCGAGCCTGTGTCTCTGGCTCAGTTGGACGATGACGGCGTTCCGATCCGTACAGCTGGCGCGGCGTTGCAGCAAACAGCAACCATGAAAACGGGAGAGGGTAGTCATCCTTAAACACCAGCTCGCGCCGGGTTGCAGAAAACTGCATCCAATGATGCCGATTCGCCTGAATTGGCACCCGAGTGCAGGAAACTTCAGGCATTCTGCGAATACCTCACCTTTGAGTCTGTGTGCCCGGAGCAGGAGGTGTCGCGAAAGAACGGCTGGCGAGCACTTGGGGATCGCAATTGCAACGTGATCCACAACGGCTTCATTTGCTCCTACAAGGTCGACTGCTCAAACCGCACGGCCCGGCTCAACGCACTCACACCGCTAGCACACCAAATTCCCTTCCGCCCAAGCCATGCGCTTCCTCGCGTGAAGCCGACCCAGAACGCTCCCCAGGTCCAATTAGCGCCCCAGAGCGTCGCTCCCAACGCCTCGCTCGCCGACTCGAACACAGCTCATGTATCTACAGACCTCTGGCATCTCGTCGGCTTCGCGTACCGGGGTCCCATCTTTTGGTCCAAGCTCGAATGAAGACCGGCCGATTGGCGGCTGCTGTTCCAACGAAAATTTCGATCATCCTTGTCGTGCCGCAACCGGGGGAGATGTCCAGGCGCGCCCTTGGGTATAGGCCCCGAACCGCAGAATGGAAATACACCGACCACCACAGCCGGTCGGCTTGCTGGGGCTGACTTGTTGTCGCGGGACTGTCTCGTCAACGAGGCTGCCTCCACCCGCCAAATGCGAGATGCCAGAGGTGTGTAGATGTGAGGCGGTGGTTTTTCGGGGGTGCGTTGCGGGACGAGACGCAGCGGCGCACGCGCTTGCGTCGAGTGGTTGATGTGGCCAGCGCTAGGTGCTGCGGCGCTAGCGGCGGGGGCGGCGTCGAAGTCGATGTGCCAGGATGTCGGCGGTGACGGTCTGAGTTGGCCGCTGGGCGGACGGATGGGACTTGGCTAGCGGGCCGACCATGAACACGTCGCGGTGATTCCCGATCGTTCACTTGGTGCGGACGAGCCTCGTGGGATCTCTGGCGGAAGTCGCTACTGGTCTTTGTTGGTGTCGAGTTTTTTGAGGAGGCCAACCATGATTTGGTTGAACTTCTCGGTGTCTTCGTCGCGGTGGTCGGTTGCGTCATGCGCCCAGAACCGCTCCGGCAGCTTCGGTAGTTCTTCGGTGATCGCTGCCCGAAGATACAACCCGCAACTTTGGTAAGTGCGGGCCGCCCAGGCATTCACTGCGTCCAAGACTGGGCGGTCCGTGCGGACCGAAACGATCGGCGACAAATTGGCTGTGTGCCTGTTTCCAACCTCACAAGAGACCCCTTGGATCTACCTGTAAAGAAAGCTCATCTAGAGCTGTTCAGCTTTTCCTGGTGGTTTCTACTTTTACAAACGCAGCAAGAGAAACCGCAGGTCCAGCTTTGCTCTGATGCGGTCCTACAGGGCAGCTGTGTCAGCTGACACAGGTGAGACCGCAGCTCAAGCGTTGAGGGCGGCGGGCTTTCACTGAAATGTACCGTGGCGTTTGCCACAGTAGAGCCAGCGAAGGTAGCTCCCTACTGTCCCAAATGGGAGAGGGAAACGGCACGTCAGGTGTTCCATTTGGAACAGGAGAAACGAGGAAGGCAGTGCCCTACTGATCCTTTTGGCTCAGAGGAAACCGCTAGGAGAGGTTGTCGAGCCGCAGTCGAGAAGTATCGCGACTCCGCAGGTTAAGAGCTTGAGACGCAGCAGGTCAGATGGTTCCGCTGGTCAGGGCGTTAAGGGGGAGTGGGGAGTGTTGGTGGCGCAGGTCGACATTTCCTGGAAACTTGAAAGGTGATTCCGCAGTTCAGAAGCTTGCTCGCTGCTGAGAGGTCGGAATTTGCCGAAATGGGAAGTCAAAAGTAGTTTGCCAGGCGGCGAACGTTTTGTTGTCTTGGTTTTGCGGTTGCGAGATCCAAGCAGCTTCGGGAATGGCGAGGACCTTGGGGATCACGGTCGGCTTGGTGAATCGGGTGGGGTGCTGCGCTAGGGCCGTTGTGAGCGTGCCGATGAGCCAGTTTTTGGTGGTTTCGGCGTGGCTGTAGTGGACGGCGGTGGGTGTGTGAAGTCCGATGCAGGTGTGGAGGTGGTTTTAGTCATCGACGAAGCCGCCGTGAAGGTGCGAGCGGCACTCAGGGAGTTGACCACGTCGGGAAAGAAAGGTGTGTACTTCAAGGTCTTGAACCACGCCTCGCTGTAGGTGTTGTCGTTGGAGACCCCTCGCCGGGAATGGGATTAGGGGGTCTGTAAGTCAGCGTGGAATGCCCCGACCAGCTTGCTGATCATCACGGTGCCGTGAATTCGCTGGTCGCACTTGGGCTCCGACGATCCTGCGGGAGTAAATGTCGACCATCACGCAGGCGTCGAAATACTGGCTTTTGACCGGCTCGGCCAGTTTGGTGATGTCCCAGGTCAACACCTGACCTGCGGCGGCGGCCTGCTGATTCAGAATACCCCGCGGTGGGTGCGGTGCGCGCCTCCGGCCCAGGGCTAATGCTGTAGGTTCATCTGATGGCCGACGGAGATGGTGGGGCGCACTTTGCTCGTTTAAAGCTCAGTGGCGCCCGATTTAACAAGGCACGACTTCCAATAGACGCCCTGATAGAAATACAGCGTTACCGAACGATGCTTCTGGAGTCGGCAAAGCGAGCCTGGCTTGCAGAGGGCTACGAAGAGCCCCTTCCACCCGAATTCGAGACGGATTTCGACCTGGCGATTTCTGGCGTTGCGGACGGCAGTGCGATCCCGCTTCTTGATAGGCCAGCGTCTCAGTACGATCGATATTACGACCGTGGGCGCGACAATCTTGAGGCCGACCTCTCAAAGCTTGCACGGGTTGACTTCGACTCACCGGAACGGGTCGATAGTGCCTTCGAAGAAATCGCGCACGAACTCGAATTATCCAACGATCTATCTTCCTGGAACGCGCTTTCTTCATTGGCTGCGTTCCTGGACTTTGGAACCAGCCTTCGACCCGACGAGACACTGCAACTGCAGGCTCGCGGAGAGGAGCATGAGTACCTCGAAATCACCACCGACACCGCCTCGACCACATTTCGGCCGTTTGCGCAGATCGTAATGGAGGCTGTAGGTCCACCAGGGGCGCTTTTAAATCCACCAGTTGTGCCCGTAGAGAACGAAAAATTTATCTCTACCGTTGCTGGTCGGCTTTTCGCAATGAATGCCGACAAGAAAAGTTTCGATATTGAAACCCTGCACTACGGAAATGTCCACGGAAACTATTCCGAGGCCGAATTGACTGCAGACCTAAAAGCTGTGCTTGAATCTCGCGCCCAGGCTCCGGTGGTTCGTGTGACCGGGCGGATGAGTTGGAGAGATGGCCAGCTGTATCGCATACTGCAAGTCGATTCGTTAGAATTACTCCAAATCGAGGCAGAGCCATGGTCTGGTCGCATCCGCGAACTTGCCTACCTATCGCCGAACTGGCATCCCGACTTCGAGAAGAGCTCTGTTATATCATTTGTCGCTATCGATGCTGCTCGCGAGGCCATGAGGTCAGTCTCAGATTTGTTACCGCAGCCCGGTATCTATCCATGCGAAGATGGTGGGGTCGTGGTCGAATGGCCCACCTCGAAACGGCTACTGACGCTAGAAATTAATTCCGAAGCTGCTCTGTATCTGTTCAACATGGGTCTGGAGACTGGAGATGCCACGGACCTCTACACACAAGATCTCACCGAGATTAAATCGCAACTACGGGAAGCCCTCCGATGACCGCCTCGTTTCAAAATCTGGACGGATGCGAATTCGACCTCGAAGATGACGCTGAATTGTTGTACAGGCAAATTCCCACCCACAACTGGGATCCAAATGTTCGCCGACCACTTTCGCATGCGTTTGGACCTTCAAGTGCAGATAAGGGAAAGCCCTCGTACGCAAGATCTTCCTTGGCTAGCCCGTCTGAGAGTCGCGCATGGCACAACGAAAATGCCAATTCAAAGTCAGAGGTCGTGTTCGCCGTTTCTGTGGCTGAAGTAAAAGCCCTGGATACCCGCTCGGTCGACGACAGCCAGTGTCGCGAAGGGCAATCACCCGGGCACTGTTACGTGGACTTCAGGCACCTTGAAAAATTCGACGAGAGAAAGTTGCGCGCAAAGCTGTACAATCACGCGATCGACCGCTGGAAGATTCCCTCTGAAAGTGATTAGACTACCTTCCACGCTGGGGTGCAGATCTCGATCTGATTATTCGGCCGGAGCCACAAACGGATGCACCGAAGTAGCCCTGCCGTAGGCAGTACCTCGGCCCACTTCATACGCGCAAATTGCGATTCTCTAATCTGACATTCTGGCTCATTTCTAAGCCAAGCTTCAAAGCGGTATCAGCTGCCCGACCAGGGTAACTCCGAAGTCGAACCCGAAAGACACACGCCGTTTGCGCAGTGCAGAGAAACGAGCGCGCTTAGGCTACACGTAATTACCCGTAACACCGTGCCACAGGGCGGCTCCGGTGTTTGCGAGCTCTGCTTTGCGTTGTTCGCAGTCGGGCATTGCTCTGTTGAGAAGCTGCCAAAATGCGGGGCCGTGGTGTGCTTCGCGGAGATGAGCCAGCTCGTGCGCGAGCACGTACTCGACCAGCCTAGGGCGCAGCTGCATGGTCGCCCAATGAATGCGTACCCGACCGTCGGGCAGAGTAGAACCCCACTTGTTGCCTAGGTCTGCCACTTCGATCATGTGAGGATCGACGCATAATCGCTTGGCCCAGTCTGCGGCTCGGGGCCTTATCCAGGTCAGCCCTGCCATCCGGTACCAGGCGATGACATGCTCGTATCCCGTTTCGGAAATGGCCTTGGGGAGGTTTAGCTTCCCACGTTGCAGCCGCACCCGATGGTCGCCGGTGTCGACGATTCGAAGCTGGTGGCTGCGCCCAAGGTACAGAAAGCCTTCACCATCAACAAACTCCTTCGTGACCGGCTCGTAGCGAAGGGATTCCTTTTCGGCCAGCTTGCGGTAAATCCATTCCCGCTTGGACGTCAAAAAGTGTTCGAGCTCAGCCTGTTCGACGTCGGGTGCAGCCTTGAGTTGCAGGCTCCCGTCGCGGTCGATGGTCAGCTTTGCCTTTCGGCTGGTGCCATCGGTTTCGACGGGGATCGTCATCCCATCGAGTCGAAGCGTCCTCTCGACCACGCTCGTCACTTCCCCCTCGAAGCGATTAATAACTGGTTTGCTTTGGCAAGTTCCATCAACTTATCGGCTAACGGAGCCTGCTCGTCGAACGGGAACAGGTCGCGGTCGTCAAGGGCGTGGATCAGTTGCCTACGCAGAAAATCTTGCTTCTGCGGGTTCTGCCAAAACCGCACTATGTTGGCCTGCGCCTCGACTTCGATCACAATCTCTTGCGCTAAGTGCACGATATCTAGACGAACCTCCTCGGGCAGCGTTGCACCGGTTGCCAACTCAGCCTCCAGCAGACCATAAAAACGCATCACCAACGGATCGTTGTGTACAGCGCTGCCCATGTCGTCCCCCTGAGCGTCAGAGAGCAATTCGGTTAATGCCAACGCGAGCTGATCCCACTTGTCCGTCAGAGACCTCAGGATCTCGACGAGCCGTTCGGACAACTTGGTGTAGCGAGCCGGATCTTCGTCAAAGTTCTTGCGTATATGGAAGCGAAGCGCATGTTCCATCTCCGACGCCTTGGCCTTATCAGAAGTCAGACCCTGAACTTTGGCTAAGAAGTCCGGGTCGGTGATCGACACCGGCGGAATCTTGGTGGCGATATCGAGGGCGGTTACATGCTCGTCGATCAGTTTGCGGACCTTTTCACCGTACAGAGAACTGTCGAAGTCGCCGAGCCCGTCGTCGCGGTAGCGGCGCTTTGCAGCCAGCGAGACGATCCCCAGACGTTTGGCGTCGCGCACGAACGGCAGCGCCTCCGGGCGCGGCATGACGGTGTCCATGGTGGACAGGAACTGTTTCAGGAGCACTCCGAAGCGGGCGCGGAGAGCCTCATCCTCCAGCACCTGCACGCAGGCCTCGACATCTTGGGCAGTGTCGAAGCTATCGATGCCAGCCTGGGCAAAGACCGCAAGCACTCGTGCATGCTGATCTTGCAGTTTTGGCAACTCGTCCTTAATCGAAGCCAGCGCGCCGATCGCATCTTCGGCATCTTCGGGTGCATAGGCCTTTAACGCCTTTTGCAGGTGCGCACCGACCCCGTAGTAGTCGACCAGTAGTCCAGCACTTTTACCGGTGGCGGTCCGGTTGACGCGAGCGATGGCCTGCAACAGTTCAGCGTCTTGGATCGATCGGTCCAGGTAGAGCACTTGCTCGATTGGCGCGTCGAAGCCGGTCAGCAGCATGGTGCGCACGATCAGGAAGGCCACCGGGCTGGTCTTATCGCTCAACTGCCCGAGCTTCTTTTTGAAGTGTTCGATCGAGGCGTCCTGACGCGACTTGTCGGTCCACTGCGCCCAGGTCGGATTATCATTGTGGCTGCCCGAAATTACGGGGACGAATTCCAACGCCTTGAGTAACTCGATCTGGGGAGTCGCACGCACTAGCACCTGCGTCTTGCGGTCCAGGCTGTCGATATCGACTGCATCACCGTCGTAATCGGCACGCAGATGAGCGGGGAGAGCCTCGATCTGAGCCACCAACTCATCGCGGGCGATCATCAACGCTCCGCGGTAGCGAATGGTCGCGAGCCGGCTTGCTGCTGTGACTTGCGCTTTGAAGCCATTCGGCATCACGGTCGAAACGTAATGCCACAACATTGATTTCGCCTTAGCCGCAATCAAGTTGGGTGCTTCGAGCACCGACCCGGCTGTGGCGTAGCGGGTTTTCAGCTTCTCGATCTCGGCGTCGGTGTGTTCAGCGAACATGTCTTCGAAGAGCTCATCTAGGTCGCTACCGCCGGCCACCGCGCCCTTGGCTGTTCTTCCCTCGTAAAAGATCGGCACAACAGCGCCATCTTCCTCGGCCTGCCGGATCGTGTACCTATCTATGAACTCGCCGAAGATCGACTCGGTGCGCTTTTTCCCCTCGCGCATGATCGGTGTACCCGTAAACCCGATCTTGGCGGCATTCGGCATGGCAGCCATCAGGTTCGCGTGCAGGGTCGACGTCTGCGACCGGTGAGCCTCATCGACCATGATGAGAATCGACTCATCGGTATTCAGCACGCCGAACGACTCGACATTTTCGTCACCGTAGAGGCCCTGATCCTTCGAACTCTGAGTGTCCGGGTCGCGGTACTTGTGAATCATGGCGAATACAAGTGCCGGGCCGTGTTCAGCCAACATCGTTCGGAGATTGGCGGACTTCCGAGCACGCTGAACAGTCTCGCCGGACATAATGGCGGTCGCAGCCAGTTGCTTCTCAAGGTCGGTCCGATCAGTGATAATGACGACCTTGAAAGACCGCAGGACCGGGTCAGAGCGCATCGCACGCATCAAGAACACCATCGTCAAGGATTTGCCTGAGCCTTGGGTATGCCACACCAATCCACCGCGGCGGTCGTGCTCGCCGTCGATTTTGCGGGTCTCCCCGGTGCGGAGGCGGTTAACGGCTTTGAGGACGGCGCGGTACTGCTGATAGCGGGCGACGATCTTTATGCGTCGCCCATCTGCCTCCTGAAACAGCGTGTAGTGCCGAATGATATCCAGAAGGTTTGCGGGAGTAAGCATCCCAGCAACGAGCAGCTCTTGCCCTGTGAGATCGGCGGCAGGTTTGCCCAAGTGATCGGCCAACTGGTCGCGGCTCAGCGGTGCGGCGTTTTTCCATTCCAGGAAGTGCTCAGGCCCAGAGGTAAACGTGCCGACGCGAGCCTTGTCTCCGTATGTCGAGACGATGAACTGGTTCGTCCAAAATAGCTGCTCACAACCCTCCGGTGCGCCAAGATCGCGCTGATTTGCGTAGCGCCGCAACTGGTTGATGCCCTCGGCCATTGGATCAGTGACGTAAGGACTTTTGCACTCGATCACGACCAGTGGGATGCCGTTGACGAACAACACCACATCGGGCACCACAAACTTCTTGGATTGACCGCCAGGTTCATCGACACGGAACTGACTGACCGCCAAGAAGTGGTTGCGCTCCGGATGATCGAAATCGATGAACTTGATTCGTTGGCTGCGACCTTGATCCCACTCCGTAAGTCCCGCAATTGTCACGCCTTCAAGGAGGCGCTGGGTCAGGCGCTCATTGATTTCGACCAGCTTTCCGGTCTCCGTGCGAGTCAGCGCGGAGCCAGCCTCGGACAGCCGTGAGTCATCAAGCCAAGGCTGACCATCGGGACCGGGGTTGTTTTGGCGCAGCATCTCGCGTAGGCGCGCCTCGATCAACGGTGCACGAAACGTTTCGCGACCAGTGACGGCTGGATCCGACTTCGAGCCTTCGACATGCGACCAACCAAGACCTACCAACTGATCGAGCAGTGGCTTCTCGGATTCGATGTATTCCGGCCCAAGGCTCACAAGGCAGTCTCCAGTGGCACGCGAACTCGACCAGTCAATAGGTCGGACATTAGACCAAGCTTTGATTGTTCTTGCTTTCGCGCGGCCTCAATTTCAGCGTTCAGTCGAGAATCGACGGCCTTGACCATCGAAGCTGCTCTGTTCTGTTCGGACAATTCTGGAATTGCAACGCTAAGCCGTCTTATCTGCGCTTGAGAGATATTCTTTTGCGAACTGCTTCCGCCCATAAGTGACTCGATCTGACGGCGTAGCGGAGGACTTGACAGTAGAAGAGACAAATAGAATCCGTTAACACTTGATTTTGGAACGAGTCTCAGCGTTTTGTCCGATAACATTAATCCGCTGCGCGTCGATTCTACAAACGCAACTCGGCCTACGAGGTCGCCGACGCCATTAGCCCGAACACATAAGACATCGCCATCTTTGACTTCCAGGGCCGGGCGTGCAGGCAATCCGGGTGGAAGAGTCTTAGATTCTTCCTGTCTGTATTTTCCTGTCGAAACCGCACTCACCTTCAGAACGCCCCAAGCCCCGGCAGCGGGCGCCCGCTCGTAGCACTCCGGGCTCCAGCCGGCGTCAATTTTGACGAGAAATTCACTCAGGTCATGTTCCGGACGTTCGTCAGTTGACTGAAGAAACATTCTGTCAAGCATGCCGCGCCTGATCAGTTCTAGTTTGGCGATGATCTGCCTGGTGGCGTGGATCTGATCGTCCAGAGTGTCCAGAATCTTGGCGATCCGGCGCTGCTCGGATAGTGGAGGAACATCGACTTCAATTCGAAGGAGCGCCTCGTCTGCGAAGTTGGTCTGCGACTCGGCCATTCCCGTTGTTCGGCTATTTAAGTAGTCCTGGGCAGCATCGGTTGATAGAAGCCCTGCCAGCACTTTCGGCACAACCATTGCTGTCTTTGGCCTGAGGCCGACCATCTTGCCCGAGACCATCAGGTGCGGACGCGTAGCCGCGACGAGTACCACGACGCCGACACGATGGCGTGGCCCAGCTTTGGTTATCAGGACGTCACCTTGATGAACCTCGAGCGCTTCCTTTCCCCAGTACAGCCGTGGAGGCACTTTGTGCGCGTTTTCATTCCAACCAGACCAAGTTACTGCGGTCGTTTTGAGGAGGCCCCACTCTTCAGCCGCTGCAATTTGACGTTCCTCACATGTCGGACTCGGACCAGTGAACTTTCGATCGATTAATTCACTGAGCGGGTGAGTCGACCACCCAGTGACTTGCGAATTACTCATACCCCAGCTCCTTCAAAAATCCTGCGAGCTTCTGGGCCGCCGTGTCACGTTCGTGTTCGAGGCTAGCTAGGGTCACCCGGTATTTGTTCCACCAGGTTTCGAACGCGTCGACAATGACTTGACGGTGTCGGGTCACTCGTTGGTCTGCGACGTTGAGCAGTTCGGTTCGGAAGAGGTCGAGGACGAGTGTCTGCGCAGCGGAGTCGTCGAGCGTTTGGCCTGAGGCATTGAGTTTGTCTGCAAACGCCGCCGTCTCGGACTTGAGATTTTTTCTGGCTGTCGTCAGTTGCTTCTTGAGCTTCGTGACCTCCGCGGGTGACAGTTGCTCATCAACCTCGTCAGCGTCTTCGTCGTCGGTTTTGGCAGTCGCGGCCTTAATCGTCGATTCGAGTTCCGCAACATCGATGTTGAGAGCTGCCAAGCCGTCGAGGTACTCAGGCAGCATAGCGCGCGCAACTTTATGGTCGAGGGGATCAACCTTTGACTTCTCTTCGTCTAGGGCATCGAGGACTGTACTGACCCATGCGTCGATCAGGCCTTTGAATCCGATGGTGGCGAGGGTCTTGAGATCAGGTTGATTCTTACCCCACCAGGTGGCGATGATGCCACTCACTACGAACCGGTCAAGCATGCCGATCGGTGCCAGTGCTGACTGGAACGTACCTACCAACTGCTTTCGTAGGTCGATCAAGTCAGCCGTGGTCTGGAGCTCTGTAAATCGACCTTGCTCGGCCGTCCACCAGCATTTGATCGCCTGTGTGATGGCAGCTTCGGCGTCCACAATCCCGGTGTTGGTTTCGATCATTTCCTTGAGGTCGCGTTTTATGGTGATCGTGGACATGAATTGCAGGTAGTCGGCGTCACGCTCGACCAGAAGGTCGTCAATGTTCAGACCGTGATTGGTGAACAGCTCCGACTTGGCGTCCACCTCAGACTTGGGGATACCGCCGTGCAGATGCGCGCGCACATCCTGTTGCTCCGGCGCCGGGGTGGTGTCTACGTAGCGTCGGATGTTGAGGTTGTCGTCATTCTGGGCAAGTTCCTGGCGGCTGACGACTTTGGCGAATGCTGGAATGTCGTCGAATTCACGGTATGCCGAGACGATTTTTTCTATGTGTTCGGGCTCGATAAGGTTCTGGGCGCGGCCCTCGCGGTAGGCGCGGTCGGCATTTATGAACAGCACTTTGCCGCGGCGCTCTGCGGGCTTTGCTCCTTTGTGACGCAAGATCAGGATGCACGCGGGAATTCCAGTACCGTAGAACAGGGATGGGCCGAGGCCGATGACCGCTTCGATGATGTCGTCTTCAAGTAGGCTGGCGCGGATTCTTCCCTCTTCACCGCCACGGAATAGGACCCCATGTGGCATGACGGTGGCGACCATTCCGTCGGTGCGGGTGACGGCGAGCATGTGCTGGACGAACATTAGGTCGGCTTTCTTGCCGGACTCTGGGGTATACCCGTAGCGGAAGCGTTCGGGGAACGGAATGCCGTCTTTGCTGTAGTTCAGTGAAAACGGAGGGTTGGTGAGCACGCGATCGAAGCGCATTAACTCGCCGCCCTGGATGTGGGCTGGGTCTTCTAGTGTGCCGTCGTTGTTGTTGCGCAGGTCAGCGTCGAGGATGCCGTGTAGCAGCATGTTCATTTTGGAAATGGCCCAGACGCTACCGTCCTTTTCTTGCCCGGCGAGAGCGAGGTTGCGGCTGTTGCCGCCGTTTTCTTCGACGTAGTCCTTGGACAGGATCAGCATTCCACCCGAACCGGTGCACGGGTCGTAGACGCTCATGCCTTCCTGGGGATTTGCTATCTGGACCATCAGGCGCACGACGGAACGCGGAGTGTAGAACTCGCCGCCCTTCTTGCCTGCGGAGTCGGCGAAGTCTCTGATTAAGTACTCGTATGCCGCCCCGAGTAGATCGGGGAACTCAAAGCGATCTTGGCGCAAGGGTTCCTTGTTGAAGTGCATGATCAGTTCGCGGAGTTTCTTGTCCGACATCGACGCCTGACCAACTTTGCGGTTGAAGTCGATGTGTTGCAACACCCCGTCGAGAGCGGTGTTGCGTTCTTCGAGTGCCTGCAAGGCTTTGTTCAGTTCGTCGCCGACGTGCTTGTGCGCGTGGTCGCGCAGGTAGGGCCAACGGGCACGTTCTGGAACGAAGAAGGTGTTGTAAAAAGCAGAGTTCTCGGCCCGCTTCTCGGCTTCGGAATGGTCGCGGCCCTTCGCGAGCTGATCGGCGACGACCTTACCCCGCTCAACTTCGAACTGGTCCGATGCGTACTTAAGGAACAGCATCCCGAAGATGTATTCCTTGTAGGAAGAAGCCTCCATTGAGCCGCGCAGAACGTCGGCTGCTGAGAAAAGATGTCGTTCGAGTTGCGGAAGAGTCAGGCGTGCCATGGGCTGACTTTAACGGTCCCTGGGTTTTCCACGTGTGCGGTGCCTACCAGCGCGCGTGGCGTCTGTTCCCTCTCGGGTCACCGACTCGCTCGTTCGCAGCGATGACGGTCCCCTGAGCGCCCGATTTCTCCTGATGGTGCGAGGAAGTGATCGTGGTGGCCACAGCGACCTTGGCCTCAAGAACTTTCTGTGCCCGGCCCGCAGTTTGGTCATCGAGACTTTGAGGTCCTCTGAGGTTCCCCCGTGGGAGTGGACATCGATCTAGCGGGCCTTCGGGCCTGCTGGGAGGATGTCAATATGTCGAATTCACGTCGGGTTTTCACCGCGGAGTACAGGGTGGAGGCCGCGCATCGGGTCATTGATTCCGGTCGCACCATCGCCGAGACAGCGAGGGAACTCGCCGTTTCTGAGCAGTTACTGGGCCGTTGGGTGAAGGAGGAACGGGTCCGGATGGCGGCGGCCACTTCGTTGGGTGAGGCGCCGTTGGACGGCGCGGAACGCACCGAACTGATCCGGCTGCGACGGCAGGTCGTTGAGCAGGAGAAAGACCTCAGTTTCCTGAAAAAAGTATCGGCGTACTTTGCCGCGACACAACCAAAGTGAGGTTCTTTGAGTTGATCGCAGCACAGTGCGCCAACCACCCGGTGGAAGTTATGACCCGAAACCTCCCGGTGTCCAAGGCCGGTTACTACACCTGGAAGAAGCGTTGCACCGCAACGATTTCCACCGAGGTGGCCCAGGTCCGCTTGGATCGGCAGGCGAAGGTTTTAGCGATCCACAGGGAGTCGAAAGGGACTTACGGATCGCCTCGGGTCACCGCTGAGCTGCGCGCCAGGGGTGAGCTGATCACGGAGAAAACAGTGGCGCTGATGATGGCCAGTATTGGTATCGCCGGGATCAGCCCGAGGACGTTCAAGACTCGCACTACAATCGTCGACCCGAACGCCTCATTCCCCCCGGATTTGGTGGACCGGGTGTTCAACCAAGGCCGACCCGACACAGTATGGACATCGGATATCACCTACCTGACCTGCGGTGAAGGTGATCTTTACTTCTGTGCGGTGAAAGATGAACACACCAAACGGATCCTGGGTTTCAAAGTCGCAGACCACATGCGAGCTGACCTCGTCGCCGACTGCCTGATAGCTGCCGCCGCAGTTCGGGACCAGAAAGTGACAGGAACAATTTTTCACTCCGACCGCGGAAGTCAATACACATCAACACTTGTCGCCGACACGGCAACCCAACTGGGGCTGTCAAGGTCGATGGGTGACACCGGCATTTGTTGGGACAACGCCGGAGCGGAAAGCCTGTGGTCAACTTTCAAACACGAGTACTACTACCGCCACACCTTCATCACCAAAGCCGAGCTGACCGCCGCAGTGACCGACTGGGTCCGGTTCTACAACCACCAACGACGGCACTCAGCCATCGGCTACCTGAGTCCAATCAACTACGAGATAGTGTGCACCCAGGCCAACCAGGCCGCCTAAACCGTCCACTCCCACGGGGGAACCTCACTCGGTTGTTTTGGGGCGCGTGTGGTGATTGCGGCGTCCCGGGGCTATGAGCCCCATATCAAAAGTCCACTCGTCGGTTATGGCGGTGGCCCGGTTAATCTTTGCTCAGCTGACGCCGTCCTGTTGGTCACCGCACTAACGCGAAGCAATTCGCAGCATGGGTACTGCTCCCGCGCGTGAAGGCAATATTGAATTCTTGATTTGTTGAAGTCTTCGCTGATCAACCACCCGAAACCAAGAATTCAGACCAAGGCTTCAACGCAACCCCAGAAAGGCAACCACCTCCACCCCCGAACCCGTCCGAGCAACCGCGGGAGGTCGCGCCGGGCACGGCTCCCACTCCGGCAGGGCTTTCGTCATCTGTAGAGCCCCCGAAACACTCCCCATTTACTCCCCGGAAACCCCGAGAACACACGAGATATCAGCAGATCTCGACAGATGTCGAAACCCTGAGAACGGTTGCAGGGTAACATCTATCAAGAAGTATTGATGACTGCAGAAGGTGCCAAAAGTTATCGCTCTGGTCGCAGGTTCGAATTCTGCCGGGGGCACCACAGCGCGATACGGGGAAACCTCAAGCAATGCCGGGCCAGAGTGTGGTTGCGCCTAGGTCGCCCCGCTCGAACGGAGCGAGAGCTACAGCAACTCCTATGTTGGCATCGCTGCCACTCCAACCCCAGCCACTCGAAGCCAGCCACTCGAATCCCATCCCGCTGAACAGACGGAGGCGGGGATTTTCATTTGGAGGCACAAGGATCGCCACACCAAATTCCTATGTCCGATTTGTCCTCAAGGATGGTATTCGTCACGTAGTGGGGGATAGATTCAAGCAGCTAGCAGGACCACCGGCATAAGCACGGCTCTGTGTGCCGCTCAACTGGGTTGCGCGTCGCCCAAAACAATATGCCTGCCGCGAAGAGGAGACAGCGACATGACAAGTCCAGCAACAATCCGGTGGACAGCAGCCAAGCAGCGCTCCGCTCGGCGCGTCTGGGTCGCCATGACTGCAGTAGCCCTGCTCACCGCTTCCGCCTGCGGTAGCGAAGTGTCTGGAAATACCAGCACCGAGGGCGGCGCCACGAGCCCGGGAACCATCTCCTCGCCGGCGGCGCCGACTAGCCAATCTCCCGCTACTGAATCTTCGAGTACCGACCCCTCGTCATCTGAGACACCCCCGTCCGACGAGCCCAACTCAGGAACCCCCACAAGCTCTCCATCGGATGACGGCTCCGGAGTCCCGCCCAAGGGAGGCGAAGGCCAGACTCAACCGGGCGCGACCCTGAGCCTGACCGATACCGCCACGCTGCGGAGCGAGTTCGCTGGTGACGCGGGTATTTTCACCTACACCGATTTCAAGATCGTTCAGGGCACCGTTGAAGACTGGTTCGAATTGGGAGTCGATTCCACCAGCGTCGTAGGGCTGGTTCCGTGGTACGTGACGGTGACCATCAAACAAGAGGAGGGAGCGCTCGCCTTTGCTTACGCCAACTTGGAGTCCGACATACGACCAGTCACCGACCTGGGCGAGATGGTCTTGAACGCGGGCGGGTACGGCGAGCGCGTCGGCTGTCTGCCCGCCTTCTACAACGATGGTTATGTTCTTGGTGACTCATACACCACCTGTTCTGTATGGAAAGTGAGTGAGACTGAAAAGATCGCCGGCTTGACCTGGACAGGCGGGTATGACGGCCCCTATTACGAAAACCCGGTGAAGTGGGTCGTCGGCTAAGGCATTTACCTGGCCGCTGCTACTGGTGGCTCGAACGCGCGAACCATAGGCGGCGGGTCAGTTTCCAGAAGCAAGACCTGAACGAGGGCGTGTGCTCCGGAGCACCCTTGGGCGAGCCGGGAAGTGCTTTGGTCCGTGGTGAGCACAGGGGGTTTCCGTGGACGCCGATTCGGTCCCGTCAACGATCTGCGGGTCAAACCAGGCCCCGGTAGGAAGCTCCACCACATCCCGCCGGATATTCGCGGTGACCAGCACACCCGCGAGGCATTCCCCTTTGCTGTGGGATACCCGAACCACGTCCCCGTCTGCCAAGCCTCCCTCCGCTGCGTTTTCGGGGTGAATCCGAATTCGCTCCCGGCCGGCGACCTTGTGCGCCCTACTGGGTTCACCCATATCCATCTGGCTACTCAAATGGCCTGGGGCTGGTCCGCGATGAGGTGCAGCGGGAACCGTGTGGCCACGAGCGATCCCAGCCACTCCTCTGGTTCGAGCCAGGTGGGGGGCCCCGGGCGGTCTCGTAGCCAAATCCAGCAACCACGGGCGAGGACGCCTGGTTGCGTCCACCCGGCGTCCAAAGCCGGTGCGATACCGGATCAGCCCGATATTCGCCGAACAATATGTGCTCCCGCGCGCTGTCGGCATCGGGCACCTGCCAGATGCATTCGGTCCCGAACGCACCAACTCTTGTGTGTCGATTTGGGGTCTGCCATGCTGGCGTCACCCATTGAGCAGGTGAAGAGGAGCGACTATGGAGATCCAACAGGGTGAAGAAATTATCCTGGGCGATTTGCCCAAAGGTATTACTCTCGCCAGCGAGGCGATGGGCAACAGGACTTGGAATGTTCTAGGGCACACCTATTTGTCGAAAGTGGAAAGCTCAACTTCTTTTGCGTGGCTCTCGCTGGACCCTGCGGGCACCGGTGTCCCCCCGCACGTCCACCCCAAGCAGGACGAGCACATCTACGTGATGGAGGGCGTTTACACTCTCTACCTCGACGGAGAGTGGACAACCGCCGGTCCGGGCGACACTGTGCGTCTGCCAATGGGATTGCCACATGCTTATTACAACAAGCAGGAAGCCCCGGCGAAATCGTTGTTTTGGGTCAGCCCGTCAGGACAACTCGCGACATTGTTCAGCGAACTTCATAACCTCTCCGACCCCGACGAAGTAGTTCGACTCTCGGCGTTGCGCGGCGTCGATTTCTTGGCACCGGGAACGGTCCCAGGAGCTTAGGGGTCCCCAGCGGTGGCGCCCAGCGCCACCGCCAACCTACTTCCGAGAAGATGCGTCCCGTGCCCTCACCCTCCTCTGCGACCGAAGAATTGGCGTACGGTAGCGACGAAGATCAGCAGGTTTCTTTCGGCTGGCCAGATTCGGGCCGAGTGCCGCGCGGGGTGGTGGCCCTCATCCACGGTGGGTACTGGCGTTCGCGCTACGACGCCTCCTTGATGGACCCGCTGGCCGGCTCGCTCCGGGAGAACGGTTGGATGACGGCCAATATTGAATATCGGCGCGGGCGCTCAAATCCCTGGCCTGCCCCGCTTGTCGATATCCGCGCGGCACTGGTGCTGGTCAGGGACTACGCGCGAGCCAAAAGTGTTGGTGGGCCGCGTATTTCCGTAGGGCACTCGGTAGGCGGCCAGCTGGCGTTGCTCACCGCCGAACTTACGGACGGAGTCGTGGCTTTGGCACCGGTGACGGATGTCGGGCGGACTTACCGCGAGAAGCTGGGGGAGGACGCCGCGTTGGAGTACTTCGGCGCCTCACCCGAGCTGGCCCCATCCCTGTACCGCGAGGCCTCGCCCACACAGCAGCCACTGAGCGACACGCCCCTGTTGATCCTGCATGGAATCAATGACGACCGCGTTCCGATTTCGCATTCCCGGGACTTCATGGCCGTGGCCCAGCCACAGGTCTCGCGCGCAGAGTTGATCGAATACGAGCAGCTAAGCCATCGGGACGCCATTGATCCCGCAGCCGTCCACTGGTCTGACGCGCTCACCTGGATCGCAGCGATCACTGCCTCCTGAGTCCGAGAATTGCGGCGTCAGGATCCAGAGGAACTGGTGAGGGTGGAAAGCGGTGTGAACGGCACCTATCCGATCCGCGCAACCGCGCCCCGAAATACAACAATTCCCCGCGAAACCAACTCTAAAGCGATGATCTGCGGCGATGGTGCACACCTTGGGCGCACACCCCGCCGGCGACTCACCTCTTCGCCATCTCAGCAGGATCCACCACGTGCGCAAGCCCTCGGGGGCCCCTCTCGTTGCCGCGAATTTGCGAGTGACGGCGACGATGGGGCGTTTATCGTGAGGTAGTGAAATTGCTCCCGCCTGCCCCGCACGCGGGAGCAATGCTGAGTTGCGTTAGGCGCTGAGGAGTTTCATGTTGTCGCGCTGTTGTTCGATCACGACATCATCCCACCCGGCAGTGTGACCGCCCGTTGCATGGAACGCCGACCGCACCGATGACCGAATTATAGCTGTTGCGACATCAAAGTCCGTAGCCGAAGCGATGGTTTCGATCTCAACGAGAAACTTCCCTACATCCACAGACACTGCGGAATCGAACAACCCAGTGCCCGACTCTTCCAGTTTCAACATCTCTTCCATGATCGCTTCTGCCACCGTGGGCATCTGATCGCGGGACAGCCCTATCAGGCGAAACTCACCGTGAAAACTTACTTGTCTCACGACTGTTCCTTCCTCTTCGAAGGATGACATGGCTGGCGTTCGAGCCACCCCAATGCATCCTTGGCATAATTATTGCCGCTCGGAGTCAAATGTATCCAGCGGCGATGATCGCCGCATGGGCACTTGACTGAGTAGTATTTTAGCGGGTCCTCGATCGTCCAGCCCGCGTCATCGAACTTTTGTAGGAGGAGCTCCAGTTCCTTCTTCTGGTGCTTTCTCCAATATGACACGCAGTTATCATCCCACGACGTGGATGACGAGGTTGTCACATTTTGGCACCAACGTCTGATTGCAGGCCGCGCCGTCAATCTGACTTCTGGTGAACTCGATGAAGGGAGCCGACCCGCCCCCCAGCATCATTTGGGGCACGCGGAATTAAGCCGAGGACTTCCTCGCTTAGGCAAAGAGCTGTGCCACCCACTCGAAGACCAGTTGTTAGTGTCGCGCTGTGACAACACCTACTGCTCTCTCTGTAACCCGTGGAGTTCAGTGCTGCACCGGATTGAACGAGTCTGGCACGGTTGACCAGCTGGCCTGGTACGCAGCGACAGGTGAAGCATGGGCCTGCCCTGTGTGCACGACAGGCCACACCGCGTGGGACGCGATCCTGAAGATTTTAGCCACGCCATCTGATCTATGGCACCCCATTCGGCTGGCTGGCGGCGGTCAGAGTATTTCGCACCTGACGATTACAGCCAGCGACAGCCCATTCCCCGTGAACCTGACACTCGCTGGCGTTCCTGAAGGATCTCGTGCGCTTCGGATTGTGGCTACCCCCTACGAGCATCCGCTCGTTTTGGCGATACCGTCCCAATCCCTGGGTGCGCCGCCTAATTTTGAAGACGACGTGTACATCGTCGTATCTACGCTCGGAGGGAGAGAGCGGAATCCTTGGACGCGGGCAACCTTGTCGCTGAGCATCCCATGGGCGCCAGCTGATTCGGCCAGTGTCTCCCACGAGTTACTGCAAAGTGCGATGGTCGCCTTCGCTGATCGAGACTGGAAGCGCGCAGCCCTGGACGCCAATTCTGCGGTCGAGGTTGCTTCGAAAGAACAGACCGCCCCCATTCTCGAAGGGGTCAAGCGGCACAAAAAGATCACGCCGTTCGGGCCGGAGCAACGGCTGGTGTTGCTGGAGGCAGTAGCTCTCGCACAAGGCAGACCGTCATTGACTCCCGAAATTCGGGAGTTGCTATCTGGTCTTGCCGACTACAGAAATAACTCTGCGCACGGCGGAATGAACTCTGATGGCGACAAGCTGGCGCCGCTCCTTGCTGCAGCAGTGTGTGGGCTCTGGTGGATGTGGGGGCGCGCTGACGTCGCCCGCCCAGCGACCTCCGATTAGACGCTTAGTCGATCCCCTTCGCCACACCCAGACAGTTCCCGACTGCCCTTGTTCCAGTTGATCTCGGTCGCCGCCTTCATCCCACCGCGACCGTGGATGACACGACCTCCTCCAGCAATAAGTAGGCAGTGTCTCCCAAAGCAATTCAAGACACGCCCCAGCTCTTCGTTCCATATCTCTTCGGCACCGGGGACTGTCTCATAGCCATGGACACCATGGCCACGGACATCCTGCGCATACCCGTTGGTGATTTCAACCCGTGACCCCGTCGACAACTCACATTTCCGTACCTTCAGGGTCAGCGATTTCGCAGTCATTCCTACGCGAAGCACCGAAACCACCATCGGGCATTATTGACGGGTCTCGTCGCACCCTTGCACTTACAACTGCAAGAGTGCATACTTGCAAGTGCAACACCAGAGTCCTTAAGGAGCCATCATGTCGACCATCCTTGCCAGCACTCGTGACCGCGAGCTGCTTGCAGCTTCTGCTGTCGAGCTAGACCAGGCAAAGCAGGTCGTAGACCATCTGAGCACCAATACATCCCTACAGCTGAGCATGAATCGATCCCGAGGAGATGATCTGGTAGAGATTCCGCGGGAGCTGTCTGCCATCATTGCGCAGGTTCTTACTGTCATCGCAAGAGGAGGAACAGTGACCGTCGGGTCCATGCCGGACGAGCTCACTACTTCTACCGCAGCAGAACAACTTGGAGTGTCCCGGCCGACGTTGATGAAGATGATCGATCGCGGTGAGATTGAGGCTCGCAAGGTGGGTTCGCATACCCGTCTGCGAAGCGCCGATGTGATGCTCTTTCGCAAGGATCGCCTAGCTAGACGCCGTGCTGCGTTCGAGGCGCTTCGTGCAATGGAAGACGAACTCGACTGACAGCATGGTGACAGGGTGCTACAAGTAATCAGCCACCATGCCGAATAGGGTTCTCGTAGATGCCAATGTGCTCTACTCTCGCACGCTGCGAGACTGGCTCTGCCTGTTGTATCTCGAGGGAGAACTGCTGTTCAGCGTTCACTGGACGGAAGACATCCTCGCCGAAACGATCTACCGTCTGCGCCGGGCTCACCCTGAATGGTCAGGTCTTGAAATCACTAAAATCAATGACAGTATTCGCGGAACGTTCGAAGGCGGTCGTGTCGACGACTTTTCGGATGACACGTCTTATCAGGGCAACGATCCCAACGATCGACACGTACACGCAGCGGCCGCAACCTGCCACGCCAACATCCTCCTCACAGACGACGCGGGATTTGCAGGGCCTGATGGCGTCGAAGCCGCAGAGCTGCCCTATGAAATCTATAAGCCGGATCAGTTCTTCGTCCTAGTTGACGACGCGTCACCAGACCTTGTCCGCCGCGTAACCGTTGAACAGCAAAAGTACTGGCTGGCCAAAGACGGCAGCGCGAATCTCCCCAATGCCCTGCGCAAGGCAGGCTGCAACGATTTCGCCGAGCGGGTACGGCAACACCTCCAGTCACTAGTTTGAGAGCTAACGATCTTGGTCTCAACCGGAGATTGCACCGCCCTGAATATCCCCAACGATATCTTCGGTGAGTTTGTCCCATGTTTCCTGTTGTTTTAGCCACCCCAGAAGTGCTGCCGCACCGCGCGAGAAGGCCTGGGACGGCCCGGTGAACGGATTGGTGGACGCAGCGCCCACTCCGTGCCCATCGGCGCCGTCCACCAACAGATTTCTCACGCATCTGCCCACGATTAAGCGCCATCACCACTGATCGCCACAGTCATGAAGGCCTTGCGGCGGCTAGTTGGCTCCAGCGCACGCAGTTTTTCGCGGGGCACGCGCGTCACAATCGCCCCTGCCGTAGTTAGTCATTGCGCGTGTCGGTGGTCTGAGCAAGTCCAGCTTGGCAGTTCCTCGGTTCTTCCATTGGCCGTCACCTTCGTAGAGGCTGTGTCGACCCAAATGAGCACGACCCGATGTCTACGACAACTGCGCCAGTTTCCCGCTCCCTTGGCCGCAACAGCAGTCGGAATCCCAGCACCGTTACACTCCGTTGGTCCATACGCGCATTCGAGTGACGGTGAACTCAGACTGTTGATTATCCGTGGTAGTGTCATCCCGAATTTCATTATTCAAGAGTATTTCAACGTATTTTAGGGGCATTCATCACTGAACTAGGTGACAAGGATGCTCGCCACAATTCAGGCTATCCATCGATCCACACCGAACTGACCATTGCACCGACCCTGGGGAACGCACATGATCCGAACCAACCGTGTTTTTCTGGCTCTTGCCGCATCACTGGTGCTGGGCGCGTGCACCAACGGGGAGTCGGGTGTTGCCGGTCTCACCGCCGAGTCGCAATCCGAGTCTCTCGGGCCAATGAGGGATGGCAGCCAGCCAATCACCAACGCAGCGGAATATCTGGCGGAGCTTGATGTGAAATGGCGGGGTGTAACAGGAATCGAGGACCCTGAGGACGCCGTTGTTGGAGATGGCGCGCAGTGCTATTACATACTCGACAAAGTGACTGAAGTGTTCAACCGACAGGCCGCATGCGGCCCAGTTCGGCGGGCTGGCACCGATGACGGGTCCGTGTGGGACATCTACTCGGTCAAGTTGGGATCCGACGGCCCGACTCTCGACGCCCCCGCCTCGGACGAGGCGCCGGGCGGCAACACCAAACCACGAGGACCTTCCATCGTGTCTGCAGACAAGGTTGCCGGAAGCGCTACTCGCCCGGCGGGCAAACTCTATCGACCCGACGGCGCAGTGCCAGAGGCAGGCGCAGACGCAATCCCTGCGCCGGCGCACCCGCGGGCCGACTCGGCGTTATTGGGGTCTTTCAACCTGTCCGGGAAAAAGCTATCGAAGTCTGTAACTATCGACCCGAACACGTCCGTCTTGATAACTCCGTCTGGAACCGTCTCGCTCACCCAAGTCAGCGAAGTCGCCAGTGTCGATGCGGTGAAACCGATCGATGTTTCCTCTGCTGCGATTGACCGGCCTACTGATCCAGCGCCCGGACATCGTTTCGTTGTTTTCACGCTGAAGCTCAAATCGGGGTGGCCGAGCCCTGATCAGCCCGTGATCGACACCTACGGTTACAGCCCACCGGACCTGCCCAAAGCGACATATACCTTCATTGACGACGGACTGAGGACAGACATCACCGATGAGCTAAAAGCGGGCGACACCGGGAACACTTTCGTCGCCTCGGTGAAAGACGGCGCTCCGGCGCAGATCGGAGTCTCGATCGCAGGGCTCGAACAAACGCTCACAGTCGACACTGCCACCCGGGATGACAACCCTCAGGCTCAGACCTTCTACCTCGCCAAACGTAGCCAAGCAGTCGGTGCGTCTCAGCCGACCTTCGTCCAGTCGCTGCCCAAGGAATACGGCAGCACTGCCAATCTCAGGTACGAGGCTCAGGTCAAGACCGTCACCTTCAGCGCTTACGACCCCAACCAGGGTTGGGCGCCGCCCGGACAAAGGTGGGTGCAGGTGATCGTGAAACAGGATTTTGCAGAAGTGGATAACTACTCCACAGACAATTGGGTGATCACCGCCGATGAAAAGAAATACACGCCGGCGCACAAATCTAAAAATATGGATGCGCTCGTCGCGTCCTACCTCGTGCCCGACACCACCAAGGCGATCACCGGCTCGTTCGCCACAGTGCTCAATTACATGTCGTGGAACGCGGATCTAAAGGCCAACGTTGCGGGCAGCGTTTCGGCGCCAGCGATTGAGTTCACTGCCACAGCAGGATGACCGCACCCTCAGCTTTCACCGACATCACTTGGCCCACGAGATAAAGGTGTTCACCGGGCGCAGACGTTGGATCGAATCGCAGGGCGGAAGTGTCATTGGGGTCTACATGAGAAACTAAGCCACGGGCCCCGGCGACCAAATGGGCCAGGCCAGCAGCCACGCAAATCCCGCATGGCGACCCCGCTCCCACCGAAAGGCCCGACGATGACTGCACCCACCGCCGAGGCGTCTACCGAAAAGAGCAAGGCTCGCGCAGCCGTGCGAACCATAGCCGACGTCATCCGCGGCGCACTGATCGGCGCCGCCGAGATCGTGCCCGGCGTCAGCGGCGGCACTATCGCTCTCATCGTCGGCGTGTACGGCCACCTCATCGACAGCGCCGGACATCTGGCGCGGGGCGTCGCGTTGCTGGTGGCTGACGGGCTCCGCGGGCGAGGGCGCGCCCGCGCCTTCGCTCACTTCCGCTCCGTGCGCTGGGGCGTCGTGCTCCCCATCGGGTTCGGGATGCTCGCGGCCATCCTCGTCGGGGCGAAGCTCCTTGCGCCGCTCCTAGAGGAACATCCCGTCGGCACCCGCGCCGTGTTCGCCGGGCTGATCGCCGCGTCCCTGGTGGTGCCGATCCGCATGGCCGGTGCACACTGGCGTCCGCGCGAGATCCTGCTGGCGCTCACCGCGGCCGCGCTCACGTTCGTCCTCACCGGGCTGCCCCGAGCGGGCGAGATCAGCCCGTCCTTATTACTTGTCGCGGTCGCTGGGGCGTTCGCCATCTGCGCACTCGTACTGCCCGGCGTGTCCGGATCATTCCTGCTGCTAACCGTCGGCCTCTACGCGCCGACCCTCGCGGCCGTCAACGACCGCAACCTCGGCTACCTCGGGGCTTTCATGGTGGGTGCAATGCTCGGACTCGGGGTGTTCGTGTCCGGGCTTCAGTGGCTGCTGGCTCACCGCCACCGGGTGACCCTCGTAATCATGACCGGCCTGATGCTCGGCTCGCTCCGCGCACTGTGGCCGTGGCAGGGCGCCTCGAACGAGATGCTCGCGCCGTCGAGCGACGTAGCGCTGGTCGCCGCTCTGTTCTTTGCCGGCGCGGCACTCGTCATCGTGCTCATCATCGTCGAGCACCGGCTGGTGGCCCGCCGGCTTCTCACGGCCGACATTGAGAGCGACCCTGTCCCCGATGCCGCCGACCAGGCTTAGCGTTAGCGCTGCCGGTACTAGCGCGCTGCGGGCTGGCACGAGGCCCCCTGAAAGACGATAGCCAGCAGGGCAGAGAGCGAAATTCGGGCGGCCCACCCCGCCAGCGACTCACCGCCCCGCCATCTCAGCAGAATCCACCACGTGCGCAAGCCCGCCCTTAAACACCGCAGCGGCATAATCAGAATCCCGAAAGATACTGGTGTTGCTGGGGTCTCGCCGCAAGAGAAGTGCGTCAAACACATGCCCTGGGGCGATGCGCCCGTAGCGGCCGGAAACCCCGCAGAGTTCCGCGCCCACCGACGTCGCGGCAAGCAGTGATTCCTCCACGGTGAGCCCAGCTTGGTGCAGCCAATCGATCTCGATCAGGTTGCGACCGTGTTGGTCCCTGGATCCGAAGTCGCTGCCCAGGGCAATCGGAATGCCGTGCGCCTTCGCTATCCGAACGGCCTCGCCGAGACGTTCGCGGAGCGCCCACGCGCTGGACGCAACCGCGGCGGGCAGGGTCCCGTTGTCGGCGAACGTCGCCACCTCTTGATAAATGGCCAAGGTAGGAACCAAATACGTCCCCGCAGCAGCCATCGCCGCCGCCTGCTGCTCCGTCATCAACACCCCGTGTTCAATGGAGCGAACACCTGCTGCAAGCGCGATGTCGAGCCCGGGTCCACCGATGGCGTGGGCCATCACAAACTTCTTGGCCTTGGTTGCCTCGAATACGGCGGTCTGCACTTCGTCCTCGCTGAGTTCGCAGATTTCCACTGCCGCTTCACCTTCGAAGACCCCGCCGGTGGTGCAGATCTTGATCACGTCGGCGCCGGAGCGGATCATCAGCCGCACCGCCTTGCGCATCTCGTCGACACCATCCACGAGAAACGGCGGGCGGCCGGGGTAGTCGGGCGCCCCGTATTCGACGGACAGTTCGAAACCTGGCCCGATCAGGAATCCGTCTGAATGGCCGCCGGTTTGCGAGATCGGCAGGATCGACACCTGCATCCGTGGGCCAACAATCACGCCGTCGCGGATGGCGTCGCGAATACCCGCATCCGCGATGCCAGCGTCCCTCACAAAAGTGACACCAGCCTCGAACGTCTTTCGCGCGTTGACGCCGGTTTCGAGATTTCGGTACGAGAGCGGGGTCTTGAGCAATTCATGCTCATTGAAACTGGACCAAGCGACGTGGGTGTGGCAATCGAAAACCCCGGGCATCAGCCACAAGTCGGCGCAGTCGATCTGTTCGGCGCCAGCGGGAGCGACGATATTCGATCCCGTTGCAACCACAACGCCGTCGCGGACGTGCACATCCGAGGGTGAGGTGAAGCCCCCGAGTTCGTCCATGATCGCGGCGCCCCGGAGTACCAGGTCCGTCATGAAGGCACCACCAAAAACAACGCAGACACCCACAGCACAGCCGAAACCGACACAGGTGACCCACCCATACCCGCCGGGCTGGCTCCGACGGTGACCGAACTGGTGTGAGACATGGATGACGGTCCTTCTGCGAGTGATGAGTGTCGCTGGCGGAATCGACGCTAGTCCAAGCTTCCAGTTTCCCGAACGGCGGACGCCTTCCCTGAGTAAGGTGAGGTAAGTGATCACCTCGTCCTCCCGCGCTGCCGTGTGGCTGATGCGCGTGGTCATGGTGGTGGGTGTGTTGGCCGGGGTCCTCCTGATGCACTCATTGGTGGTGGAGCCGGCAACTAGCGGCGCGTCCGCTGCGGGCGTCTCGCATTCGGCGCAGGCGCCGGATCATCATGGCGGCTCGACGAGCCCAGAGCAGCAGTGCGATTCCTCTGGGTGTTCTGACCATTCGGCGCTGCATATCTGCATGTCGATACTTGCCGCGGTCGGTGCCACCCTGGTATTGATGCTTTATGGCCGGTTGGTCCGAGATGCGATCACCGTATTTGTTCGTCCGGCGATGGCTGGCCGTATGCAAGGCCGTGCCCCACCGTGGTCCCACCTGTCTCTAGAGAAACTTTCAGTTCTGCGTCTGTGAACCCGTGCCCATTTCGTGCACAGGATTTTCCGCATGCCCGCATTCAGTCGGGACTTGCGCATTCACAACCGTTGTACTGAAGGAGCTTTCCCGATGGATACTAAATATTTGTTGACCGGAGTGGCCGCTGCAGCCGCCCTCCTACTTGGCGCATGTGGAACTACTACAGCGGCCACCTCATCCGATGGTTCCCAGGGTATGGGGGCCATGACATCGATGGTGTCGGCGGCTGATCCAGTGCTACCAAGCATTTCCAGTGAGTACAACGACGCCGATATCGTTTTTGCCACGGACATGATCCCGCACCACATTCAGGCGGTGGAGATGGCCGAAATGGTTCCGGGCAGCGGCGCGTCACCCGAGGTGGCCGCATTGGCGGCGCAGATTCAGAGCGCCCAGCAACCCGAAGTCGACCTGATGCTGGGATTCCTGGACACCTGGGGTCAGAAACCTCCTGGCCATGAGATGGGCCATGACATGGGCATGATGAGCGAAGCCGACATGACTACTTTGATGGGCACGTCGGGTGGAGAGTTCGACAAAATGTGGCTGACGATGATGACGGCGCACCACGACGGAGCGATTCTGATGGCCAAGGCCGAATTGGCAGCCGGCTCCAACCCCCAGGCCAAGGATTTGGCAACCAACATCATCACCGCCCAGCAGATCGAAATCGATGCGATGGCAGCCCTTTTGAAGTAGGGCAGCCCCGCCGGTGGAGCATCGCACCCGGAAATGAAACACCGTGGTGCGGTATTCGCCGTCCCGAAGGACGGAAGTGTGTAGTGAAGATCAAAACCACAGAATTCAGTCAACGTTTTTCCCTGAGACGTCAGCGCTGGTGGGGCATTTCCGTGATGGTGACAGCCGGGCTAGTCGTGAGTGCCTGCACCGCCCCATCGGATGTGATTGTCACCGAAACTGCCACGCTGGCACCGGCTGCCGCACGGGATGAATCCTCGACGACCACCGCGCCCGGCACGGAAGCCGAGACAGCCGGGACCACGCCGTCAGTGGAGCCCGGTCTCAATATCGTGTCGATGCCTTCTTTCGGCTCAGCCGACTTGGCGCCAGTTACCGCGGTGACGATTACCGTCTTCAACGCCTCTATTACCGCGTTGGCGGTGACGTCGGACACCGATCAAGCGGCGCTGACCGGGCAAATCAGTCCGGACGGTTCGACGTGGACATTGACTGAGCGGATGTCCTACGCCACCACCTACGAGGTCAGCGGCAAGGCCACCGGCCGGGACGGCGTCGAAGCTCCGATCACGGGCACGTATTCGACAGTCGCCCCAGCGGATACCCAGCGGGCTTCGTTCCAACTCATCGAAGGCGGCGTGTACGGGGTGGCGGTACCGATCATCGTGACTTTCGCCGGCACTGTCGCCGACAAGGCCGCTGCAGAGCGAACTTTCAAGGTCGTCACCGACAAGGACGACATCGAGGGGTCCTGGGCGTGGCTGCAGGAAGAGGACATCCAGGGCACTGGAACCTTCCAATCCAGGGCGCACTTCCGCCCGGAGGAGTACTGGCCCGGCAACACGAACGTCACGGTCACAGCGGATCTATACGGGGTCAACCTGGGCGGCGGGGCGTGGGGCAGGGAGGATTTGGCCCGCAATTTCACCATCGGTAGATCCCAGATCACCATCGCCGATGTCAACACCTTCCGTCTCGTCGTGAATGTGGACGGGGTGGAATCCAAGAACTACCCGGTGTCCTATGGGCGCAGCACCGAGGACCCGGAGCTTGAAACGCGCAGCGGCGTCCACGTGGTGCAGGAGAAGTTCGACGTATTCGAAATGTGCAACCCTAAGTACGGCTACTGCGGGTTCAAAGCCAACTGGGCTGTGCGGATCAGCAATAACGGCGAGTTCATCCACGAGAATGCAGCTGTGACAGCATCTTTGGGGATCGAGAACGTTTCGCACGGATGCGTAAACATGAGTCCCGCCGACGCCAAGGACTTCTACGACAATGCCCTTTACGGGGACCCGGTTGAAGTCTCGGGCACCAGCACGCAACTGAGCCCCGCCGACGGCGATATTTTCGACTGGACCTACAGCTACCAGCAGTGGCGGACCTTCTCAGCGCTATGACACCACTTCACCCGAGGCCGAGCGCCTCAACGCCTGAACTCGACAGTCAACATTTTCAAAGAAAAAGGATGACGAATATGACGCACGACCCAATACTTCGCCGCAATGAGCACACCCTCAACCGGTTGACCCACAAAGGATTTCGCGTCGCGGCCGCAGTCGTGGCCGCGCTGCTAGTGACAGGCTGCTCGACACCGACACCGACACCGACACCGGCGTCACCCGCCGCGCAGGTCGCCGTCAATAACCTCCCCAGCGACCACGTCCATGCGGTGGCCATTAATCCAGGTGACGAGAAGGTCTACCTGGCCACGCACCAAGGGCTGTTCCGGTACGGCGCCTCCGGCCCCGAAAAGGTCGGCCCCACCATTGATCTGATGGGCTTCAGCATCGCCGGCCCCGACCACTTCTATTCGTCCGGGCACCCCGGTCCGGGCACCGAACTGCCTAACCCGGTAGGCCTGCTCGAATCCGTCGACGCCGGTCAGACCTGGACACCCTTGTCGCTGCAAGGCCAATCGGATTTCCATCTTCTTGCCGCGTCCAGCGCCGGGATCATCGGATTCGACGGGGCGTTAAAATCCACCGCGGATGGCGGAACCTGGGAGCCACGTGCGGACATGGGTGCCGCACCCTCGTCGCTCACCTCGTCGGAGGACGGAAGCGTGGTTCTAGCCGCAACGGGTGGCACGGTAATACGGTCGGAAGACGCTGGCCGCACGTGGACCTCTCTTGCCGGCACCCCACCGATCATGTTGTTGGACTGGGCATCCACGGGTGTTTTCGCCGGTGTCACGGCCGCGGGCGAACTCACTGTGAGCGGCGATGACGGCGCCACCTGGCAAACCCGCGGCTCGGTGAACACCGCGCCGCAGGCCATCACGGCCAAAATGGAGACGAACGGCAAACTCCGGATCCTCGTCGCCACCGGCACCGACCTGCTGGAATCTACCGACGATGGCTTCAGCTTCGCTCCGCTGGCCAGCCGGTGACATTCTTCGTCACGTAATCCACCTGAGTGAACTAAGGCTCGTCTCGGAATAAATGCTGCGTCGAGAGTGCTTCACTTTGTGTACCCCCTAGGGGTATCGAAGGACAACAGTTGAGGAGCTGGCTCATGAATCCGACCAACGAGCATCAGCACGATCACGACGCCATGAAATCCAAGAGCGGCGGGTACGGTAACCACGGAGGGCACGGCGGTCACGGCGATCACGCTGCCCAGTTCAGAGACAGATTCTGGTTCTCGCTGGCGTTGGCTGTACCGGTCGTAATTTTCAGCGATATGTTCGCCCACCTTTTGGGCTACACGCCCATCAACTTCCCGGGTGCAGCCTGGGTGGCTCCCATCCTCGGGACCGCCATATTCTTCTACGGCGGTCAACCATTCCTGACTGGCGGATGGGCGGAGATTCGGTCACGGCGACCCGCCATGATGCTGCTCATCAGCATGGCGATCACGGTTGCCTTCGTCGCGTCATGGGTCACCACGCTAGGAATTGGGGGTTTCGAGCTCGACTTCTGGTGGGAACTGGCGCTGCTTGTCGTCATCATGCTGCTGGGACATTGGTTGGAAATGCGAGCACTCGGTGCGGCCTCCGGAGCCCTTGACGCGCTGGCCGCCCTGTTGCCGGATTCTGCCGAGAAAGTCGTGGGGGACGAAACTATTGAAGTGCCCTTGGGTGAGCTGATAGTCGGCGACGTCGTCCTGGTTCGTTCAGGGGCTCGGATCCCCGCTGATGGGACGATAGAAACTGGAACCGCTGAAATAGACGAAGCGATGATCACCGGAGAATCCCGCCCGGTACAGCGCACTGTCGGCGACTCGGTAGTCGCCGGCACGGTTGCCACCGACAATTCCGTCAGGGTCAGGATTACCGCGACGGGTGAGGAGACGGCGCTCGCGGGCATTCAGCGATTGGTGGCGGAGGCGCAGCAGTCCACATCGCGTGCGCAGGCACTTGCCGACCGGGCCGCCGCACTATTATTTTATTTCGCCACCGTCGCGGGCGTCCTCACGTTCGTCGCCTGGTCGATCTTCGGCTCCTTCGCAGATGCCGTCACTCGGACTGTCACCGTCTTAGTCATCGCCTGCCCCCACGCTCTGGGCTTGGCAATCCCGCTAGTAATCGCGATCTCGACCGAGAGAGCTGCCAGTGCAGGCATTCTCGTCAAGAGCAGGCTCGCGCTCGAACGGATGCGCACCATCGACGTGGTGCTTTTCGATAAGACCGGCACCCTCACCAAAGGACAGCCCACTGTCACCGATGTGGTCGCGACCTCGACCGACCTCACCCAAGATGATGTGCTCGCACTGTCTGCTGCGGCAGAGGCGGACAGCGAGCACCCCCTGGCCAAAGCCGTTGTCCGTAAAGCGAGCAACCGCGCCCAGCTCCAACAAGCGTCCGATTTCCAATCGATCACCGGTCATGGGGTACAAGCCACCGTCGACGGACACGTTATCGCCGTGGGCGGGCCGGCCATGCTTCGTGCCCAGAACCTCACCCCTACAACGGATCTGACCACCGCCACCCAAGTCTGGGAGGAGCGGGGCGCGACAGTACTGCACGTGATCCGCGATGGCCAGATCGTCGGCGCCTTGGCGTTGGAAGACGACATCCGAGTAGATTCAGCCCAAGCCGTCGACGGCTTACGGCAACGGGGAATTCGAGTCGCAATGATCACCGGCGACTCGAAGGCAGTGGCCAACGCGGTTGCTCACAAGCTGGGAATAGAAGAGGTTTTTGCCGAGGTACTCCCCAAAGACAAGGACGGCGCAGTCGTCGAACTCCAAAACCGTGGACTGAAGGTGGCGATGGTCGGCGATGGCGTCAATGACGCGCCAGCATTGGCCCGGGCCGAAGTGGGCATTGCCATCGGTGCCGGCGCCGATGTGGCCATCGAATCTGCTGGTGTTGTCTTGGCGTCCAACGACCCGCGCTCTGTCATTTCGCTGATCAGTCTGTCCAAAGCCAGCTACCGCAAGATGACCCAGAACCTAGTATGGGCAACGGGTTACAACATTATCGCGGTGCCTCTGGCAGCCGGAGTCCTCGCGTTTGCAGGGATCATCCTCTCGCCCGCTGTCGGCGCTATCTTGATGTCCATCTCGACCATTGTTGTGGCGCTGAACGCCCAATTGCTCCGGCGCCTCAACTTGAGGCCTCAGGACAATTAGTGGTTTCCGGTTGACGTAGGGGCCTGGCACCTATGACGTTTACCTGCCCGCTGTTTAGGTAACCGTGAATTCGAGGTACATTCCGCTGCTGTAATGGTTCTGCAAGTTGCAGAGCAGCTCGTAACGGCCGGGGGCCAGGGTGAGTGTGATCCAGCCGACCTGGCCGGACGTGATCCCTTCGCCCGACCCTTCGGCGCAGCTAGCTGAGGCCTCCCCGAGGCTTCCTGTTTCCGGGACTTTTCCATCCGGCCCTACGACCCGCTGGCCAGCGGAGGCGCCCGAGCTCAGTGTCATGACCACCAGCTCGTGGGTACGCCACCCCAGATTGGAGGCCACCAAGGTGACCTGGCCGGCCGGGACGGTCACGGGGCTGGCGCTGAGCATCATGTGGGAGCCCATGGGTGCGACGCCGCCCATCATCGAGGTCATGCCCATGTCCGCCACGGTCACGTCTACCCGTTGTTCGGCAGGGAAAGTCGGCGCCGAACAGGACAGCTGCGAATAGCCCGAACTCGAACCCATCATGTTCGCACCTGAGCCCCCGCCCGCACCCATCATCCCGGGCCCATGAAGGCCGCCACCGCACCCGGCCAACACGAGGCCCAGCGCAAGCAACAAAGAAGTGGGAGTCATCGACGGCCGCGTCATGGATCAAGCAGAACACCAGCGGCACGAAAGCGCTGCTGTCCAATGGCTCGCATCGTCAGCCATTGATCACCGCCGTAGGTGACTTTCGGCCCCCGGAGAACGAGACTCCCACAACAAAAACGTCAGAACCGCCCCGACGCCGCCCCGTCGCCGACCTTCTGCGACAGCCACACCGGAAGTACGGCCACGACGATCAGGACGACCGCCACCACGTTGATCACGGGCGCCTGGTTCGGCCGGAAGAGGTTGGCAAAAATCCACAGCGGCAAGGTCTGCACGTCGGGGCTGGAGGTAAAGGTCGTGACCACGATTTCGTCGAACGACAAACCGAAGGCCAGCAGGCCGCCCGCCAGCAGCGCGGAGCGCACGCCGGGGAACGTCACGAGGCGGAAGGTTTGCCAGCCGGTGGCGCCCAGATCGCCGGACGCTTCGGTGAGGGATGCGTTCATCCTTCGCAGCCGCGCCTGCACGTTGTTGAACACCACGACCACGCAGAAGGTCGCATGCCCGATAATCACGGTGGTGAGGCCCAGGCCAATCCCAAAGGGCCCCAGCACATTTCGGAACGCAGCGTTGAGCGCGATACCCGTGACGATTCCGGGCAGGGCGATGGGCAGCACCACTAGGAAACTGATCGTGCTGCGCCCGAAGAACTTGTAGCGCTGCACCGCGAACGCCGTGGCGGTCCCCAGCAGCAGCGCGATCACCGTCGCGCCGATGCCTGCTTTCACGCTGGTCCAGATCGCTTCCAGCAGGCCGTCGCTGTTCCACGCCGCCGACCACCATTTGAAGGTGACCCCCGTGGGCGGGAAGGCGAACGTCTTCGACGGGTTGAGCGAGTTCACCATCACCAAAAGGAGCGGTAGGTACAGGTACAGCACGACGGCGATGACGAAGATGCGCAGGCCCAGCGTGAAGCGGCGACTCAGTCCCAAAGTGTTGGTGGCCATGGCTACACGTTCTCCGTCGCGCCGGTACGTCGCAGCGCGACAAGGTAGATGATGATCGCGAGCAGCGGCAGGAGGGCCGTCGCTGCGGCGAGGGGCTGGTTATTGGCCGTGATCAGATCGCCATAAATGACGTTGGCGAGCAGCTGGGTCTTTCCGCCGACGATCGAGACAGCGATGTAGTCGCCCAGGGTCAGTGAGAAGGTGAAGATCGAGCCAGCGGTGATCGCCGGAAAAACCAGTGGCAGCAGTACAGATCGGATGGTCCGGCCCGGCGTTGCGCCCAGATCCGAACTGGCCTCGAAGAGGGCCGACGGTACCTTCTCGAATCCCGCGTACACCGGGAGCACCATGTACGGCAGCCACAGGTAAGTCAGGGTGATCGCGGTGGCGGTTAGCCCGTAACCGGGAGTGTGGCCGCCGGTCAGGAAACTCAACGGTCCGTCTGGCGCGAGAATGGTCCGCCAGGCGTAGGCCTTGACGAGATAGCTTGCCCACAGCGGTGTTAGCACCGCCACGATCAGCAACGTCCGCACCCGCGGCGTCGCCACCTTGGACATGTAGAACCCTAGCGGCACCGCGATCAACGCACACAGCACGGTGACCACGATCGCGACACCGATGGTGCGGGCGGCGATCTGGAGGGTGAGGCCCGGCGTAAACACCGTCTCGATGTTCTTCGTCGTGAACTCTTGGACGATATTGCCGGTGAACTCGTCGACCGACCAGAAGGCCGAGACCAACATGGTGATCAGGGATCCCAGGTAGGCGACCACCAGCCAGAGCATCGGCGCGGTAAGCAGCAGCGCTAACCGCGTCTTCGGCCGAACTGCCAGCGCCGCGGAGATCCGACCCCGGACCGGAGCCGGACTCCGCAGCGACGAACTCATCCCTTGATTTCCTGCCACTTTGTCAGCCATTCGGAGTAGGACGTGCAGTTCGATCCGGAGCCGTCCACGCACTGGGTGCGCGGGGTGGCCCAGTAGGAAATCTTCTTGGCGTAGTCCTCGTCAAGCGCGTGGTAGGTAGTGCAGTGGTCCTTGTCGGCGGTGACCTTGCAGGCCTCGGTCTGGGCCGGCGCCTCACCGAAGTACTCCGCGACCTGCGCGTTCACCTTCGCCGAAGTGATGTAGTCCATCCACTTGTACATGCAGTTCGGGTGGGCGGCCTTGGCGGAAATCATCCAGGTATCCGACCATCCGGTAGCGCCTTCGACCGGAACGGTGGACGAGACCTTAACCTTGCCGTCGGCGTTGATGGTGTTGGCGATAACCTGCCAGCCCGCTCCGATGACCGAGGTGCCGGAGTCGAACGACTGGACAGCTTTGGTGTAATCGGCCCAGTACTCGCCGACGTTCTTGTTCTGGTTCTTCAGCAGGTCCACTGATGCGGTCAGCTGCTCCTCTGTGAGGGAGTACGGATCCTTGATGCCCAGTTCGGGCTTGGTGGCCTTCAGGTACAGGGCTGCGTCGGCAATGTAGATCGGCGAGTCGTACGCAGTCACCTTGCCCGCGTATTCGGAAGACTTGTCGAACACTGCGCCCCATGACGTCGGCGGCGTGGTCACCTTGTCCGGGTTCCACATCAGAACGTTGGCGCCCCAGCCGTGGGGGATACCGTACATCTGCTTGTTGACCGAGTTGAACGACTGGTCTTTGAGGAAGGGCGCGATGGTGGCGTAGTTCGGGACCAGCGCCGTGTTGACGGGAGCGACGTCGCCGCCGTAAATCAACCGCAAGGACGCATCGCCGGAGGCCGAGACACCGTCATACTCGCCGGTTTTCATCAACGCGACCATCTCGTCGGACGTGTTGCCGATCTTGACGGACACCTTGCAGCCGGTTTCGGTCGTGAAGGGGTTCACCCAGTCGACGGTCTTGTCGTTCGATCCGTTTTCGGCGTATCCGGCCCACGCGATGATGTTGAGCTGGCCTTCGCCCGCGCCGACGGCGGAGGCCATCGGGACGTTGGGGAGGTCGCCAGCCGGAGCGGCTGCGCTGCCGCCCGCCGCACTGCTGCCAGCGGTGGATGCGGCGTCGGAGGAACCGCCGCAACCGGCAACGACCAGAAGGGCGCCTACCGATCCGAGGGCTATGAGGATTTTGCGGCTCGTCGGGATCATCGACATGCCTTTCTGTGTAAGGGGGTGGGGTAGGAGGGGCTGAGTTGTGGGGTGAGCTGGTTCAGTCGCGCAGGGGAACAGCCTGATCGAGATGCCAACTGAGCCGGACGGTCTCGCCGCGGTGGATCTCGCCGCCGTGCCGGCGCGAGTCGTTGGCGAGAAGGACGGTGAACATCAGGCCCGCGACGTCGACGAGATACCGCGTGTGGATGCCGGCGAAGACCGTCTCGGCAACCGTTCCGAAGACGCCAATCTGGCCTGCTGGAAGTTCCGGTAGGTCGGAGTTTCCGGGCTCCAGGGTGATCTTCTCTGCGCGGATCGCCCGGCTTTCCTTGGTGCCAAACAGTTCTCGGGCGCGATCGCCGTCGATCACCGTGGCGGTTCCGACGAAATTGGCCACGAAGCGGGAGACCGGTCGCTCGTACACCTCGATGCCGGTGCCGACCTGCTCGATCTTGCCTTGGGAGAACACGGCGACCCGATCGCACAGGGTCAGCGCCTCCTCCTGGTCGTGCGTGACGAAGATGAAGGTGATGCCGGCTTCGCGCTGGATGCTCTTGAGCTCTACCTGCATCTGCTGGCGCAGTTGCAGATCCAGTGCGCCCAGCGGCTCGTCGAGGAGCAACACGCGAGGGCGGTTGATGAGGGCCCTGGCCAATGCAACCCGCTGCCGCTGGCCACCGGAAAGTTCGTGGGGGCGCCGGGTGGCCATCCCGCCGAGCTGGACCTGGTCCAACGCCTGGGCGGCTTGCCGGTCGCGGTCTCCAGGTTTGACCCCTTTGACGCGGAGGCCGTACGCAACGTTCTGCAACAGGTTCATGTGCGGGAACAGCGCGTAGTCCTGGAACACGGTGTTGACATCACGGCGAAACGGCGGCGTCTTCGTGACGTCGGTGCCATCGAGCAAAACGGCGCCTGCAGTGGGGGCCTCGAAACCCGCGATCATCCGCAAGACGGTGGTCTTGCCCGAACCCGACGGGCCCAGCATGGCGAAGAATTCGCCGTCCGCGATATCCAGATCGAGCCCGTCAACTGCGGTGACAGCGCCAAACTTTTTGGTCAGACCGACCAGCCGGACGGAGGAGACTTCGTCGGTTGACGCGGGCCGGCCTGGCTCGCTCACCTCGGCGGCAGAGGATTTCTGCCAAGCCGGTGACGTCACGGGTACCCCTTCGTTGGCGCGCGAGTGAAGTGTGAAAAAAAGTGCTGGCGCAGCGGTGTGCACGTAATCTGCGGCCGTGTAAACCTATAGACCCAGATGTTTTGTAGTCAAGGGTGGTTAGATAACGAATCGCACTCAAAGATGGCGGTAGAGCAATGGGGGGTCCGATGGCATCAGATGGCGGGGCTCGATCGCTGAGCAGCCTCACCACCATGACGGCGAGGACGATCCTCGGATCCCCGCACGGCGACGGTGGCAGGGCTGACCAAATCGCGCTGCAGCTGAGTAGAGCCGACCAGATCGCGCTACAGCTGAGCCGGGCGATCGAGCTGGGTCTGATCCCCGACGGGACCCGGTTGCCGACCGAGACCGTGTTGGCCGAGCAGCTGGGAGTTGCCACGGTGACGCTGCGAGAAGCGTTGGCAGTGCTGCGATATCAGGGCCTCGTTAGCACCCGCCGCGGCCGGGACGGCGGAACTTTTGTGCGTGCCCCAGAGGCCAACCTGGCGCGAAGCTTGCTCAACCGGTTGCGACAAACCAGCGTGCAAGAACTGCGGGAGTTGGGCGATCACCGCCTGGCCATCTCCGCAACGGCGGCGGTGCTGGCGACCCGGCGGGCGGTGGCGGACGAGGTGGCAGATCTGCGGTTGCGGGTGGATCGGCTCGCTGCGGCGCAGGGCGCGAGTGAACGTCGACGGACCGATACCCAGATCACTATCCAGATCGCTGCTGCGGCGCAATCATCCCGGTTGACGAGAGAGGAGTCGCGGTTGCAGGCCGAAATCGGCGACCTGCTGTGGCTGGGGGTGTCTGAAGCGGAGCACCGGCTGACCGTGGCCTCTCGCGCTGCCCTGGTTCAGGCTATCGGGGCAGGGGAGGAATCAACGGCGAGAACAGTGGTGGAGCAGAGCATTTCGGCAGAAACGGCGAGGCTGGTTCGGCTGCGAATGGATACCTACAGTGCGCCTTTGGGGGAGTGCTGATGGTTGGTTTCACCGAGCCCGCAGGGCGAGGCACCCGTGCTTCGGCCGCAGATCCCTGTTTCGGAGCCAAAGTGCTGATGGCTGCGGAGCGAGCACTGGGCGACGTCTTCGATTCCGTTATCCCACTCGCGAATCAGTTTCGCGCGTTGGTTGCCGGGTGTTCCGAACCGCCGGCCAGCAGCGATCTGGCAGCCCTGCGTCCAGCCATCTTTGAGTTGCTGCAGCGGCATGACGGGGTGATCGGCGGCGCCGGGGTGGTGGTCGCCCCCCATGTGCTCCGCGACCACTCGCATTGGCTTGAATGGTGGTGGACCGGTGCCCGCGGGAAACCCGAGGCGCTACGCGTGGACTCGAACCCGGATTCGCCCGACTTTTACGACTACGCGACCACCGATTGGTACGCGACACCGATCCAGACAGGGAACCGGCGGACGTCCGGGCCCTACGTCGATTACATCTGCACCAACGAATACGCGCTAACGCTGTCGGTTCCGGTCTTTGTCGACGGCGCGCCGGTGGGGGTTGCCGCCGCCGATGTGCTCATCTCCAGCCTGGAACGCCTCGTCCTACCCGCACTTTTGCTGATCCCGCAACCGACGGCACTGGCCAGCGCGGGCGGTCGCATCATCGTGTCGAACTCGCCACACTGGCTGCCCGCCGACCGGCTGCCCGCGGAGGCGCTCGATCATCGCCTACCCACCACGGGCGCGCGGACAGAACAAGGCCGAACAGGCGAAATGCCCTGGTATTTGGTGGATCTCGGCGCAGCTATGCCGGCTCGTGGCCGGCGCGAGAGCGCGGAAAGCTGACCACAGGCTGGCTCTCGAGGCGCGGAAGTGGGGGCGCAGTAGCCGTACCCGCTCGGGGAGCCGCTGCGGGATCGGTAGCCTGGGACCTGTGATCACCACGCGCATTTCCGCTGCGACGTGGCTGACGCGCGCGCTGACGGTGGTCGCAGTGCTGGCGGGAGTGCTCTTGATGCACTCGCTTTCCGTGCAGCCGACCGCCAGCGGCGCCCCGGGCCCGAGTGG
Organism: Nakamurella antarctica; assembly: GCF_003860405.1. Classification (NCBI taxonomy): domain Bacteria; kingdom Bacillati; phylum Actinomycetota; class Actinomycetes; order Nakamurellales; family Nakamurellaceae; genus Nakamurella; species Nakamurella antarctica. The sequence continues at coordinate 2,813,106 of NZ_CP034170.1, read as the reverse complement.
CACGCACAGCGCGATGGTGATGCCGGCCGCTGGGCTTGGTGCATCCCCCGATGCGGAGTCTTCGGGACACACCGAGCACTGTGCTTCGGATGGTTGTTCATCCCACGCGGCGCTGCACCTCTGTATGGCAGTCATCGCGGCGGTGGGTACTGCGCTGGTCCTGATGAAGTTGGCCCGATCTGGTGGCCGCGACGTCGTCGGCCGAGTGCGCGCGGCAATGGCCGGAGGCGTTCAGGGTCGCGACCCACCGTGGGCGCTACCCCCTTTACGGAAACTTTCGATTCTGCGTTTGTGAACCTGCGCGCGTTCTTGCGCCCACGGTTTTACGCGCATGCCCGAGTGCTCTCGGGTTTTGCGCGTCCACATTCGTTATTTCGAAAGGTTTTCTCATCATGCGTACTCAGAATTTGTTTACCTGTGTAGCCGCAGCCACCACGCTGCTGCTCGCCTCGTGCGGCTCAGACATGACCGAGATGTCGGGCATGTCCGGAACCACGTCCACCGCAACCACCGCGTCCCCTGCAACCGCCGCATCTCCTGCGGCCGGGTCGGCAACGGCCAGCGTTTCGGAGGTGTTCAACGACGCCGATGTTGCTTTCAGCACCGACATGATTCCCCACCACCAGCAAGCTGTGGAAATGGCTGACATGGTCGCGGGGCGCACCACTACGCCAGCGGTCGTAGCCTTGGCCGGCGAGATCAAAGCTGCACAACAGCCAGAAATTGACCTGATGACGGCCTTCCTTAAGGCATGGGGCCAGCAGCCCCCTATGCAAGGAATGGACCACGACATGGCACCCGGGATGGAAATGGGGATGGGCATGATGAGCGCGGCAGACATGACCACGCTCACGGGGCTCTCGGGCACCGATTTTGATCAGAAGTGGTTGACGATGATGATCGCGCACCATGAGGGCGCCATCGAAATGTCCAACCTCGAGCTTAAACAGGGATCGAACCCGCAGGCCAAGCAGTTGGCCGATGCCATCATCGCTGGCCAGCAAGTCGAGATCGCGACGATGACAGCCTTGGTGAAATAGGTCCACAGATCAGGCACTGACGGCCGCTGCGCGGGAGGCAGGAGTCCTCCCGCGCAGCACCGGTGTAAGGCTGCGGTAAAAATTTGTGCGATGTGTACGGTTACCCAAGCGCTGATCTGGGTAACACTGACTTCGGTTCGGAGTAGAACCGTCGCTGGCACAGGCTCAGCGGCTTCTCAGAAGGAGTGAAAATACATGTTTGGCTTGATCATCAGCTTGCTCATTGTTGGTCTCATCGCGGGCGCAATCGCCCGGTTGTTAGTCCCCGGCAAGCAAAACATCTCGATCCCTATGACGATTGTGCTCGGCATCGTGGGCTCGTTCGTCGGCGGCTTCTTGGGCTACCTCATCTTCCACAAGGACGGCCAGGACGGCTTCCTCCAGCCTGCCGGGATTGTCGGTTCCATCATCGGCGCCGTCATCGTGCTGCTCCTGTGGATCAAGTTCGGCAACAAGTCGCGCTCCTAAAAGTCCCTGGGCCGCCACGAGGTGGCCTTGACGCGTTACCTCTGTAAGGAGAATGCAATGGGTATCGGATTAGGTGTTTTTCTCATCGTCATCGGCGCAATTATGTCCTTCGGCGTCAAGGCCACTCTGGCCGATTTCGATCTGACCACGATCGGCTACATCCTGATGGGTGGCGGACTTCTCGTCATCTTGCTGACGCTGCTGGTGCTGATGCCAAGGACGCGGCGCGCCCGCAGTACCGCGGTGACGACCGACTCGCAGGGGCGGCAAGCCGTCGTCGAACGTGACGACAGGATCTCCGGGGTCTAAGACGCGTTGGAGCAGAGCAACTCAGAGCGGGCTAAGCACGCCGGCGCATCCGCGCTGGCGTGCTCGCTGGAGCAGTAGGTCGACCCAGCGCGTACGTTGATCACTGATCTAGCTGCCGGTGCTATCGGAGGTGTTGCTCGTGTCCAGCAATTCGAAGGAAACGACTGTGGTCGGCTCCGGCCGGGTACCGAAGAAGATCTACGAAGCTGAACTGCTCCGACTGCAAACAGAACTGGTGGTAATGCAGGAGTGGGTCCGCGATACCGGATCTCGGGTGGTGCTGCTCTTTGAAGGCCGAGACGCGGCCGGCAAAGGGGGCGCCATCAAGCGGCTCACCGAATATCTCAATCCCCGTGTTGCCCGGGTCGTGGCCCTGCCTGCGCCGACCACCAGGGAGCGCGGGCAGTGGTATTTCCAGCGGTACATCGACCACCTGCCGACAACAGGCGAGCTGCTGTTGTTCGATCGATCCTGGTACAACCGGGCGGGGGTGGAAAAGGTGATGGATTTTTGCACGCCGGAGGAGTACCACCGCTTCTTGGCCCAAGCGCCCATCTTCGAACGCCTCCTCGTTGAGGACGGCATCCTGCTGCGAAAGTACTGGTTCTCGGTCAGCGACGAAGAGCAGGAACGGCGCTTTCGAGCGCGCAGCGAGGACCGAATGCGCAATTGGAAGCTCTCGCCGATGGACTTGGAGTCGGTCAGCAGGTGGGAGGACTATTCGAGGGCGAAGGATGAGATGTTTGTCCACACCGACACCGCCGAGGCGCCCTGGTACGTCATCGAGGCGGAGGACAAACGCCGGGCCAGGTTGAACATGATCGCCCATGTCCTGTCGACGGTGCCCTACACGAACACCGAAAGGGCCGCCACGACGTTTCCCGCCCGACCTGCGTCCAACGGGTACGTGAGGCCACCCCGCGAACTCTTCCATGCCGTACCGGACCACGCGGCGACCCTGAAGCAGTAAGGTCACGGACTGGCTGGGGATCGATGCGAAAGATCAAGGTCAACACCGATGAGAGGGTGATCGAACCCGAACCAGCGTGGAGAAGGGCAGCGAAGACGGTGTCTACCTCAAGTGAGCGCGACGGGCGCCGATGGCTTCGGGCGCCCCACGTGATGCAGGGGTTGCTGCCGATCCGTCGGTCTCAGATTCCGATGGAGATCCTGGCTGGCCTGACGCTGGCAGCGCTGGGCATCCCCGAGGTTCTGGGATACGCGAAGATCGCCGGGATGCCCGTGGTGACCGGTCTTTACACGATGCTGCTCCCGGTTATCGTGTTCGCCGTTCTCGGCTCCTCGCGCCATCTCGTGGTCGCAGCGGACTCGGCCACCGCAGCTATCCTCGCCGCCGCGCTGGCCGGGCTCGCGGTGATCGGGTCGGAGCAATACGTGAGGTTGGCCGGGCTCGCCGCCCTGCTCGCCGGCGGCATGCTACTGCTGGCCCGGCTGGCCAGGCTGGGTTTCCTGGCGAATTTCTTATCCCGGACGGTACTGGTCGGATTCCTCACCGGCATTGGTATTCAGGTGGCAATCGGCCAACTCCCCGGCATGCTCGGTGTCGAGGCCGCGGGCCATGACGCGCTGACCCAGCTCGCCACCATCGCGCGCGAGTTCTCGCAACTGCACCGCGCTGATCTGCTGGTGTCAGGTGGCGTCATCGTGATCGTGCTGGGCCTGCGGCGGGTTAATCGGAGGCTGCCCGGGCCATTGATCGCCGTGGTCCTTGCCATCATCGTGAGTTGGGCAGCGGACTTGGCCGACCACGGTGTCGCTGTAACGGGGCACGTCCCTGGTGGGCTGCCGCACTTTGCGCTCCCAGCGCTGGGCTGGCACGACGCCAGCGTGTTGTTCGGCGCAGCGCTGTCGATGTTTGTCGTCATCCTCGCGCAAAGCGCTGCGACCTCCCGCGCCTACGCCGTCAAGTACGAAGAGCATTTGAACGAGGACACCGACCTGGTCGGCCTGGGCGCTGCCAACGTGGTCGCCGCATTTACCGGCACATTCGTCGTCAACGGCAGCCCGACCAAGACCCAAATGGTCGACAGCGGTGGGGGGCGAAGCCAACTGGCGCACCTCACTACCGCTGCGGTGGTCCTGCTCGTGCTCCTGCTGTTCACCGGGCCACTGGCCTACCTGCCGAGCGCGGCCCTGGCAACGGTGGTGTTCCTCATCGTGATCGAACTGATCGACATCAAGGGCATGCGAAGCATCCTCATCTGCCGGCGCCTCGAATTCGCCGTCGCGCTGCTCACGACGACGGCGGTGGTCTTCCTGGGTGTCGAGCAGGGTATCGCCCTCGCCGTCCTGGCGTCGATCATCGAGAACCTGCGGCACGGCTACCGGCCGCTCAACAGTGTGCTGGTGAAGTCGGAGGCCGGGCACTGGCAGCAGAACCCGGTCATGCCCGGCGCGCGAACCGAGGCCGGAATCGTGGTCTACCGGTTCGGCACCAGCCTGTACTACGCCAATGCTTCCCGCCTGATGGACGACATCACCGCCTTGTCGGGCCAGGGCGACCCGCTGCGGTGGATAATTCTGGATGGCGCGGCCATCGGCGATATTGACTACACCGCAGCGGCGGTCCTGACCCGTGTGGTCACCTACCTGCAACACCGCAATATCCGTTTCGGTCTGAGCACCGTTCTTTCTCCGGTGCGCGCGCAACTCGACCGCTACGGCATCAGCGCCACTCTTGACCCGGACGCCTTCTACGACACTCCCGGCCAAGCTCTAGAGGCATTCCAGGCCGCCGCCGGCCAGTGACTGACGGCAAAGCAGGAGGATAGCGGCCATGCTTTGCGTCGGCCGCGCTTGAGACCGGCCATGCTTTGCACCGGCCACCGGCAGGCTTAGTGCGGCCCTTTGGTCACCATTCGCATGATGCGAGCGTTGAACACGGCGAAGCGGATGAGCTGGTAGGGCAGGTTGCGTCGGCGCCGCAGCGTGGCCCGAGTGGGAAGTGGTGCGAGTGCGAGGTCGGCCCTGGGCTGGTCGGAGACGGCCGAGCCCAAGGTGGATTCTGGTGTTTTCATGTCAGTTCACTCCGGAATTAGTTGCCACCCGAGGCGGCCCTTGGCTTTGTAGATGAAGAGATAATGGAGCATCAGCTTGACCCAGTGGCCGCTGAGGCCGATCTCGCCGCGGGTGTTTTTCAGGTCCCGCCCCGTCGGGTAGCGCACATAGTCGGGCACCACCGGCATCATCGTCATGGACGCGGCCGATCCGCGGCGCAGACCGTGTCCGGACGATGCCACGCAGGCTGCTCCCATTGCGGCCATGGAAGCCTCGTGCGCCGGAGCACTCATCCCGTTGTTGATGCGGTCGACAATCGTCATAGCTGCGGTCTTACCCATCACCCCTGATGGCATCCCGGTGCGGGGCGGCGACGGAGTGATCACGGTACCGTTCGCGCTCTTGTGCGGCCGCGAGATCTGGTGTGGTGGCGCGAAAGCGATCCCGACAGCGAACACGTTGTCGTACCCGGGCGCGAGATAAGTTCGCGGCCAATCCTCGGCCCGCCACTGTTCGTACGGCTTGACGGTGTAGTCGGCGTCGACCTTCATAAACCCGCTGGGCGCGAAAATCTGGGCCGTCATATCGTCGCCGTCGCGGCCGAAGGCGCGGAGCGGGACTCCGCCGAAGGGGGGCAGCAGCATGGCGAAATCGAATGCCAGCGAATGCTTCTCGCCGTCGAGCGTCTCGTAGCGGATCAAGCCTTCGTCGACTTCCTCGACGTGTGCGCCGAGAATTGCCACGACGCCGCGCTCGCGGAAGAGCGACGCCGTCCACAGTTCGCTCGAGTTTTGGAAGCCTTGATCCTCGAAAGTCATTCCATCGACCCCGAAGTCGCCGAGGTGCGCCTCGTTCGTCAGGTAGACCAACCGAGCCTTATCGCGGACACCGGCCTCCCGTAGCTCGTGGTCAACATTGAACACGTACTCGAACGCCGCTCCCTCGCAGGTGCATGTGCCGTGGCCCATCCCGACCACCAGGGTCTGCTCCTCGCCGGCCTGCAGCCGGGTGATGCAACGGCGAAGGCTGGCGGCGGCCTCCAGCGCGTGATCGGCGGTGCATACCGAGACGGTGTGGCCGTTCGGTCCCAAGCCAGGCGTGGCCTCGAAGCGCAATTGTGGTCCGGTGGCGTTGATCAGGTAGTCGTATCGCAGCCGCTCGGGCGCGCCAACTTTGCCCTGGCCGGTGTATTCGATGTCGACGGCGCCGCGGGGGTCGGCCGCGTCGCCTTCCGGCCGGATCGCGACGGCCTTGGCCTGCCGAAAGTCGATCCCCTTGCGGCGGTAGACGGGTTGCAGTGGAAAGACGACGTGCTTTTTGTCGAGCTTGCCGACCCCGACCCAGATGTTGGAGGGGATCCAGTTCCAGAGTGAGTTCGGCGAGACCACCGTGACGGTGTGCTTCCTGCCCAGATCCTTCTTACCGAGCAGCCGTGAAAGATGAAGCGCGGCAGTGTGTCCGGAGATCCCTGCACCCAAGATGACAACGTCGGCCATAGCGGCTTCCTTTCAACGTAGGACCTTCAGTCTCACGCCCTCAAGGACCGGGGGTCAGGGGCTTTCGGCCCTATGTCCAGGGCAAACATCCCGGGTGAGGCACCGGACCCGTTACGCCAGCGACAAAAACAGCTTCTCCATTTTCTCGATATCCAAGCTTTCTGCGCCGTTGCTGTCGATCACGCACTGTTTGAATCCACTGGAGATGATCGCGATGCCCGCCCGGTCGATTGCCTTACTCACAGCGGCGACCTGGGTAATCACGTCCTCACAGTCGCGGCCTTCCTCCAACATCTTGAGGATGCCGCCGATCTGGCCTTGCGCGCGGCGCAGCCGTTTGACGATGACGTCCATGCCCTCGGGCGGGAGCGCGACCATGTGATTCCTCCTGGAGTACGGGGTCCGATACCCTCGAGGGTATCTGACAATCGACATCGGACATCGGCGCGGCTTAGCCAGAAGCGTTGGCGTGCAATAAGGTCCATGCGCTGTAGCCGCCGATCAGGTCGGAGACGTCTTTCGCCCCCCGGCTCCGCAGCACACTCGCTGCGACACTCGAGCGCCAACCACCCGCGCAGTAAACGACAACCGGCGCAGCCAGGTTGATCTCGTCGATCCGGCGGACCAGTTCGGCCAGCGGAATTCTGAGCGCGCCGGGCAGGACGCCGTCCGTAAGCTCGCCAGGGTTTCGGAGGTCCACCACGGTAAGTCCTTCGACGCTCTCCATCAGGTCAGCGAGTTGCCTGGCGGTGAGCCGGCTTGCTGGCTCCACCCGCGAGGCGTTGCGCTCCAGGTAGGCCTCAGCGTCGGGGATGTAGCCGACCACGTGATCGAAGCCGATTCGTGCCATCCGCATAGCGTCGTCATCGGACTGGCCGTCGGGGCTGAGCAGCACTACCCGTTGCTCCGGATCCAGGACCATGCCAACGGTTTCGGCCATTCGGCCGTCCGCGCCGACGTTGATCGAGCCGATTACATGGCCCGCTGCGAAGTCGGTGGGGGTACGGGTGTCTAGGACGAGAGCGCCGGCCGCGAGCGCGTCGTCAACGCTGCTATCTTCGAGGGCCGTGGGTGAGGCTGTGAGGGGACGGTGCTCGCGTTCGCTCCTGTTGAGGATGGCGTTGTAGACGAAGTACGGCGGCGCGGACGGCTGGTCGGCGGTGACGACCTGCACGAATTGGTCCTGCGTCATCGGTTGGCAGGCATAGTTCAGGCGCCGCTGCTCGCCAATGGTCGACTGTCGTTCGGTGGACAGGTTCTTGCCACATGACGAACCCGCGCCGTGTGCCGGGAACACCCGGACCGCGTCGGGCAGTCCCATCAGCACCGTCTGGACCGAATGGAACAGCTGGATGGCAAGTTGATCGGCGGTGAACCCGATGGAGGCCAACAGGTCTGGCCTGCCTACATCGCCGATAAACAGTGCGTCGCCAGTCAGGACGCCATACGCGATTTCGTTATCGGGGTGCTCGAACACCAGCACACTGATCGACTCGGGGGTGTGGCCGGGGGTCGCGAGGATCTTCAGGGTGACGTGGCCGAGGCTGATCCGTTCGCCCTCCGCGAGGTGGCGCACCGGGAAGTCGGTGCTGGCGGCTTCGCCGTATCCGATCCAGGCACCGGTGGCGTCGGCGAGTTCGAGGTGGCCGGACACGAAATCGGCGTGGAAGTGCGTGTTGATCATCCCGACGATCGTCAATCCGTTGGCCTTTGCATCAGCAAGGTATTCACCGATATCACGGCGGGGGTCAACGATTACGGCTTGACCGCTGTCCCGGTCGCCGATGAGGTACGACGCCTGGGATAGGCACTCGACGTAGTACTGGGTAAACAACATGTCAGCCTCCGGTGCGTTGCGGGGGAGCGGGTGTGGGGCGCTGCTCTTCTGCGATCGTATACCCCGGGGGGTATGCACGCAAGAGTGCCTGATCGCCTCGCACCACAGTTCATCACTTGCTGAATCCACTGCTTGATGTACTATTATTTGATGCAAACCTTGACGCACGCCCCCGTACTCGCGCGGTTGGGGCACGCACTGTCCGACCCGACCCGCGCCCAGATCATGTTGGCGCTGAGCCAGGCGCCCGGCTACCCCGCGGAGCTTGCCGAACAGCTGGACGTATCGCGTCAAAGTATCTCCAACCACCTGCAGTGCCTGCGCGGCTGCGGACTCGTCGTCGCAGTTCCGGAGGGGCGACGCGCTCGCTACGAACTCGCCGACGCGGGACTCGGACAAGCCCTGAGCGGCTTGCTGGACGTGGTGTTGGCCGTTGACCCGGAACATTGTGAAGCTGCGGCTGCAGGAACGGGGTGCTGCTGATGTCCGCCCAACCTGCCCTCGACAGTGCACGAGAGGAATTGTTGATCCGCCGGATTCAGCTCTTTGTCGCCGCCACCATCACCTATAACGTCATCGAAGCCGTTGTGGCTATCTGGGCTGGTTCGGTCGCATCGTCATCGGCGTTGGTCGGCTTTGGTCTCGACTCCATCATCGAAGTGTCCTCAGCGGCTGCGGTGGCGTGGCAATTCGCGGGAGTTGACCCGAAGGCGCGGGAGAAGAAGGCGCTGCGCATCATCGCTATGTCGTTCTTTGCGCTCGCCGCCTACGTTTCAATCGATGCTGCAGCCTCCCTCATCAGCGGCAACGAAGCCAGCCATTCCACGCCGGGTTTGGTGATCGCTTCGCTCAGCCTGCTGATCATGCCGTGGCTGTCGTGGGGCCAGCGCAGGGCCGGACGGGCGCTGGGTTCCCGCACCGCCATCGCCGATTCCAAGCAGACCCTGTTGTGCACCTATCTCTCTGCGGTGCTGCTGGTCGGCCTCGTACTGAACTCTGCGTTCGGCTGGGCTTGGGCCGACCCGATCGCAGCCTTGGTGATCGCCGTCATCGCCGCAAAAGAGGGTCGGAACGCGTGGAAGGGCGATGCCTGCTGCGCGCCGAACGCCGCAGTCCTGAAGGTGGAATCAGGGGCCGATTCGCGGCCTCGTGGTGACGCGGCGGGCTGTGCCTGCTGCCCGCGCGACTAAACCTTCTCGCTGCGGCGCCCGGTCACCACGGTCGAAAGCACCAGCAGCAGAACAGGAATGGTCAGTACCCCGGCAATCACGTTCAATCCGCCGAAACCCCACTTCGCCATGACAACGCCGGAAATCCCGGAGGCAACCGCGGCGACCACGTTCATTGCCATATCGCCGGTGCCCTGAACGGAGGGCCGGATAGCGCTGGGTACCGACTCGCCCAGCAGCGTCGAGCCCGCGATTAACGAGAACGACCAGCCCAAGCCCAGCAGGAACAGCCCGGCCATCACCATGCCGTTTGACGTCCCAGACATCCCGGCAATCAAGGCCGACGCTACGAAACACGCCTGGCCGATCATGATCGCGGGAATCCGTCCGAGCCGGTCCGAGATGACGCCCACCACCGGGGAGAGTCCATACATTCCAAACACATGCACGCTGATCGTCAACCCGATGATGTTCAGGCTCGCGCCGTGATCAGCCATGTGCACCGGGGTCATCGTCATCACGGACGCCATTACGGTGTGGCCGAGAACCACCACTACGAAGGCAAGCCGAGTCACCGCGGACTCCGAAATAGCCTTCATGGTGACCGAGAGGCTTCGCTGCTTGCGCGTGTTGACCGGCACGTCCGGCGCATGGTGCTGCGCGGTGACAAGTGGGTCGGGGCGCATAAAGATCCACATCGCTGCCGCCCCGAGACTGAGCACGACAGCCGAAATCAGAAAGCCTCCGGAGAGGTCGGGGAGGCCGAACCATTCCGCCACCGTGACGCCGGGGCCGGACAGGTTGGGCCCCAGCACCGCGCCGATGGTGGTGGACCACACAACGATGGACAGCGTGCGGGATCGGTGCGCGGGTTTAGCCAGATCGGTTGCTGCATACCGTGATTGGAGGTTTGTTGCGGTGCCGGAACCAAACATCAGCATGCCCATGATGAGTAGTGGGATGTTGCTGAACGCGGCCGAGAGGACGAGGACGACGCCGCCGATCGCTGCCAGCGCCCAACCCAGACCGAGGGCCTTATTGCGGCCGCGCCGGCTGGCCATGGAGGCAAGTGGCAGCGCGATCGCGGCCGCGCCGAGTGTTGAACACGTTCGGGCCAGACCAGCCCACGACTCCGATGACGTCACTTGTTCGGCAAGCAGGGCCCCCAACGATGCGCCGGCTCCGATGCCGATACCGCCAACGATTTGGGCGGCGATGAGGATCCGGACCGTGCGTCGCTGGATCGCGACGATGTCGGGCCGCTCGCGCCACTGTTCGTCCGGCGATGCCTGTGTGGGATCCAGGTCGCCTCCTGCAGGCTTGGCGCCGCTGTTCACCACTACATTTGCTCCCATTCGAAAACGTCCGCGCTTCGGGGCGCGGGCCTCACGCCGACCGTACCGGCGTCACGCGTTGCGCCGTTAGCGGGCATTCGAGCGGCAAGCACAATCACGTGATCTCGGAGTGAGTATGTTCCGCCAGCGGCGTGCCGTCACGGTGGGCGTCTCGAAGTGGAATCCGGGTTACATGGGCAATACCCACATGCCCCCGCTGGAGTAGTCTGAGAGAACTCACCCCATGTACGAGGAGTTGCTATGAGCGCACTTTCTGGGTTCGAGCCCATCGCCGAAGTTGCAGCAGACGACCGGGCTCGGATTGCGTTCGGACGTGCCGGAGTGCGGCGCAACGACCGGTTCCTCGTCTCTACACGTTCGACGGGTGAGATTCTTTTGACCCCGCTGGCGAGTATTCCGAAGCGAGAACTGTTGGTGTGGGAGGACGACGCACTGCGTCAGTCGCTGCTTCGTGGCCTTGCTGATGCGGCTGAGGGCCGGGTCAGCAGGCGAGATGATCTGCTCGAGGACCAAGTGTAATTGTGAGCGCACCACCGTTCACATTGCTTTTCACCTCCGAAGCACTGGGTGTTTTCGAAGATCTCGGCAAGCGCGTCTATGCGGCCAAGCTGAAGAAAGCCAAGAAAACGCTCCGGCTTCTCCGAGATATTGGCCCGGGCCACCCAGGACTCAACTCTCACAAATACCAATCACTTTCCGGCCCCAATGGCGAGGACGTGTGGGAGTCATATATTGAGAACAGGACGCCGGGGGCCTGGCGCATCTGGTGGCTCTACGGACCAAATGCCGACACCCTGACGATCCTCACCCTTGGACCGCACCCGTAAAGCTTCATTGAGCGTGGTGGTCATCGGCTCGGGCTGCACGCGGGTTCAGTGGTCCGCGGCCTCGCAGTGCAGCTTGACCCGCGCGCCAGTGCTGTCCACCACCGCGGCGGTCCGGCCGTAGGGGGAGTCGTCATCTCGGTGTTCGATGCTGCCACCGAGTTCAACGACGGTGCCCAGCGCCGAGTCCATGTCGGCCACGCTGAAATAGATGGTCCAGAACGGCGGGTGCCCGGCGGGCAGCATTGCGCGCGAATCCATCAGGCCGACCACGTCCTCGCCCGCCACTTGCGCGTTGGTGTAACGGAATTCGTCCGAATCGGCGAGCACCGAAAGCTCCCACTCGAAGAGCGCGGCGTAGAAGGCGGTTCCACTCGCGAAGTCCGTGGCGTGGTATTCGAACCACGCGGCGCTACCGGGCTCCAAATGGTGGCTGAAGCCAGGGTGAATTCCGCCCTGCCACAGCCCGAAGGCGCCACCGGACGGGTCGGTCAGGACCGCCATCGACCCGAGGTCGCCGACGGGATGCGGGCCGCTGCGCACCCTCGCGCCCAGGCCCACAGCTTTCGCGACCACGGCATCGATATCGTCAACGCTGAAGTAGAGCGTCCACATGTCCGGAACGGGGGACTCGGTGGTGTTGCCGCCCATCATCCCAGCGGCGCGATGGCCCGCCGCACTTGATTTCCCGCTACCACTGCCGCCGGCTCTGAAGTTCACATAGCCGCCGTATGCGGGATTGGGTTCGTCTGCTGTCCACCCCATGACGTCGTGGTAGAAGGACCGGGATTTGTCGGCGTCGCTGGTGAAAAGATCTGCCCAGCAGGGTGTCCCGGCCTTAAATGGAGTGTCGCGAGTGGGCATGGGGTGTTCCTCTTCCGCGAATTCGATGGATGTCAGTGTCCGAACTGTAGCCCCGCGGACCCGAAGCGGGGTAGGAATACATTTCTAACCGTCGGGCAAGCAATGTGGGAGAAGTACGTGGAGATGAAACTCGAGTTGGTGCCGATTCCGGTAGCGGATGTGGACCGCGCCAAGGCGTTCTACATCGACAAGTTAGGTTTCGTCGAGGATGTCGATGTGCGGCCTGCGGAGGGAGTCCGCGTCGTCCAACTCACTCCGCCCGGGTCGAGCTGCTCCATCGGATTCGGCACCGGGCTCGCCGCGTATGACGTCGCCGTACCCGGCTCCGTCAAAGCACTTCACCTGGTGGTCAACAACATTGAGCAAGCGCGGGCGGAGCTGATCAGCCGCGGCGTCCTCGTCGGCGCGGTCGAGGACGTCGGCGGGGGAGTGAAGTACGCCGGTTTTAGCGATCCGGACGGCAACACGATGTCGCTTCAAGAGATGCCCTGGCGTACGGGGGAGCAGTTCTAACCCGCCAGTCCGTTCGTCAACCACAGTGATCGCGCACCCATCGCGCACCGACGCCGTCCCCGCGTGGACTCTCGCGGTCGCGTCGATGCTCTCGGTACAGCTGGGGGCGGCGCTGTCGGTGGACCTGATCTCCACCATCGGCGCTGCCGGGACGGCGTGGCTCCGCCTGACGTTCGGCGCCCTCATCTTCGTCGCGATCGTTCGGCCGCCGGTGCGTTCACTCCGTCGCCGAGACCTCCCGGGTCTGCTCGGACTCGGAATCACCACCGGACTGCAAACGGTGACCTTTTTGGCCGCGATCGAGCGGATACCGCTCGGAACCTGTGTGGCCATCGAGTTTCTCGGCCCACTGACCGTTGCGGCGGCGCGGAGCCGTCATGTGCGGGGGTTTATCTGGCCAGCCGTGGCTTTGGTCGGCGTCATCGGACTCACCGAGCCGTGGCAGGGCAGCGTGGACGCCGTCGGCATCGGGTTGGCACTCATATCTGCGGTTGGCTGGGGCGTCTACATCGTGTTGACCCAGCACGTTGGCGACCGCTTCGAAGGGCTGACCGGTCTATCGTTGACCGTCCCGATCGCCGCGGCCACCGCTGGGATCATCGGCATTCCGCAGGCCGCGGGGCACCTCACTGTGAACGTGCTTGCGGTAGGTGCGGGCTTGGCTCTGTTGCTGCCGGTGCTGCCCTACGCGTTCGAGCTGCTCGCGCTGCGCAGGCTGACCACTGCTGCCTTCGGCACGCTGATGGCAGTCGAGCCAGCGATTGGCTTACTCCTGGGCCTGATCGTTCTCCACCAACGCCCGTCACTGATTCAGCTGCTCGGCATCGTGCTCGTGGTGGCCGCCGGAGCAGCGGCCCAACGCGGCGGCAGGCGCGGGCAACTTACCTAAGGCCGACTGGGCCTAGGAGCGCGGATCTGGGCCTACTTGTTCGGGGTCTGGGCCGAGAAGTGCGAATCTGGGATCATTAGCCCGCCAGAATCGGGCTAATGGTCCCAGATTCGGCACGTTCTAGACTGTGGCGGTGAGGCCGACGTCCGTACCCCGAGGAAGGCAATGTTGATGGATGCAACCCCGTTCGTGGACCCCGAGCAATATCTGATTCTGCAGGCGGTTGACCCGGCTGCTCCCCAGACGTGGGAAATGTCTGTCTCAGATGCCAGGCTCTCCTCCGATGCGATGATCGAGGGCCAGCGCCCACCCGTGGAAGTCGGCTCGGTGCGCGATCTGGTGATTCCAGCCGAGCACCGGGACATTCCTGCCAGGTTGTATCGGCCGGGCCCTGACCCGGCGCCGCTTGTGGTGTTCTTCCACGGCGGCGGCTGGAAGGTCGGATCGGTGAATCTCTCCGACCGTCCCATCCGCCGGCTTGTTGCCGACACTGGTTGCGCGGTAATAAGTATCGACTACCGCCTCGCGCCGGAGGATCCGCACCCGGCCGCGCTCCAGGATTGCGTGGCCGCTACTCGGTGGGCTGCGGAGAACGTCGCCGAGCTTGGCGGGGACGGTGATTTCCTTGCAGTCGGAGGGGATTCTGCTGGCGCCAACCTGGCCGCGGGGGTGGCCCAGATGTTGCGCGATGAGGGCGGACCGACGCTCTCCCACCAGCTGCTGGTGTACCCGGTGGTGGCGCGTGATTTCGACACCGACTCCTACCTGCGGTTTGGCGAGGGGTATTTCTTGACCCGAAAGGCGATGCAGCACTTTTGGGAGATCTATGCCGGACCCACCGAGTCCCCGGAATACGTCGACCTGTACGCGGCCGGACCGTTGGACGGGCTGCCGGCGGCAACCGTCATTACCTGCGGGCTCGATCCCCTGCTCGATGACGGAGAGGGGTACGCGCGGGCTTTGTACGAGGCCGGCGTCCCCATCACCTACCTGCGGTACAACGAGCTGATCCACGGATCGTGGTCGATGGATGGAACTAGCCAGGGCGCCTATCAACTGGGGGTGGATATCGCCGGCGCGCTGCGCAGGGCCATTACTCTCAACCGGCCGGCCTCCGCTGAAAAAACGCCGACGACCTAGACGCTGATGGAGGCCTTTGCCAGCACTCCTCCATCACACACAAGATGCGAGCCGGTCACGAATGACGAGTCGTCGCTAAGAAGCCAGAGCACCGCATGGGCTTGCTCTCGCGGTGTGGCCAGCCGGCCGAGCGGTACCTCGGACTCAATTGTGGTGGTGAGCCGCGCTCGGTCTTCTGCCGGAACAGCCATCCACATCAGCGGCGTTTCAGTTGGCCCGGGCACCACTGCGTTGACTCGCACCCCGTAGCGCGCGTAGTCCAAGGCGAGGGTCCTCGTCAGGGCAGACACCGCGCCCTTCGATGCCGCGTAGGCGGTGTTCGCGCCCGCAGCGAAGGACACGAATGACGCGGGCGAGGAGCACAGCACGATCGAGCCTCCTAGGCCGGAGTCCAGCAGCCCCTGCAGCATGTGTTTGCTAGCGAAGAATGACCCATTGAGGTTGATGTCAATCACCTTCTGCCAGCGCTCCGCAGGCAACTCGTGGGCAAAACCGGGTAGGTCAATACCGGCGCAGGCGAAGAGTCCCCGAGGGGTTCCTAGATCGCGCCGTGCACTCGAGAAGGCTTCTGCCACAACGTCTTCGTCGCGAACGTCGCAAACGTAGGTGGCGGCGCTCACGCCGCTGCGTTCCGCTTCCTGCGCAACAAGTTTCAACCCGGCTTCATCAACATCCATCAGAGCCACATGGGCCCCTCGTTCGGCGCACAGCAGCGCGGTAGCCCGGCCAATGCCTGATGCCGCACCGGTAATGGCGATGATTCGATCCTGCATGAGTGCGCCCGTCGGTTCGTAGGGGAAAGTGAAAGGAGTTAGCTGGCACTCAAGCTGCGGTGGCACTCAAGCTGCGGTGGCACTCAAGCTGCGGTGGCACTCAAGCTGCGGTGGCACTCAAGCTGCGGGGATCATGACGCTGCGGGCTTCGCCCCCAGAGAGGGAAGGCTGGTTGCCAGCTGTTCTTCGATTCGTTGACGCGCTCGGTAGAGCCCGTTCAGGATCACGGCTTGCTGCGCACCGGTGAGGCGAACATCGGGCGCGGAGCAGCTCAGCGCGTATTGGGGCGTCGGGCCCGAATCAATCACAATCGCCGTGCAGGTTACTCCGAGGGTGCTTTCGCCAGCGTCATTGGCGTATCCCTTGGTGCGGATCTCGTTGAGCTCGCGCATCATATGTTCGCGATCCACGATGGTTGCCGGTGTCAAGACCCGCAGAGGGTAGGTGAAAATCGCATCGATTTCCGCGTCCGTCCGCTGGGCCAGGAGCACCTTTCCCATCGCGGTGGCGTGGGCGGGGAGGCGCCTGCCCACCGAAGTGAAAAGGCGTAGCGGCTGCACCGAGTCCCTTTTCGCGATGTAGACGATGTCTGAATCCACAAGTCGTCCCAGGTGGACGGTTTCATCGCACTCCGCGACCAGGTCGTCCAGAATGGGGTTCGAAATCGACACAACCGTGTCGGCCTCCAGATATCCCGCCCCCGGGAGCAGCGATCTGACTCCGAGGCGATACGCAGCGCCGTCGGCTTGGAGCCACCCCCGCGATTCCAGTGTTCGCAAGATGGCGTGCAAGGTGCTTTTGGGGACGGAGAGCTTTGTCGCGAGATCGCTCAGAGTTCGGGTACTGCCATCCGTGAGAGCCTCGACCACGCTCAACGCGCGGTCCACTGCCCGCACTCGAGTTTCTGTGGTGCCTGGTTCATTTTCTTCCAGCATTACGTTCCCCTCGTCCGCGTGCGTCGATCCTAGCCAGCATGAACTCTCCCGCCGACTTTCCGTCAGCTCCCCACTTCAACACGCACACGGACGCTTCAAAAATAGTTTGTGTTCGCCATTGCGAACGCCGTTCCGATTGTGGAACACTATCGAAACCCAAGGCCGGTTGTCGAGTGCTTACCCGAAGACAGCCGAGCGAATTCCGGTTTGCTGCTCAGCCAGATCCACTCGCGGACCTGGAACCGATCAAGAGGAGAACGCGAATGAAGATCAGGACACACACACGTTTGATCACCACGGTGGCTGCCGTTGGCGGCGTAGCCGCACTCCTGGCGGGCTGCAGCAGCACCAGCACCACCGCCACTTCCGGCGGCGAGGCACCGAAGGGCACCGCGTGCGTCATCCTCCCGGACAGCTCTTCCACCCCACAGTGGGAAATGACCTTCCGCCCGGAGCTCACCAAGGGTTTCACCGCTGCGGGTTACAAAGTCGATATCCAAAATGCCAACGGCGACACCAACAAGTTCGCCACCATCGGCGACCAGCAGTTGGCGAGCGGCTGCGGGTTGATGATCCTTGTAGACCTCGAAGGCGCTGGTGTAGGGGTTATGAACAAGGCCAAAGCACAGGGAATTCCGGTGATGGCGCTTGACCGACCCATCACTGGCGCTGACATTTATGTTGCCTACAACAACTTCAAGATTGGCCAAATCCAAGGCCAAGCAATTGTCGACGGGCTCAAGGCGCTGGGCAAAGATCCGGCTGCGGCCCAGGTAATCTTCGTCGGCGGCGACCCCACGGATGGCAACGCCAAGACATTCCACGACGGCGCAGTCGACATCATGGCGAAAGTGGGGATCAAGCCTGCCGCCGAACACGCGGAACGTGGGACGGGCCAACAGCAACAACAGAATTCGAGCAGGCCTACTCAAGCCTCAACGGCAACGTCGACGCAGTCTGGGCGGCGAACGACACCAACGCAGCCGGCGTCATCACCATTTTGACGAAGAACAATAAGGTTCTGCCGGTATCGGGGCAGGACGCCACCGACGCTGGTCTGCAGAACGTTCTCCTCGGGAAGCAGATCGTCACCGTCAACACCGCGGGCGAGGCCGAACCGAAAGCTGCGGTCAAAGCTGGTATCGAAATGATGACCGGCGTGAAGTCCGAGGCCAACGACAAGCTGGATGACGGCACCCCTTACATCAAGGTCGATCCTCAGGTCATTACCGCAGAAACAGTGAAAGACCTTGTGGCATCAGGCCAAATTACCGTGGATCGCCTTTGCACCACTGCGGAATTGAAGACGGCGTGCACCAAGTTCGGCGTCAGCTGACCCAGTAGCCACCCGCGTGCCGCGACGCGCACCGGGTGCTCTCGGTAGGCATATTGAGGATCCACAAGGAGAGAGCATGAACAGTTCGGAACCAATAGCACCCACGATCGAACTGATGCGAGTGACGAAGTCATTCGGCGCGGTGGACGTCCTCAAGGGTATTAACTTCACCGCCTACGCCGGGCAGGTCACCGCATTGGTCGGGGACAACGGCGCGGGTAAGTCGACGCTGATCAAGGGAATGGCGGGGAGCCAGCCATATGACGGTGGGGAGACTCGATTTGAGGGACGGAAAGTAGACCTCTTTTCGCCGGCGAACGCCAGTGAGCTGGGAATTGAGGTTGTCTACCAAGACTTGGCTCTGTGCGACAACCTCGACATCACCCAAAACATGTTTCTGGGTCGCGAAATGGTGGACGGGGCTTTCCTCGACGACCTGACCATGCAAAGCCGTGCGGCGGCCACCCTGGATTCCCTTGGCGTCAGCACCGTGAAGTCGGTCAAACAGCTGGTAGCCAGCCTCTCCGGCGGCCAGCGCCAGACAGTTGCTATCGCCCGGTCGGTGCTGTGGAAGAACAAGTTGGTGGTTCTCGATGAGCCAACAGCAGCTCTCGGTGTCGCCCAAACCCGACAGGTGTTGGCGTTAGTCCGCGAACTCGCTGCCACCGGCGTCGCTGTGGTGTTGGTGAGCCACAACATGCAAGAAGTTCTCAGCGTGGCCGATGTCGTCCACGTGATGTATCTCGGCGAGATGTCCGCTGTTCTGGACGCCAAAAAGACCGACATCGAAGAGGTCGTCGGCCACATCACCGGTATTGGCGCAAAAGCTGCAGTGCGAGAAGGCCTCTAATGGACACGAAGAAAGTCACAACAGCTATGAAAACTGACCTGGAGAGCAACAGCCTTGAGGCCCGGGTGCGCCGAGGTCACAGCCAGACGGTGGCTGAGGAAATGCGCGCCTACATCGCCGGTCTGCGTGGCGGCAATATGGGCTCGATGCCAGCCGTTGCGGGGCTTGTGTTGCTGGTTGTCTTGTTCAGCATTATTGAGCCGATCTTCTTCACCACGCTCAATTTCGCGAACCTCCTTCAGCAATCAGCCCCTTTGATTGTGCTGGCAATGGGTCTCGTCTTCGTCCTGTTGCTCGGGGAGATTGACCTGTCCGCTGGCGTCACTTCTGGCCTCACCAGCGCACTCCTCGTCATTGCGATGACGAAAGCTGGATTTAGCTGGTGGCTTGCGAGCCTGGTAGCAATTGCTGCTGGCGTCCTCATCGGTCTGGGGATCGGTGTGCTTGTTGCCAAAGTGGGGATTCCGTCGTTCATCGTCACCCTGGCCGCATTCCTGGCCTTCCAGGGATTGCAGCTCTTGGTGATCGGCCAGGGCGGGCTTTACAGCGTGACGTCGCCCGTCATTCTCAGCTTCGAAAATGGCAATGTGCCACCGACCATCGGCTGGGTGCTCGTTGCGGTCGCAGTGGCGGCCACATTCGGTCTGCAGCTGAACAAGCGCCGTCGGCGGGTGGCCCTCGGGCACGCGAACCAGCCCTTCTCCGCAGTGGTACTCCGGGTCGGGGTGCTTGCCCTGGCTCTCGTCGTGGGCGTGTTTCTCCTCAACCAGGAGCGCAGCAGAAATCCGCTGTTCAGCGTGCGCGGAGTGCCCGTGGTCGTCCTCATCGTCGCGGTGGTCTTCCTGCTGGGGGTCACACTTTTGCAGCGGACCAAGTTCGGACTCCATATATATGCGGTGGGCGGCAACGACGAGGCGTCGCGTCGGGCCGGTATCTCGGTATCGAATTTGCGCGTCACAGTTTTCATCATCGGTGCCGGATTAGCTGCGGTTTCAGGGATTCTGACTGCCAGCAGGATCGGCACGGTCGACGCGTCCGCGGGACGAACCATTGTGCTCAACGGAATTGCAGCTGCGGTGGTCGGTGGTGTCAGTCTGTTCGGTGGGCGCGGCAAGCTCAAGGACGCCATCATCGGCGGTCTCGTCATCGCCGTCATCGATAACGGACTCGGACTGCTCGGACTGCCATCCGGCCTCAACCTCGCCATCACCGGTTCGGTTTTGTTGATGGCTGCCACCGCAGACGCGTTGTCGCGCAAGCAGAACAAAGTCCGCCTGAGGTGAGCGGCAGTAGTTAGCCGCGATGCATGTGAGGCCACCGATAATTCTGGGCGGCCCGGATATCGAGAATAGCTAATCCACCTAACACCCCCGAGCTGGGGCAAAGCTGCCAGCCGGGAATAGGGAGCTCAGCCGAGCGACCCCAAAAATCAAGGAGACGTAGTGAAGATTAGAGAGATTCGCGCAGCTGGGCTCCGGGGTTCGACCCCGGAAGGCGGGTGGAGCGATGAGATCCAGCCAGACGACGTCGTCCACAC
Organism: Nakamurella antarctica; assembly: GCF_003860405.1. NCBI lineage: Bacteria > Bacillati > Actinomycetota > Actinomycetes > Nakamurellales > Nakamurellaceae > Nakamurella > Nakamurella antarctica. Next base: position 2,792,753 of record NZ_CP034170.1, on the reverse strand, counting down.
GCTCATCGCCGTCCACACCGATGAGGGCGTGATCGGTCTGGGCAGTGTATTTACGAGCGAAAACCTCGTTCTGGCCGCGCTTGAGGTGCTTCGTCCCCTGTGTATCGGCGAATCAGCGATCGAACCCGAGCGGGTGTCCGAAAGGCTACATCGCGGGACGTTCTGGATGGGCCGGGGCGGCGCCATTACCCACGCGATCAGCGGGATCGACATCGCGCTGTGGGACATTCTCGGGCAGGTGACCGGGCAGCCAGTGGGCCGACTTTTGGGCGGCTGCTGGCGAGAGGAAGTACGCCCTTACGCGTCATTGCTGATGGACCGACCGGGCGCGATGGCCGAAACCCTGCTAGCCGCCAAGGCTCGGGGGTTCACCGCGTTCAAGATCGGCTGGGGTCCGTTTGGCCGCGAGAGCAATGCGCTCGACGAGCAGATCGTCGCGGACGCGCGTGGCGCCATCGGTCCCTACTGCCTTCTGATGGTGGACGCCGGCGGTAGCGACGGCAAATGGAGGCAGGGGCTCAAGTGGGCGCTTCGCACAGCGGAGATGCTGGTCGACCATGACGTGTTGTGGTTCGAAGAAGCGCTGCAGCCGGATGCGCTTGAAGACTTCGTCGCGCTCCGAGCGCGTTCCTCGATCAAGATCTCCGGCGGTGAGGTACTCACTCGCCGGCAGAGTTTCGCCCCCTGGATCGAAGCCGGAGCCTTCGACATCATCCAGCCCGACGTCACCAAGGTGGGCGGCCTGAGCGAAGAGCGGCGGATCGGCTGGGCAGCTGAGGACCGCGGCATCCAGATGATCCCGCATGGGTGGAACACCGCGGTCGGGCTCGCTGCCGACTTGCATCTGGCGGCGGCGCTGCCCAACACCGACTTGGTCGAGTACATCTCCGGTTCCGCCTACATCGACGATCTGGTGACCGACCCGTGGAAGCTCGACGAGAACGGAATGCTCAAGATTCCGACCACCCCGGGGCTCGGCATCACCCTGGACCCGGAGGCTCTCGAGAAGTACACGGGTAGTCGCGATCTGATCGCCTAAAAACACGTTCACCCTAAGGACATTTCACTAGCAAGGGGCTCCATGACGAACGACCTGCGATGCGTGATCGCCGGCATCGACCTGCTGGGCGAGAGCCCGGTGTGGTCGGTAGCGGATCAGACCCTTTACTGGGTCGACATTGTCGGTCGAGTGGCACGTTCGTTGTCCCCTTCCACCGGACGGCGCAGCGACTGGAGCATGCCGAGCACTATCGGCGCTCTGGCACTGCGCCGCTCCGGTGGGGCTCTTGTCGCTCTGCGGAGCGGTTTCACCATCTTGGACTTCGAGACCGGTGACCTCGCTGCCATCCATGATCCCGAGGCGGAGCTGCCGGAGAACTTGTTCAACGACGGGGCATGCGACCGAGCGGGGAGGTTCTGGGCGGGCACAGTGCACCAGGATGAAACCGACCCGCTCGGCTCGCTGTATCGCCTCGGCACCGACTTGCACTGCACGCGAATGCTTTCGGGCCTGATCCTTGCGAACGGCATCGGCTGGAGCCCCGATAACTCGACCATGTATTTTATCGACTCGGGGCAACGCCGCGTCTTCGCCTTCGAGTACGACCTCGAACGTGGCGAGATGGGGGAGCAGCGTGTGTTCGCCGAAATTGCCGAGCGTGACGGGTTTCCCGATGGACTGACCGTGGACTCCGAAGGCAACGTGTGGGTTGCGCTGTGGGATGGCTGGGCGATCCGCAAATACTCGCCGAACGGTGTGCTGGCCAAGGAGATCTCGGTGCCCGTGCCCCGACCCACGAGTTGCGCTTTCGGCGGGCCGGATCTCACCACCCTCTACATCACGTCCGCGCGCGACGGGCTGACACCGCAGGAGTTGACGCAAGCTCCGCTCTCCGGGTCGCTGTTCTCTCTCCAGACCTCGGTGCGCGGGATCCCCGAGCCAACATTTGGTGGGTGACGCTGCGCCCCGCCGATGTCAACGGCATCACCACGTCACACCCTGAATTCAGACCCCAGCAACACACTGTGAGCAGTAGCCCACGAACGCACACACCTCACCCGATCCGAAAGTGAATACACATGCTGATCACGCGCTATCTTGACCGCGGTGGCAAACCCGCAGTCGGCCTCCACCGTGAGGAGGGCCTGCGCCCCCTCGTCGGCGTCGCATCTATCGGCCAGTTGCTCCGGATGTCTGCAGCAGACATCCGCTCGGTGTGCACGCAGCCTGCCGTCAGCCCGGTGCTGGAGCCTGATTTCACGCTCCTGCCCCCGATCGACTCGCTGATGGAGGTATGGGCAGCGGGAGTCACCTACCGGCGCTCTCGCGAGGCGCGGGTGCTGGAAAGCGATCAATCGGCGGACGTCTACGAGCGTGTGTATGACGCAGAGCGCCCCGAGTTGTTCTTCAAATCGGTCGCGTGGCGGGTGACCGGGCACGGAGAGACCGTTTCTGTGCGACAGGACTCCGCAATAAACGTCCCGGAGCCAGAGTTAGCCCTGGTGCTCAATAGTCGCGGCGAGATCGTGGGCTACACCGTCTGTAACGACGTCAGCTCACGGTCCATTGAGGGGCTGAACCCGCTCTATCTGCCGCAGGCGAAGGTCTACCTGGGTGCCTGCGCGGTCGGCCCGGCAATTCGGCCCGCATGGGAAGTCAACGACCCGTATCGGCTGGGTATCCACATCCGCATTGAGCGCGCTGGGCAGACGGTCTGGGAGGATAGGGCCAACACAAGCGGACTCCACCGCAAGCTCGGCGATCTTGCCCAATACTTGGGACGGGAAGACTATTTTCCGGACGGTGTGATTCTTTCTACCGGAACCAGCCTTGTCCCGGAGCTTCCATTTACGCTGGAGCCTCACGACCTTGTTCGCATCGAAATCGACGAGGTGGGCGTGCTTGAGAGTCGGGTCGTGGGGGGACGCCAGCACATGCGGTGGCTTCAGGAGTCTTTGCTCGACCCAGCCGTTCGGGACTGTGTCCCCGAGGCTCTACTGGGGAGCTGATAGGCGTCGACCTAGACTGTCTCGGTGATCGTCAGTGCAGTAGCCGGACAAGTCCTGAACGCTGATTTCCGCTGGTTATGGGGCCGTGTACCCGCGCGAAACGGGCCTATGGCCTCGAAGTCAACCCAATGACCAGCTCAGTGAGTCCGGATGACGACCGGCGCAGCTCCCGGATGGCTTTCGTCGCCGTCGGGGTAACCGTCGTGCTCTGGGCGTCGGCCTTTGTTGGTATCCGCGCGGTGGCAACAAGTTTCGGCCCCGGGCCGCTCACGCTGGGGCGGCTGTTGGTGGGCTGTACCGCGCTGGGGGTGGTGGTTGCCGTCAAACGCGGGCCGTGGCCAGCGCGCCGAGACCTGCTTTTCATCATCGGCTACGGCGTGCTGTGGTTCGCCGGGTACAACCTTGCGCTTAACGCCGCCGAGCAACACCTGGACGCCGGCACCACCGCGCTCCTGGTCAACATCGGCCCCATCTTGATCGCTATCTTGGCCGGCATTTTCTTGCACGAGGGGTTCCCGAGGCCACTGTTGATCGGGTCGGCCGTGGCGTTGGTGGGGGCCGCGCTGGTCGCATTCGGGTCGACGGCGGATAGGACCACCGACGTCAACGGAGCGTTTCTGGCTGTCTTGGCTGCTGTCTTCTATGCCGCCGGCGTCACGGTGCAAAAGCCGGTGTTGAAGCGGGTTAACGCGTTGCAAGCAACGTTTTTGGGGTGCAGTGTCGGCGCGATCGTGACGCTGCCGTTCGCGCCCGCGCTGTGGACCGCAGTGTCGGAGGCGCCCACGTCAGCGGTCCTAGGGCTGGTGTACTTGGGCGTGTTTCCCACTGCGATCGCCTTCACCACGTGGGCCTACGCGCTGAGCCGGATGCCGGCCGGCCGATTGGGCGCGACCACGTACCTCACGCCCATCATCGCGACCCTCCTCGCGTGGGCCTTCCTCGGCGAAGTTCCAGCTGCGCTGGCATTTGTCGGCGGCAGCATCTGTCTCGTGGGGGTGGCAATCACCAGAATGCGGCGACGCATCCCAGCGGCGATGCCGCGACTAGGTGATGTCCGCCTAGGTGATGTCGCGGCGCCGGAACAGAATGGCTGACACTGCGGTGACCACCACGGCGTAGGCCAAGAGGACGAAGCCTCCCTGTTGGTTGGTGAACGTGAGCGTTTCGCGCACCATGCCGCCGTATTGGGAGCTGTAGACCAGCTTTCCGGGATATTCGAAACCGCCCGGGGTAATCCATGCCAGCGCCGCGCTGGTGAGTTGGTAGGGGATGAGTGAAGGGTTCAGCCAGGCAAGTATTGGCTCCGCGATGATGTATACGACGGCGACGCCCAGGGTGGCGGCGGTGTTCCGCATTAAGTTGGCCAACCCGAATCCGAGCAATCCGGCGGGAATGACGAACAGCGCCGCCCGTAGCTGCAGACCGAAAAGGTCTGACCAGAATTCGGGCCTGGGTGGGTCCATCTGCGCGATCGGCATCCCCTTGGTGGCCAGCAGGACCTTGCCGGTAAAGAAGCAGATCACCTGAGCCAGCACGGCCAACACGAGCAGGACCCCGAGCAGCGCAATAATCTTTGCGCCCAGCAGCCGGAGCCTGCGCGGTTCCCAGAACAACCACGCCACGAGGTTTTTGCTCGACCACTCGGCTCCGATAAAGGTTGCGCCCAGTAGCAGCCCCAGCATGGCGACGCCTACTCCAGCCCCGACCGCCAAGTTTTCAAAGTCGCGCCCGGTGAAGGGAGTGACATCGAGAAACCATTCGGCTTCCATCGGGTAGGTGGCCGGGTCTGATCCACAAAACTGTTCTGGCGTCGAGTTGTCCGGAATCGTGGTGTCAGCGAGGCACTGCTGGTAAAACTGCTGATTTTGCGCCATGTTGGCGTCCCGAACTACCGTCGCCCGCGCCATCGCTTCGGGGGTCACTGCCTCGTACTTGGTGAAGGCGAACAGCGTCCCGGCAACGTAGGCAAGGACCCCCACTCCGACCAAGATCAGGAAGAAACGCCTGGCTAGCAACCGCCGTAGCTCCACCCGCACGAGGCGGGGGAAGGTGGGGGCCAGGACGGGCTCCGCCGCAGGCTCTAGCGAGTGCCGCCCCGGTGCGTCGATTCTCGTCATACCGTTGTCCCTCCTGTGATGCTGTGGGCGCCAGCCTGCGGCGAGTCAACGTCGCCGGTGATGGATAGGAAGACGCTCTCCAGGTCCGTCCCGATCGGTGTCAGCTCCGTCAAATACAGCCCCACATCGGTGAGCACTTTCGTCACGCGTGCCGGGTCGTCCACGCCAGTCACTTGCCACTGCCCGGCTTCCCCGGTGACGGTAAAGCCGTTGCGCTGCAACGCATCCCGGCCAACGTCATCGGGGTCCGCGACTCGCACCCGGTATTCGCCGTGGACGCCCGAGGCGAGGAGTTCGGCTACCGATCCGGTGGCTATCACCTGGCCGCGGGACATGATCGCGACCCGATCGCACACCTGCTGCACTTCGGAAAGTTGGTGGGAGGACAGCAATACCGTGCACCCGGAGGAACCCAGCCGGGTGATGAGTTCCCGCACCTCGCGGATACCGGCGGCGTCCAGGCCATTGCCGGGCTCGTCAAGAATCAGCAGTTCGGGGCTCTTCAGCAACGCCGCGGCGATACCCAGCCGTTGCTTCATCCCGAGGGAGTAGCCCTTGACTTTGTCGTCGGCGCGCCCGGTCAGGTCCACCAGTTCGAGCATTTCATCAACCTTGGTGTTGCCGATCCCGCTGGCCTGGGCCAACATCGAAAGATTCTGTCGCCCAGTGAATGTCGGGAAGAACAGCGGTGTTTCGACCAACGAACCGACCCGGCCGATCACCGCGGGCAGGTCGTCCGGGACGCTGTGCCCGAGGAGTCTCATCGACCCGCTATCGGCTCGGGCCAAGCCCAGCAGCAGCCGGATGGTCGTGGTCTTCCCGGATCCGTTGGGCCCCAGGAAGCCGAATACGCCGCCGGCTTGGACCTCTAGGTCCAGCCCCCGAACGGCGTGCTGCGGGGCTTGCGCCAGCGCCGATAGGTCTTGTTGGCGCCACTGATTTCGACGACGTTCATTTTCGGGCCCTCCCCCTTGAGCAAATCTGAACCGTAGTACCTCGCGGGGTTCGACCGCAGTTCTCAGAACCTTGCCACACGGATGGATGCTTCCTGAGGCTGGGCCGGTCCATCAAGATCCCGTCATCCTCGCTGTGGACAAGGTACCCAAGGCCATCGGAGCATAGTTGCGGGCATGATGATCGCCATTGACGCTTTCAGTGCCGGTACCAAGAAAAGAGATGACATGAGCGGCTCCCGCGACGCAACGCCAGACCCCGCCGACTTGGCGGGTATCGACGATCTTCTCAGCGTCCAAGAGCGGGAAGTCCGCGCCAGCGTGCGCGCGCTCTGTGAGAAGAAGATCGACCCGTATGTGGCCGATTGGTTCGAGAAGGGTGAGATTCGAGACATCCGCGCCTTGGCGAAGGATCTGGGTGCGCTGGGTTTATTCGGTATGCATCTGAGCGGCTATGGCTGTGCGGGGATGTCTGCGGTGGATTACGGGTTGGCGTGTCTGGAGTTGGAGGCGAGCGACTCCGGGATTCGTTCGCTGGTTTCTGTTCAAGGTTCGCTGGCGATGTTCGCGATCTGGCGCTTCGGAACTGAAGAACACAAACAACAGTGGCTGCCGCGGATGGCCAGCGGAGATGCCATCGGGTGTTTCGGTTTGACGGAGCCCGATGCTGGCTCCGACCCGGCAGCGATGACAACTCGTGCACGCCGCGACGGCAGCGATTGGATAATCGATGGCCGAAAGATGTGGATTACCAACGGTTCCATCGCCGACGTGGCGGTGGTCTGGGCCCACACAGGCGACGGCATTCGCGGTTTCGTGGTGCCCACGGACACCCTCGGGTTCAGTGCTCCGCTGATCAAGCACAAGATGTCCCTTCGCGCCTCGGTCACCAGCGAGTTGGTGTTGGACGGCGTGCGGGTCCCCGCGGGTGCGATGTTCCCCGAGGTGCGGGGTTTGCGCGGCCCGCTGTCGTGCCTGAACGAGGCGCGGTACGGGATTGTGTGGGGTTCGTTGGGGGCGGCGCGGTCGTCGCTCGAGACAGCTCGTCGTTATTCGCTGGCGCGGGAACAGTTCGGTAAGCCGATCGCGGCGTTCCAGCTCACCCAGCAGAAGTTGGCCGATATGACGCTTGAGCTCATTAAGGGTCAACTTCTTGCCCTGCACTTGGGTCGGCGCAAAGACGGCGGCACCCTGCGGCCTGATCAAGTGAGTCTCGGCAAACTCAATAACGTCCGTGAGTCCCTCGAAATCTGCCGCACCGCAAGGACAATCCTGGGCGCCAGCGGAATCAGCCTGGAGTACCCGGTGATTCGGCATATGAACAACCTCGAGTCGGTGCTGACGTATGAGGGCACGGTGGAGATGCACACGCTGGTTGTTGGGCAGGCGATCACGGGGCTGTCGGCTTTTCGCTAACTCGGTCGGTGGTGCGGTTGCCGCACGGGAGGGCACCTGCAGGTTGCCACACCTTTCTTTTGGACAGGGACGAAAGGGCCGGGAGGGTGTAAGAGTAGGAGAAAGTGGCATGCGTTACTAGGCCATTTGGCTGTAATGATTTCGGACGGCAGTTATGCTTTTGGAGATTTACTGGGGCGGGACCTGAGGGAGTGTTGAACGATGCGTGCTGATCGGATGTGGGTGGCAGCGGCCATCATTCTCGTTGCATCAGGCATGGCGGGAGGGGGAACAGCGCTCGCTGCCGATGCGGCCTCACTAGTCTTACCGTTCGGTAAGACGGTCACCAAATCACTCTCAGCAATCGGTGCCCCGGGCGCAGTGATTCAAGCGTGTCCAGCAGGCAGCCCACAGCCCGGCCTTTTCACAATCGGGTGCCAAGCAGGTAGCGACTCGGTTGCCGTGAGCAGCATCAGCTACAACCCGGATGTGAAATCTGCGCCGTTTGATATCACTGTTCTGCAGGCGGATGGTGTAACCCCGATGCAGCTAACGGTCACAGTGCAGATGACGCCTCCGGACGCTCCGACCGCAGACTCCTTCGACTTCGGGTTCCCGGTCAGCCAAGGCACCGTAACACTGTTCCCTGCTAGTACGTTTGCCAGCCACATTCAGTGCGTTGGCTGCGCTGGGGCGACACCGCTATTTTCCGCAGGCGCGGTCTCTCCGGCGGCCGCCGGGGTGTGGGGAGCGCCCAGCGATCTCGGCAACGGAGTGCTTCAATTTGGTCCGTCACCGGATTACACGGGATCGGTCAGCCTGAGTTACACGGTTTCGGACCCGTACGGAAATAGTTCTCAACGAGCCACCATCCGTGTGGAGGTGGTTGCCGCTGCATCGTCGGCGCCTATTGTGCAACCTGATATTTTCATCACGACCGGCGCAGCACCGGTAAAAGGCAACCTGCTGGCCAACGATTCTGATCCCCAAGGGCTAAAGCTCGAATTAGTGAGTTGTGACGCTCCGAAAAATGGGACCGTGCAGTGCAAGAGCGACGGGACTATGGTCTACACAGCCGCCGCAGGCTTCTCCGGTACTGACCAGTTTGGTTATCACGTCGTGAACAGCAAGGGCGACCAAGCAAACGGGGTGGTGCAGGTCGCGATTGCAAAGGATGGAGCGGTCGTCACTAGCACCGCGACAGCAACGGTTAGTGGACCTGCAACGACTGTAGTTGGCCCTGGAACGACAGTAACTGGACCTGCAACAACGGTGAGTGGTCTGTCAACAACGGTCAGCGGCCCAGCGACGACAGTAAGTGGTCCGGCTACCACGGTTCAAGGGGCACCAGTGACGTCAACTGTGTCGACTTCGACCACCATCACGGTTCAGAACGAACAGGTGGCAGTCCCAAGTATCGCGAAACTGGGAAGCCCGATTCTTGCCCCACCGCCTCTCAACGGAATGTTTCACGCAATGAACGACGCGCTCGCGGCTGTAGCGCGTGAGTCTCGTTCAGTTGAAAATGCCAGCGGTTCACTGTCAGGCTCGTCCAACACAGCAGACGGCGCCCAAGCAGCAGAGGGCCTCTCCGGTGACTTGGCATACACAGGCGTGCCCATCCAACCATCAGTGCTGTGGGCGCTCGGCCTGCTTGTCAGTGGGTGCGTGTTCCTTATCGCAGTTCGGCAGCGACGATCGGGAAGTCACCGAGCGCACCGGTGACGACGACTATATTGACCGTCGGTGAGACCCTCCACTGCGAGGTGACTTCGTCTGTCTTGACGGAAGTAGGGTAGTCGAATGCGGTTACAGCTGACCTTATTTGACGGTGCGGACTGGAACGACGTAGTAGTCGAAGCCGACCCTCTGCTTGCCGTGAGTGAATTGGCTTCTGCGTTGGGGATGGCGCTCGCAGACGTGGCCCCGGGGTCTCAAGCTGATGATGAGGCCGGGGTAGCGGGGCCAGTGAGCGGCCTACGATTGCCTCGACGCGCACTCTCAGCGAAGCAATCAGGGTGGCAACTGCAGGTAGTTGGCGGTCCGTTTGCTGGCACAGTTATGGAGCTGTGTGAGCCAGTTTCCGTGGGACGCAACATTTCGGCAGACTTGCAGTTGCCTGACCCGGGCGTGAGTCGAACTTTGACGACGTTTTCAGTCGAGGGTAACAGCGGTCGGGTCAACCCTGGGATCGGCGTTTTTCAAAACGGCAAGCTCATCACCGAAGAATGTGAGCTGACCGAATTCGACAAGGTGGAGATCGGTCGTTCTGTGTTTCAGGTTGGCCGACCGCCCACGGCTGACGCCGACATTAAGCCAGATGATTCTGGCGGTTTGGCATTCAACCGTACGACGCGAATCCGCGGACAGCAGGCGGCGCACTCCGTTCTGATGGCTGGCGCCCCACCCGAGCCACAGGAAAAGGCCCCCATGCCGTGGGCGATGGCGGCGGCGCCGTTAGTGATGGGTGGAGTCTCGGCTGTTGTCCTGCACAATCCCATGGCTTTACTGTTTGGGTTTTTGTCACCGGTTGCGGTCGTTCTTAATTCGGTCGTTCAACGGCGCCTTGCCACTCGCAGGGGTAAGAGGGCGCTCGAACGTTGGGAACTAACGCGAGACAATGCTGCGACAAAACTGGCTGAGGTCGCTTTGACGGAGCGTCAGCGCACTTGGCGCGATTTGCCCGACGTCGCATTGGTCATTCAGATTGCAAGCGGACCTACTGCTCGCCTGTGGGAGCGCCGGCTCACTGACCCAGATGGTCTTTTGATCCGTGTAGGTGTTGCTGCTGTAGAGCTCCCCGTGGCGTTGGATGGCCTCGAACGGGGCAGCTCGTACAAGCCCATGGCTTCGCCGTTGCCCGTTGGAATCAACTTGCGGAGTGCTGGCGTGTTTGGTGTCGCGGCCCCGGCAGCGACAGCCCGATCGATCGGACGTTGGGCGCTGTTGCAGTTAGCGGTCCTTCGTAGTCCACGAGATCTGCAAATCAAAGTGATCTGCGATGAAGCGCAGGCGGACGACTGGCAGTGGGTCCGGTGGTTGCCTCATGCGGCCGGTGAGGTCGCCAATGCCCCGGTGGCACTTATTGGCAACACCCCGGATAGTAGGTCCGACCGACTCGCTGAACTGCTGAGCGAGATCGACTCACGCAAGAACGGCCTGTCCAGCCGTGGTGGAGCCAGCGTCCTCTTTAGCCGCGAAGTGGTGGTTCTTATTGATGGCGCCAGGCGCTATCGCACCCTTCCGGGCATGGTTCAGGTTCTTAGTGAAGGCCCAGCGGTCGGCGTGTATGTCATCGCATTGGACGAAGAACGGGCTCGGCTTCCAGAGGAAGCCAATGCCGAACTCTCCGCTGACCCGGCCGATGTAGGAGTCGCCCGGCTCGAAGTTGCAGGTGAGCTTCCGATCGCTGGGGTCCTGCTTGAGGGTGTTGATCCGACATCGGCCGAGAACGCCAGCCGCTGTATGACCCCATTGCGTCATGTTGGCGGGGACGGAGATGTGGGGGCCCTGCCAAGTTCAGTCCGCTTCGTTGATTTGTTGGACATCGACTTCGATGACCCTGGTCGGCTCGCTGCCCAATGGAGCCTTTCTGGTCGCACGACGAGGGCGACTATCGGGGTGGGCGTTGACGGGGCGCTCTCTCTGGACCTAAAACTTGACGGACCCCACGCATTGGTTTCGGGAACGACAGGGGCAGGTAAATCGGAGTTCTTACAAACATGGGTGGCGGGTTTAGCACTGGCCAATCGGCCGGACGCTTTGAACTTTGTGCTGGTCGATTACAAGGGTGCGTCAGCGTTCGCGGACTGTGCACGCCTGCCGCACACGGTCGGGATGGTCACTAATTTAGACAATCGTGAGACTGAACGGGCTCTGATCTCACTCGATGCCGAGCTGAAGCGGCGGGAACAGGCACTGAAGGACATCGGCGTCCCAGACGTCGATGGTGCTTGGGACCGGGACTCAGCCGCAGCCGCTAGCCGAGGCTTGGCCAGACTCGTTATTGTCATTGACGAATTTGCTGAGCTCGTCCATGAGCTGCCGAACTTCGTCAAAGGGCTGGTCCGAATCGCGCGAGTTGGTCGTTCACTGGGCGTCCATCTGATTTTGGCAACACAGCGCCCGGCTGGCGTGATCACCGCCGAAATGCAATCGAATGTCAGTTTGCGGGTAGCGCTTCGGATGGCGGACAAGGAAAACTCCACCGAAGTATTGGGCGCTGCTGATGCTGCATTCATCTCTCCTTCGACACCAGGGCGCGGCTACGCCAAAAAGGGGGGAAACATTTCCTTGGCATCGTTCCAAACAGCCCGAGTTGCTGGTCGTCGTCGCGGAGCCCATGTCGAAGTCGTTCAACCTCCGGTTGTGAGACGCGTGGGCTGGCACGAGCTCGGGATGCCCGTGACCTTCGAGCGCCCTTCGGCAGCTTCGGATTCGAAGGCGGAAACCGACCTGCAAGGTGTTGTTGACCTTATTGGCTTGGCATGTGAACAACTGAAAATCAGGCGGAATCCAAGCCCATGGCTTCCGGCCCTACCGACGTTATTAACCGTTCGGCAAATAGCAGCAAGCGAGGCTCTGGGCGTGGTAGGGGAGCTACCTGCGGGCGTAATTATGGGGCTGCTTGATGTCCCCGCTGAGCAGGCGCAAAGAGCTTTGCGTTTTGACGTTGAAGCCGGGTCGCACCTGCTGATCGCTGGTTCACCGCGATCTGGGCGCACGGTCGTGCTGCGAACAGTTGCAGTGGGACTCGCGCAGTCGTACTCTCCTCGGGATTTGCATCTGTACGTCATCGACTTTGGCGGTGGACTCATGCCACTCGATGGGTTTCCCCACACTGGCGCAGTGGTGGCTGGAACTGAAATCGATCGAGTCGATCGTTTACTCAAGAAGCTTCATGCTCAGGTCGGTCAGCGGCAGCAGACCCTACGCCGCGGCGGTTTCAGCGACATTAATGAACAACGCGCAGTCGCAGCGGTTGGCCAAGCTCTGCCGTATCTCGTGCTGCTGATTGACAAGTGGGAGGGGCTCGTTTCCAGTAGTACGAGCGACATGCTGATGGAAAGGCGCGACCTCGTGAGCAAGCTGTTGCGTGAGGGGGCGAGCGTCGGCGTTCGCGTAATTGTGACGGGCGACCGGAGTCTGCTGAATGACCGGATGGCTGCGTTGATCGAAAATAAATATGTGCTGCGACTCGCAGATCGAGAGGATTACCGAGCGGTCAACATCAAGCCGTCAGCTCTTCCGGAAACTATCCCTGTGGGCCGAGCCTACTTCGGCGACCCCGTCAGCGAGGTGCAATTCGCTTCTATGAGCGATGACCTGACAGGGCCTGGACAGACAGCCGCTGTTCGAGCAGCCGTGGCTGCGGTCGCACAAGCTGGAGATCTTGCCGAAGTCGCGGGAAAGCCCTTCCGGTTGGACGTGCTGCCGGACGAAATTTCGGTGGAAGAAGCGGAATCTTTACCGATCGCTTATGGACCTGCCGATGGGTTTGTTGTCGGGGTGGGAGGCGATGAACTTTCGCAGTACCGGGCTAGTTTCGCCGATACCCCAAGTTTTTTCGTGGCGGGGATGCGGCAATCCGGCCGGAGTACGGGCTTAGCTTCGATCGGGTCCTGTCTACGTGCTGCTGGGTGGCCGATGGTGGTTATCGCAGTCAAGGAGTCTCCGCTTACAAGATGGGCGAAGGGAGCCGGCATTACGGTCCTCACCGATTTGTCCGCGGTGTCCGGCAGCAGTATCGGCGCGATGGCTGGCGAGCACGCCGATCGGTTCGTGGCGCTCGTCGACGACGCTGAGATGGTGCACGGCACTGAAGTCGATGCGGCCCTGATAGAGCTCATCAAAGGGCGCCATCTGGGATCGTTTGGCTTGGTCGTAGCGGCAGTGGCAGAGGATCTGGGAAGCATGCTGCGCGGGATTGCTGTAGAGGCCAAACGGCACAAGCGTGGGGTAATTCTCTCGCCAGCCAATACGCTGGTGGCGGACTTGATTGGTGGTGTTGTTCCGCGAAACCAGATCGGAAGGCAGGCCCCCGGCCGCGCGTACCTCCAAGAGGGGGCTGGGTTGGTTTTGGCGCAGATGGCTCTCCCGCGGAGTGCGACGTGACGGACTTCAGCGTCAGTTACCCGGATGTGGTGGTTGAAAAGCTTATAGCGGCTGCAGTGCCGACCGCTCAAGGAGCTGTGCTGTTGGGCAAGTCGAATCGCGGATCTGTCTTCGCCGTTACCCGAGACGATCAGACGTCTGTGGTAGTCAAGTGTGGATTTGCTCAATTCATCGACCAGGAAGTCGCTGCCCATCAGCGACTAACGGGACTTCCGGGTGTGGTGAGGTTGGTCAGCCATGGCAGTTACTCAGACGTGAAGTATTTGGTTCGGGACTATCAGCCGCAGACTCTGTTGGACCGACTGAATGAGCGTCCGGTCAGACTTGACGAGCTTTTTTCGCTCTTTGCTCCGATCGTAGAAGTGATGGAAACGTTGCATGGAGTCGGGTGGGCGTTCGTTGACCTGAAGCCGGCGAATCTTGTGGTGAACGACGCCTGCCTGCAGGTTGCTGATCTTGGTGACGTGGGCCGTCTTGGTGAGGTTTCGGCTCGGGCGACGGCGGGTTTTACCGCTCCGGAGATCCATCAGGGTGGCCTCATCACCGTTGCCACAGACACCTATAGCCTCGCGGCAACCATCGTGACGACTTTGATAGGTAATACCGAATGGATGGCGAGCACGTTAGACGAGGACTTACTAGCCGCTCATCCCCAGTTGAAAACCGAGTTGTTGGCGGCGCTGTCCCCGCCAATGTTGGGTCGCCGTATCTCGCCCCGCCACCTCCTCGATGCATTCCCAAACCCGGCTGGGGAACAACAAGAGCCAGATACAGAGACCCGGCTGCCACCTCATCCCTCATCGGTGCCCCTCGATCGGCCCGAAACAGGCAGTACTGACGCGTTAGTCGTTATTGATGGACCCCCTGAGGCGCCTGCACGAGCGCCGAGTGCTCAACGACCCCGTCCCGGCAGTCACGTGCAAATGGCCGCGGGGGCGTCAACGAGGTCGGAGCCGACACCGGACCTAAGCGCGATTTCCCCTTGGGGCTTGATAGCACTGGATGCCCCTACATTGGACCGCCCTCCACTTTTGCCTCCGCTGGCACCTGAGCCGGAGCAGGTCACGAAGCATCGATCCCTGTGGCGGTCGCCGGTACTCATCTCTTCAGTCGCTGCGGGTGCTGCTATGGCAGTTCTGGCATTCGTGTTGCTCGCCCGCTCTGGCGACTCAGGTGTGGACGAAGCTGCTCCTTCGGCTAACTCTGCGAGCGTCGGCCCCTCGCAGAGTTCGAGTGCTCAAGTTGCCGAACAGCTCAGCGCCTTGAGAATCACTCCGGGCAACGGGAACACGCAATTGTCTTGGGATGGACCAGACCTCCCTTACACACTGATCTTGCTGTCCGTGGAGTCGGGGCCAAAGGATGCAACGCTGTACGTGCGGGGACGACTGGCATTTGTTCCCAGTAGCGTTACCAGCGCGGACGCCTGTTTCTTGGTGCGTCCAGCCACAACACCTGTCACAGCTCCCATTCCTCAGAACACTGCGGAGATTAGTGCGGCTGGCGGGTCTGTTGCTTGCTCAGGCGCGGCCACATTCGAAGCCATCCGACTGTCATGAAAGAAAGCCATCACACAATGTCGTTCAAAAATATCACTTTGAAGAAGACAGGCACCGCAGTGTGCCTACTTGTCATCGCGGCTTCGATCAGCGCGTGCACCGGTGCTGAAGTCGCGCCGGTGACCATCACCGCGACCGAATCAACAGCGGCTACTAACAGCGCTTCGGGAGCTGAGGTGCCTTCGGCGAGCGCGCTGCCCATCGCTACAGTCGCTTCGACGAGCGATGAACCCAGCAATGGCATCGAGCTCAAAGATGGCCCCGCCGTGATGGCTGCGGCGTTTGACGCAGCAGCTGCAGCCAAGTCAGTCCATGTGAGCGGCACATATACAGCTTCTATCGAGGCGTTCGCCCGCACGCTGGGCAGTTCGGAAGATTCAGTGGCTTCGAGTGTTTCCGGTTCCGTAACGACCCCCTCGGCCCTTGTTTCAGCAGTCACAGACCCGCCGCAGGTGGTCCCCCTCAATTCCATTAGCATCGACAGCCGCGGGACCGACGATTCCTACGTTGCGGAACTGATAATCGGCAACCTTTCTGCGTCGGTGGTGCGAAAGGGTGAAGACGTCTACCTCAAGGCGAACGACGAATTTGCTCAACGATTACTTTTACCCCGGATGGTCACATCTTGGCTGCATCTCAAAGTGAGTGATCAACGCGCGAAAGACTTCATAACTTTGACCAGTCCGGTTGGACTTATCGGCTTGGTCCTGAAAAACCCCGATCCGTCAGTGGCCTACACAACCGGCTCGATAACAACGGTTTCGGAAGGGACTGGCGTTCAGGTGCTTCTTACCGAGAACAACTTGTTGGTGGGTACAGCGGTCGTGGCTTCTCGGGGTGTTCCCTGGCCTCTCCGTGTTCGGATTGCAGACTCGACGGGCTCGGTGGATTTCACGATGAAGGATTGGAACGTAGAAGTAGTCCCGCCGAAAATAGACTCCACATTTAATGTCACTGAGGGGCAGCCTGCTCCCGCCACCGGCTGATCGAAATAGGTTTGTTCGACACCTTTGGCCTACACATTTTATGGTGCTACTGTTCGTTTAACTCGACTGGGCTATCCGGCGAGACATATTGGGAGGGCATTCGTATGAGCATGATTAAGGTGACGTCTACCGAGCTTGACGCGGTTTCCACGCAGCTCACAGCCACGTCCGGGGATATCTCCACGCAGCTTTCCAGCGCGAGGGGACACGTCGACGGTTTGGTGAACGAGGGTTGGGCGGGCGCCGCATCATTGTCTTTCAAAGAGCTCTACGAAGAGTGGAACAGGTCGGCAGACCAGTTGAAGGTTGCGTTAGACGGTATTGCTGCTCAACTGAAGGCGGCTGCCAAGGCCTACCAGGACACTGAGGATTCGTTGGCGTCGCAGCTTCGCGGTTGATCCTTGCAGGCTGGGATCTTCTCTTAACTCGAATGGCGTCCGGCCTGTCGGTAAAGCATGCCGACAGGCCGGCCTTTCTCAATTAGTACAAGTGATTACAGGGGGTGGCGATGGCTGAATTCTTTGCGGATTTGGGCGCGCTAGATGTGCTTGCTGGCCAGTTGTCTTTGGTTCAGGCGCAGTTGGGCGATGCTGAGACTGGGTTTTCCAGTTTCACGGAGGCGTTGGGTTCTTCGGCGGTAGCTGACTCCCTGATGAGTTTTTGCTCGGGTTGGGAAGATGGCCGGAAGACGATGGTGGAGGAGATCGGCTCCCTCTACGGGGCAATCGTTGGTGTGAAGGAGGACTATGCGAACACTGAGGCGCAGCTGGAGGCGGCTTGGTCTCAGGGGTCTGTGACAACTGCGGATAGGCCTGGGGGAGAGGTCTAGTGGTGGCGCAGGGTGTTGAGTTTAGTTTGCGTCTGCCGCCGGATTGGTTTGTCCTTGATATGAAGTCGGATCGGGTGCCTGCTCAGGTGCAGCGTTTAGTAGATGAAGCTGTGCTTCGCGACCCCGGGGTCGCTGCGCATCGTGGGCGGGTGGAGTCGCAGGTTCGGTCGGCCATGCGCCGCGCGAGAGCAGCGAATCTCTCTTTTTGTGCGGTTCTTTCGACGTGGGTGGATGATGTCCTGCCGTTAGCTGCGTCGTTGACCGCGTCTGTGCAGTCGGTCCGTGGGTCGGAGCGCGAGGTGCTCGCTGAGCATCTACAACGTCGTAAGGGAGCGTTGGTGGAGACAGTGGAGCATCGTGTCGGGCCGGTGGTGCGTTCGTCGTTTGTCGATGTGATTGCTGATCCGGCGTTGGGTGGGGCTGCGGCGAAGTCTGCCGTGTGGCAGTACTTTTTTGCTGTTCCAGAGCGTGGAGGGCTGGTGGTAGTGACGGCGGCTTCGCCTGTGTTGGAGTTGCGGGAGCAGTTTGGGTCGTTGTTCGATGCGATTGTTGAGTCGTTTCGTTTCGGTGTGGCAGGTTCTGATCGGGTGGGGGTGTGGGGTGAGCTGGTCTGTTGATGATCCTGGTGCTGGGGATATGAATAGCGTGCATTGGTTGGGTACGCAGTTGCAGGATTTGGGTGCTGATGCGTCGGCTGCTGCTGTTCTTTTGCAGAAGTTGTCCGATGGTGCGTCTGACGCTGTGTGGCGTGGGGATTCGGCGGATGCTTTTCGTGCGCGGATTTTGGAGTTGCCGGTGCATTTGGATCAGTTGGGGTCTTCGTATCAGGTTGCGGGGGATGGGTTTGTAACTTATGCCGCTGTGGTGGCCGATATTGCTGTGCGTGCGGAGGGGTTTCGGGCGGCTGGTGCGTCGGCTGACAGAGACAAGTCGCGTGCTGTTTCGGCGCAGGGGGCGTGGGTTGATCCTGTGGTTGCGGTGAATGCTGCTGTGGTTGCGAATGCGGCGGCTGGGGGTGTTTTGGTGGCGCCGGTTCCTGTTGTTGCTGGGGTGAATCCGCATGATGAGGCTGTGCGGGTGGCTGCGGCGAGGTTGCAGGCGGCGACGGACAGTCTTCATGAGTTGGGGGGTGAGCGTAGGTCTGCTGATGATCGGGTGCAGGGGTCGTTGGAGGCTGCTCATCAGGTGGGGATGCAGAACAGGTCGGCGTGGTCCCATTTTTGGGAGGATTTGTCGAGTGTTTTGGCGGTGATCACGATTGTTTTGTTGGTAGTTGCTGTGGTGGTGTTGTTTGTGGTGGCTGGTCCTGCGGCGTGGGCGGCGGCGGGGGCTGCTTCTGGTTTTGTTGCTTCTGCGGCGGCTGGGGCTGCGGCGGCGGGGGCGGCGATGGCTGGTGTGGGGACTGCGATGACGGTGGTGGGGGCTGCTGCGTTGGGGGTGCATTCGGTGCAGGCGGTGCGGGGTGAGGCGTCGTGGGCGGATGTGGGTGTGGAGGCTTTGTGGCAGTTGGGTCCTGGGGTGGCGTTGAAGGGGTTGAAGTATTTTGGTGATGCTGCGAGGGGTTTGAAGGCTGGTGCTGCGGCGGAGGACGCTGCGGCTGGTATCAAGAATGTGAAGAACGCTGTTCCGACACCGGCCGGGCCAATGAAGCCGCCTACTGCTCCAAAACCGAGCTCGACGTCTGGGCCGAAGCCGACGAATGCCCCGAAGCCGCCCGCAGGTCCGAATCCACCGAGCAGCCCAAATCCTCCCGCGGCTCCGAAGCCGAATGTGGACTCTCCTGCCGCTCCGAATCCCAAAACGCCTAGGATCAAGCAAACATATGAAGCGGTCAGGAACCGCGTGACACTGCGGGTCCAAACAGAACGAGACATCTACGCGAACGCTCGCAGAAATTCTGACGGCGACTTCATTTGTGCGAGTTCGAACGACATCATTCCGGCCCAAGTCAATGCGAAAGGGGAGCGGATTCGGTTCGATCCTAAGACTGGTAAGCCAGACCCCAATGGGATAACCTTTCCTCAGAAGGGGAAGTTTGACTTCGGACATAGACCAGATCACGAATGGCGGAAATATCAGGACGAAGCCGCTGCTGGCGGCTATGATAGAGCGAGAGTGATTGAGGACCAGAATAACCCCGAAATATATCAGCTCGAGACGCCGTCGTCGAATCGATCGCACGCGGGCGAGACGCCCTAGTCATGTCGGCAGATAGTTTAACGTAAGGATTCTTTAATGTTGGAAGTGAATATGTTTGGCTCGAACGGCATTCATGATGCGGCGGGCAAGGGCAATATTGAGTTGTTGAAGAAGCTGGTGGCGGAACATCCGGAGGATGTTGAGGTGCGGATGCGTCACGGTTATACGCCTTTGGCTATTGCTGTTCAAGATGGTGTTGTTGAGTCGGCTGTTGTTCTTCTGGATGCTGGTGCTGATGTGAATACGCGGGTGGATAAAATTGAGCAACCGCTGTTGCATTTGGCCGTGTCAAGATGGAGACTGCGGCCGGATGGGGCGATGATTCAGCTGCTTATCGATCGGGGTGCCAATTTAGAATT
Source organism: Nakamurella antarctica (assembly GCF_003860405.1). NCBI lineage: Bacteria > Bacillati > Actinomycetota > Actinomycetes > Nakamurellales > Nakamurellaceae > Nakamurella > Nakamurella antarctica. The sequence continues at coordinate 2,773,233 of NZ_CP034170.1, read as the reverse complement.
GAAAGACAATCACGGTGATACCCCGTTTGAGATTGCCCGGTATATGTATGAGTTTCCGCCGGAGTTGCTGGAGTTGTTGAAATGACGCGTGTGGGTGCGGTGGTGGAGCATTTTTCTCGGTTGTTGGGTGAGGGTAGCCGAGTTGATGTGGTGGGTGGTGTGGAGCTATGGAAGTGGGTTCGGCCGGAGTTCGTGTCGTTCTCGACGGTAGGTTTATGCGATTCGCCGGTGACGGCTGTGTTTCCGCAGGAGCTGGTGTGTTCGGTGAAGGCTGGGCAGGAGGGGGCCGCTGATTATTTGCTGCGGCTGAGTTTGCAGATGGTGCTTGATGGGAGTCGGGGTTTTGTGGCCGGCGACCTTGTGGCTAACGGTGGTCAGGTTTTGCTGACGGGGACTCTTATTGAGGGTGTTTTGTTGAGCGCTCATCCCTTCATGCCTGATCATTTCAATGTGATTGCCGCGGAGCCAGGTGGGCAGCCGGTGGAGATTTTGACGTTGGTGCCGGTGACGGGCGGCGAGGTTGCTTTGGCTAACAGCGAAAGCGTTGATTCGTTGATGGATGTGCTGGAGAAGAAGAACCCGGATCTGGCCGATATTGAGCGCGCCTGTTCGACGCAGGATCCGTTGTCGGTGGAGGAGTTGCGTGCTGCGGTGGCGGCGGCGGTGGCGGCCGATTATGACTTGGGGTGGCGCCGGGTGGAGATTACGGCGAACATTTTGGGTCAGTGGGAGGAGTCGGTGGTGGTGGGTTTCGATGCCGCTGGTGATGCCTACACGTTGCCCGAGTCTAGGGGTGTGGTGCGGGCGTTGGCTTTGATGCGGCCGGCGATGGCGACGCCGGAGGTCGGGGCTTGGTTCACTGCCACGGTGGTGGTGGACAGGTTGCAGGATTTGTTCACTATCGATTTTGAGTATGACGCCGATCCGGTGTGGGTGGACCGTCCGTACGATGTGAACTTTATTGATGATGAGGTGAGCTTCCCTCGGCCTTATTCCCAGATCCCGCGGTGGCATCCGGTGCGGGAGAATTTCACCGAGCAGGAATGGGCCACCACCCTGGCCAATCAGTAGTCACCACAGTTCAAGCTCCTCGAACTTATTAAGGCTGATCTGCTCAGTCCATTTCGGACAGCGGAAGTCGCCTTATCAGGCTCTTCGGGATTAGCAGTGGAACTGCTGGTTGGAACTGGATGACGCCCGCCGCTTTTGGCGGGTGCAGGCCCACTGTACGCGGCGTCGTTAGTTGTCTTGGTTTCGGAAGCCGAATGCGATGCGGCCGATAGGTTCACTTTTCGGTTCTCGCCCTCGCTCTTAGCATTTGACAGGGTCGTCTCGATCGCGGTGATCATCGGTTCCTGCCGGGAGTCGACGGTGGTTGCCAGGCGGTGAATCTCGGGGGTCGCGCACCGGGCGGCGAAGGTGTAGAACTCGTCGAGGCGCCGCCAGATCTCATACCGAAGGCCGCCGTTATCTGGCTCTTCCCAGTTGAAGGTGTAGTCGGGGGCGCGTCGCTGCCTGGGTGAGGGTCGAGGTCCTCGCAAGATGGAGATTCTGACACCGTTCCATCAAGAGGACCCCGACATGGCTGACTCTACTTTCGATGTGCCTAATCTGAGCACGTTTTGCCGGCTCGACAAGCTCGGCCTGGAGTTGACGGGTCAGATCCTGGAACCGGATCGGGCGATCCTTCTGTGCCGGTCAATGGCCGTCGACCGGCTATGCGCAAGCTGCGGTGGGCGGGGTGTTCCGCGAGATACGTTGCTGCGACGTCTGTCCGGTGAACCGTTCGGGTGGCGTCCGACGATCTTGTTGGTGACAAGTCCCTGCCGGTGCATTTGGATCAGTTGGGGTCTTCGTATCAGGTTGCGGGGGATGGGTTTGTAACTTATGCCTCTGTGGTGGCCGATATTGCTGTGCGTGCGGAGGGGTTTCGGGCGGCTGGTGCGTCGGCTGACAGAGACAAGTCGCGTGCTGTTTCGGCGCAGGGGGCGTGGGTTGATCCTGTGGTTGCGGTGAATGCTGCTGTGGTTGCGAATGCGGCGGCTGGGGGTGTTTTGGTGGCGCCGGCTCCTGTTGTTGCTGGGGTGAATCCGCATGATGAGGCTGTGCGGGTGGCTGCGGCGAGGTTGCAGGCGGCGACGGAGAGTCTTCATGAGTTGGGGGGTAAGCGTAGGTCTGCTGATGATCGGGTGCAGGGGTCGTTGGAGGCTGCTCATCAGGTGGGGATGCAGAACAGGTCGGCGTGGTCCCATTTTTGGGAGGATTTGTCGAGTGTTTTGGCGGTGATCACGATTGTTTTGTTGGTGGTTGCTGTGGTGGTGTTGTTTGTGGTGGCTGGTCCTGCGGCGTGGGCGGCGGCGGGGGCTGCTTCTGGTTTTGTTGCTTCTGCGGCGGCTGGGGCTGCGGCGGCGGGGGCGGCGATGGCTGGTGTGGGGACTGCGATGACGGTGGTGGGGGCTGCTGCGTTGGGGGTGCATTCGGTGCAGGCGGTGCGGGGTGAGGCGTCGTGGGCGGATGTGGGTGTGGAGGCTTTGTGGCAGTTGGGTCCTGGGGTGGCGTTGAAGGGGTTGAAGTATTTTGGTGATGCTGCGAGGGGTTTGAAGGCTGGTGCTGCGGCGGAGGACGCTGCGGCTGGGTTGACGCAGGCGAGAGCCGGTTCGGCGCGTGATGCGGCGTCGGCTTGGGCTTCGAGGACCACTATTTCGGCGAACGCTCAGGTTGCTGGTGCGAGGGCTTATGGCAGGACGGTGTTGGATGAAGCGTCTGGTTTGGTGACGTCGCGGGCGGGTGCTCTTCCTGGGGGAGGCAGCGCCTCGGTGGGTACTACGATGAGCGAAATCAGGTCGGGGGCTTCGGCGGCGCGTGCTTCTGCCATTGATGATGCGTTGACGGGGCCGGTGGTGTTTCGTCCGCCTCGCTCTGGCTACACCGAGGTGCAGCATGTGGAGGCGCAGGAGGCAGTAGATGGAGCCAATAAGGCTTTGCAGAACAGCCAATTGTCGCGTACCGGACGCGTCGAGACGTCCAAGGATCCACAACTTATGCAGGAAAGCGCAAAAGCAAGAGAGGTTGAGCGGAGCCGGGCTGCGAGTGAGGGTGACCCGTATCTTCCGGGTCAGCATGCAGGACACAATCCAGACGCGATGTGGACCGGGAAGGCAGAGTCAGTTGGCCCATGGCTCCGTCAGGATGGAAAGGTGAACTCAACCCTTGGCAGTCAAGGCTCGAAGTATCCTAAAAATTACAAGCCGACTCAATTCCGGTACGAACCCACGCGATAAATATCGACGAAGCTGCCTTCATTGGCAGTGGTATTTCCTGTTACTATTGGCAAGTATTGTCTGGGCGAAGCTGGAGGTAACTGGTGGCAACCGAAATCTTTGACAACACGAAGGCCGGTTGGAAGAACCTTGTCGGCTTCTTGATTATTATCAAGCGTGAAATAGCTGAATTCGAGAGCCCCTCACTGATTGGGGAGACGCTACCGGAGCTGGGTGCAACTAGTGACGAACTTCGAGAGTTCGCGAGGATATGCGAGACCGCTCCGGCTGAATTCAACGAATGGATTGGTCGGTATAACGGTTGGCACAACATATACTTCAACTTTTCTCTTTTCTCACTTCCTGAAGTAATACGCGCAAGCGAAGCAATGGCATTCGATGAAATTCTGGAGGTGATTCTAGACGAAGAGCCTCAACTGGATCCGAAGTTGCTATTTGTCGTAGGACGGGATCCGTTAGATGGGCAGTATCTCCTGGTTTCAGCTAATCCATCGGATCCGCGTGCCTACTGGGTTGGCGAAGGTGACGCCAACGAATTTCCATCCTTTATTTATGCCTTCAACTGGATTGTGATGCTCCATCAAAGCGCGCTAGAAGGCTTTAAATCGGGGAGAAGTAAACCCGCTCATTCTTGAAAATGCGCATTCCTATGCGATTGCACTAGTGGAGGGTGAATAATAAATGTGGGGAGGATTGAGGTCAGCCTGTCCCAATCCAGAGGCGGTAGACGACGTTTGGTGCTTCTAAGCAGTCCGCGGCACTGGCGAGTTCGTATTGTTAGCCGGGCAGCGCGTTATGTCAAAGTGCGTTAATTAGATTTGGTGAGCTCCGAATTGTATGGCTGCCTATCCAAACGTGTCCTCGGGACTGCGCTGAAGAAAATCGTTGAAGGACGCTCCAAGCAGGCGTTTAAGCAATGGCTCGCCCAAAGGGACCAGGGTTGGCGTGTGAGCAGCCCTGCTGTTCTCGGACAGTTTTTGGGTGGGTTTTATGCTGCCGTGTTCTGTTGGTGCCATTCGGTTTCGGCTTCGTTTGGGGTTCGGTATCCGAGTGCTGAGTGAAGCCGAATCTGGTTGTATCTTAGTTCGATGTATTGGGTAATGTCAATTTGTGCGTGTTTACGTGTGGGGTATTCGGTTCGGTTAACGCGTTCGTTTTTGAGAGCCCCATTCCACGATTCCGCCCACGCATTATCATAATAAGTCCCGGTACGCCCAAGGGAAAGCCGTAGCCCATATAGCTTCGCTGCTGCTTTCAGTTCCGTGGAGGTGTATTGGCAGCCGCGGTCGCTGTGAAATATGGTTATTCCAGGAATGAAAGCCTTCTGTTTGTGCGCCATCATCTATTGCTTGCAGGACCAGTTCGGTGCGCATGTGATCGGCCATCGCGTAACCCACCACCTGTTTGGTGAAGCAGTCCGACACCACAGCCAGATACATCCATCCCTCCCACGTCTGGATGTAGGTGATGTCGGAGACCAACTTCTGCGCCGGCGCCTCGGCGGTGAAATCACGGTTGACCAAGTCCGCGGTCGTGGAACTGTCACCGGCGATGGTGGTGGTCGGCCGGAACGGTTTTGGCTGGCACGTCACCAAGTTCATTTCCCGCATCAGCACCCGCACCGTCTCAGGGTGGCAGTGGTTACAACGCCTGGCCAGGTCAGCGTGGATCCTTCGATAACCGTAAGTACTATCGGACTGCTCAAACAGGAACTGGATGACACTGGCCAGATCACGCCGCCACAGCGCAGTCGCTGATGGTGCACGATCACGCCAATCCGAGTACCCGGAACGGGAAACCTTCGCCCACCGGCACATAGGTGGTATTCGGTTTAGGTGCGTTGAGTTCGGAATTCCAATTGCCGGTTGTCCGTACCCAGTCTGGTGGTAAGGGTGGGTGGAATAAAGAGCTGTACACGCCGAAACCCAACACCACCTACATTGTTGACAACAAGTTCGTTTATCACACTGACGATTTGGGCCGGGTCAGGGACAGCAGCGCAAAGCTCGATGAACTGGTGGCTGGTGCAAGACACCCAGGCCAGCAGACGAAAGCTGGCGGCGATGACCGGGCGATGAAGGCCAGTCTCAACGGAGGCGGGAAGGGCCAATATGGGGATATGGAACGAGAGTGGGCCGATGCTATTCGTCAAGGGAAGTCTGTTGAGGTGTCGGTGAAAGTTAATTATGATGGCGCTAGTCTCAGGCCTTCCAGTTAGGAGGTAAACTTCACAATAAGCGGAGAAGCACCAAGACCGCCCCGAATGTTCTATCAATAGAAAGCTACTGCCATGTCGGATATGCAGGAACTGCAGAGCGTGATTGCGCAGGCTATGTTGGGCGCTGCTGCCCAGGAGTGCAGTCGGATTGAAATGCTTGTCAATGCGAACGAGGCGGTGTACGAGCCATACTGCACGAGTTTCGATGAGGCTGGTCTTGAACAGAGCCTCGAGGTGCCGTCGACTGCTGTGCACGCTTTTATTAAGTTGCGGAAGCTAATGGTTACCCCCGAGCACGGGACATGGCTTAGCGCGGTGGCGATTGTTGATCGTGATCGGAATTCGTTCGATATTAAGTATAATTATGATCGTGAGCCTGTTTGGCACATCTCGCCTGGGCCGGATGGGGACATTGCTGATATGGAAAGGTTCCCGCGGCCTTATGGGGAGATCCCGGAGTGGCATGCGGTGCGTAAACAATTCACTGAGCAGCAGTGGTTGGCGAAGTTCCCGCAGTTTGCCCAGTAAAGAGCGCGGATATTTGTGCGTTGGCCGGCGGTGGCTGGCAGGAGCCCACCACGAGACGTGCCCGACAGGACAGTCCACGTTCCAGGTAACTGGGTCGGCGGCGACCTGGCCTTGGTGGTGGCCTGTCGGCCGAGATGGTGCGGTCGTTCTTTTTCTTCGAGTGCGTGTACCGGTCTTAGGGGTGCGTGGTGTTGGGTCTTCAGCATTCAGGCGATGCTGCGTTGGTCAGAGAGTTTGTTCGTTGAGCCGTCATCGTGGTGGAGTGCCACTGCGCTGGGACGTTGAGGGTGTTTTGTCTGGGCTGCGAATTGACTAGTGGCGCGGATCTCCAGGTCGTCTGTTGCTGCATGTGCGGATTCGGCGGTGGTGCGGGTGGCTGTACTGACCGGCAAAGATGCGGGCATCGGGAGCTGGCCGGGTGGGGTCAACACGTGGAGGTCAAGGTGCTGTCCAGCCTTTTCGGCTCGTTGGTTCATCAGGCTGCTGTTTGTTTGGTTGCGGGGGCAAGCGCTGGGCGGCTGGGGATCCTGCGGGCAATCCCCATTGATGATGCGTTGACGGGGCCGGTGGTGTTTCGTCCGCCTCGCTCTGGCTACACCGAGGTGCAGCATGTGGAGGCGCAGGAGGCAGTAGATGGAGCCAATAAGGCTTTGCAGAACGGTCAATTGTCGCGTACCGGACGCGTCGAGACGTCGAAGGACCCAGTTCTGACTAAAGCCAGCAAAAAAGCAAGAGAGGTTGAGCGGACGCGGGCTGCGAGTGAGGGTGACCCCTATCTTCCGAGTCAGCATGCAGGTCACAATCCAGATTCGATGTGGACCGGGAAGGCAGAGTCAGTTGGCCCATGGCTCCGTCAGGATGGAAAGGTGAACTCAACCCTTGGCAGTCAAGGCTCGAAGTATCCTAAAAATTACAAGCCGACTCAATTCCGGTACGAACCCACGCGATAAATATCGACGAAGCTGCCTTCATTGGCAGTGGTATTTCCTGTTACTATTAGGAAGTATTGTCTGGGCGAAGCTGGAGGCAACTGGTGGCAACCGAAATATTTGACAACACGAAGGCCGGTTGGAAGAATCTGATTGGTTTCCTCATAATTCTCAAGCGTGAGATTCTTAAATTTGAGAACCCCTTGCTGATAGGTGACACGCTACCGGAGTTAGGCGCGACTAGTGATGATCTAAAGCAGTTCGCGAGCATCTGTGATAATACTCCGGCTGAATTCAACGAATGGATAACCCTGTCAAATGGTTGGTACAATATATGCTTCAACTTTTCGCTATTTTCGCTTTCGGAGGTAATACGCGCCAGCGAAGCAATAAAATTCGACGAGGTTTTGGAAGTTCTTCTTGATGAAGAACCTGAGTTGGATCCCAGTTTACTATTTGTCGTAGGACGGGATCCGATGGATGGAGAGTACCTTTTAGTTTCATCCAATCCAGGAGACCCGCGTGCTTACTGGGTTGGTGATGGTGACATCAACGAGTTTCCGTCCTTTATTTACGCCTTTAACTGGATTGCTATGCTCCATCAGGTAGATTTAGAAGACTTCAAAACCGCAGGGGCAAAGCCAGTTCAGTCTGGAACTTGAAGTATTCTTGTGCAATTGCGGCTGCTAGATGATGTGTTTCAAAGCGGGGGAGGATTTGGGGCGGTCTGGTCCAATCCAGATGCAGTTGGCGACGGCTTCTGCGAGAATTAGCCTAGAAGTAGCCCGGTTGCGGTCGGATTCGGGTTGTTTGCCGACTAGTAGTTGTCTGATGGTGCGTCTGACGCTGTGTGGCGTGGGGATTCGGCGGATGCTTTTCGTGCGCGGATTTTGGAGTTGCCGGTGCATTTGGATCAGTTGGGGTCTTCGTATCAGGTTGCGGGGGATGGGTTTGTAACTTATGCCGCTGTGGTGGCCGATATTGCTGTGCGTGCGGAGGGGTTTCGGGCGGCTGGTGCGTCGGCTGACAGGGACAAGTCGCGTGCTGTTTCGGCGCAGGGGGCGTGGGTTGATCCTGTGGTTGCGGTGAATGCTGCTGTGGTTGCGAATGCGGCGGCTGGGGGTGTTTTGGTGGCGCCGGTTCCTGTTGTTGCTGGGGTGAATCCGCATGATGAGGCTGTGCGGGTGGCTGCGGCGAGGTTGCAGGCGGCGACGGACAGTCTTCATGAGTTGGGGGGTGAGCGTAGGTCTGCTGATGATCGGGTGCAGGGGTCGTTGGAGGCTGCTCATCAGGTGGGGATGCAGAACAGGTCGGCGTGGTCCCATTTTTGGGAGGATTTGTCGAGTGTTTTGGCGGTGATCACGATTGTTTTGTTGGTGGTTGCTGTGGTGGTGTTGTTTGTGGTGGCTGGTCCTGCGGCGTGGGCGGCGGCGGGGGCTGCTTCTGGTTTTGTTGCTTCTGCGGCGGCTGGGGCTGCGGCGGCGGGGGCGGCGATGGCTGGTGTGGGGACTGCGATGACGGTGGTGGGGGCTGCTGCGTTGGGGGTGCATTCGGTGCAGGCGGTGCGGGGTGAGGCGTCGTGGGCGGATGTGGGTGTGGAGGCTTTGTGGCAGTTGGGTCCTGGGGTGGCGTTGAAGGGGTTGAAGTATTTTGGTGATGCTGCGAGGGGTTTGAAGGCTGGTGCTGCGGCGGAGGACGCTGCGGCTGGGTTGACGCAGGCGAGAGCCGGTTCGGCGCGTGATGCGGCGTCGGCTTGGGCTTCGAGGACCACTATTTCGGCGAACGCTCAGGTTGCTGGTGCGAGGGCTTATGGCAGGACGGTGTTGGATGAAGCGTCTGGTTTGGTGACGTCGCGGGCGGGTGCTCTTCCTGGGGGAGGGAGCGCCTCGGTGGGTACTACGATGAGCGAAATCAGGTCGGGGGCTTCGGCGGCGCGTGCTTCTGCCATTGATGATGCGTTGACGGGGCCGGTGGTGTTTCGTCCGCCTCGCTCTGGCTACACCGAGGCGCAGCATGTGCAGGCTCAAGAAGCAGTAGATGGAGCCAATAAGGCGCTGAAAAACGGGCAAGTAGCGTCTGAAGGGCGGGTCGCAACCAGCAAAGACCAAGAGCTTTTGCGGGCAAAGGATCACGCAGTGGCTGCTGAGAAGAAATTGAAAGCCAGTGAGGGCGACCCTTACTTGCCCGGCCAACATGTGGGGCACAATCCGGATGCTATGTGGACAGGTAAAGGCGAATCTGTGGGTCCTTGGCTCCGTCAAGACGCCAAGGTAAATTTAACAATGGGCAGTCAGGGTTCTAAATATCCCGAGCACTTCAAGCCTACCGAATTCCGGTACGAGAGAGGGTCCTGAAGATCCCAACGTGCTAATATAATGATAGGTTAACTCTGATTCATGTGAAGAGAATTATCAAGCGAAGGCGAGCGCTGCAGATAATGGTTATGGAATTTGATAATACTAAGGCGGGATGGCGAAATCTCGTCGGCTTTCTCATCATTCTCAAACGCCAAATTCTTGAGTTCGAAAACCCTTCGCTCATAGGTGACTCTCTGCCGGAGCTTGGTGCGACCAGTGAAGAATTAGAGCAATATTCAGCGATTTACGCGAATACACCCTTTGAATTTAACGAATGGATCAGGCAATTTAACGGTTGGCATGAGGTTTATTTCTCATTCTCCTTACTGCCACTTTCTGAAATTAAGCGCGCTAGCGAGGCGATGGAAAGCGACGTATGCTTAGAAGTGGCGTTAGAGTTTGAGCCAGATTTTGACCCTGATTTACTGTTCGTTGTAGGGAGTAGCCCAGATAGTGGTGCCCGTCTCCTAGTTTCAGCTGACCCTACAGACCCGCGTGCTTATTGGTTCGGTGACGGAGATGTCGAGACATTTCCGTCCTTTATTTACGCATTCAACTTTATCGTTATGCTTCATCAAGGCACGCTGGAAGACTTTAAAAGTGGTAAGACGAAGCCGTTCGATTTTTAAATGGATAACGCAGGCAACACTGAGGAGCCTTGCTGTTTCGGACAGTGTTTTGGGTGGGTTTTATGCTGCCGTGTTCTGTTGGTGCCATTCGGTTTCGGCTTCGTTTGGGGTTCGGTACCCGAGTGCTGAGTGAAGCCGAATCTGGTTGCATCTTAGTTCGATATACTGGGTAATGTCAATTTGAGCGTGTTTACGTGTGGGGTATTCGGTTCGGTTAACGCGTTCGTTTTTGAGTGTCCCATTCCACGATTCCGCCCACGCATTATCATAATAAGTCCCGGTACGCCCAAGGGAAAGCCGCAGTCCATATACCTTCGCTGCTACTTTCAGTTCCGTGGAGGTGTATTGGCAGCCGCGGTCGCTGTGAAATATGGTTATTCCAGGAATGAAAGCCTTCCGTTTGTGCGCCATCATCATCGCTTGCATCACCAGCTCGGTGCGTATGTGATCGGCCATCGCGTAACCCACCACCTGTTTGGTGAAGCAGTCCGACACCACAGCCAGATACACCTGGCGTGGCTCCGCATGGTGAGCCAAGTGTTCCGCAGGGACCGAAGCCTCTTGCTGTGGAAACCCAATTGCCGGTTGTCCGTACTGCGGCTGGCAAACCTGGCCAATGGAATTCCGAACTCAACGCACCTAAACCGAATACCACCTACGTTGTCGATAACAAGTTCGTGTACCATACCGATTCATCCGGGCGGGTAGTAAAAAGCGAAGCGGTTCTGGATTCAACATCTGGCGGGGTGAGGAACACACACCAGCAACGCACAGCAGGTAATCGAGGGGGACGGAATGACCGTCAACCCGGCGATCAAGGGGGTCATATTTATGGGACGCAATACGGTGGCCCTGACGAGGATATCAACATAACTGGAATGAAGGCGGAACTTAATGCTGTGGGGACGAGAGAATACGGAAAGTTAGAGGACATTTGGAAAAAAGCGGCAGATGCGGGCACACCTGTGAACGTTAAGATAGAGTTTAGCTATAAGGGCAATAGTACGCGTCCCGCTGGATACGACATTGCCTATACAATCAACGGACAAGAATTTTTTAGATATTTAGCAAATTAGGAGATATTATGGATCAGGAAGTTCAAGAATTACAGACCGAAATTCAGAATTCTATTCTCGATGAGTACAGCGATGGATGGGTTCGCTTCGTAGTGCAAATGAATAGTACGCAAGGCGCGTCGGAGTTTTTAGTCACCAGCTTCAGCAGTGAAGGCGAGGAGCGAAGCGTGAAAGTGCCGTCCAGGACAGTGAGAGCGTTAATAAGTCTCAGGGAAGCAATGGCCACGCCGAATCATGGGGTTTGGTTTAGTTGCAAGACCGTTCTTGATAGAGACCTCAATTCATTGGAGATCGCTTACAACTACGATGACCGACCGGAATGGGCAGTAGAACCGTATGACGAGACATACATTGATGACTTAGAACATTTCCCTCGTCCGTACGCGGAGATTCCTGAGTGGCATCCTGTTAGGTCGGAATTTACTGAGCAGCAGTGGTTAGCTAAATTCCCGCAGTTCGCCCAGTAGGTAGTGCGGATATTTACGCGCTAGCCTCGATCTGATCCGCCGCGTGGATTTCGGACAGCGGAATTTGTTTTTTTACGCTGCCGTAGCCCGCTGATCGTCTGCCACCGGCCGATACCCACCGACGCCGGATACGTTGTTGCGCTTGACCTCTCGAATGATCTCCGACTTCGACCGACCAGGTCCTGCGCGATCTGGGTGAGAGACCAGCCCGCCTTCAGCCCCGCAGAGATCTCCGCTCGATCCTCAAAGTCACAGCCCTGCGCATCAACCCAGCACCCATTTCAGATCAAGTGACTCCGCACCGCCCTGAACCGGGCTGTTGCTTCGCGTCACACTTCCGTCCATGTTGAGTTCCAGCCAGGCTGGTTCACCGCTGGATCCGTTGTTGCGCAGGCTGTCATTCCACCGTTCCACGATGATCGCGCCGTCTTCGGCCACGTTCACCCGGGCGGGTTCGCCTTGAGGTCCGTCGGTGAGTTTGCCGTCCGTCCACCTCTCAAAGCCAAAGGAGCCGTCGCCGGAAAACCACGAAGTGGCAGGCTTGCCCCCACGCCCATTGGTCGCCACGCCAGCGGTGTAATACCTAGTGATCTGGTTGCCCTCCGGCCAAATTTCCGTCTGAGCAGGCTCCCCATTTGGCCCGTCATGGAGTTCGCCGTCAGGGGTGCGCCATTCCCTGAAAACGTCGCCATCGACAGTTCGAATGGTGAGCGAGGAAACCGGGTGGGCGGGGCCATCAGAAGTCGTCATAAGAACAATCCAAAACGTCCACTTGCCAGAATGTCAACTCCGATCACGCACACCATAAGTGCATCAGTCCCCGCGAAAGTTTTGGACCTGGTCGTGGGGGCGTTGACGATTGGCGATAGTGATCAGTTCGGGTAGGGCATCGAAATCTTTCGGCCGTCCCGCGGCTGTTTTGGAGCGGATGACGTCTCGTAGCGAGGCGACTTGGACGGCCAGATTTCCGACTTGATGCGGGGCAGCGGCGCGGATTAGATCGGGGTAGCCCTGCGTGCCTGACGGAGAGAGGCTCAGGTCGAGTTCACCGTAGGCAGTTACCAGGTTTAACGCAGTCATTCCTGCTAGCGCGTTCGCGTCGGTTGCAAAAGGAAGGCCGCCGTGGATTCCGTCGACCCTAATGCGGGCCTGCAGATGGACCAACGCCGCGGTGAGGTTGGTGAGGTTTTGAGTGTCGGTTGCGGGGGTGACATCGACGTCGACAGTTGGTTTTGTCCCGCCGTGGAGTAGTGCGGCGTATCCACCGATGACGACGTACTGCACGTGGTGCTGGTTGAGGACCCGGAAGATAGCTTCGGCGTCGAATGGTTCGCTCATGCTGCAGGGCCCGACGTGAACAGATTGACCATTGACTGGTGGCGGCCGTCGGCTTCGCTACGCTGGTCGTCGGTCAGTGCTGAACGTCGGCGGTCGAGAACATCATCGTGATCGTCATACGAGGCGAGTTGCGGTCGTAGTTCCAGATCCGCCGCAGCGAGAATTTTGCACAGTGCCAGCATGGATGGTTGCACTGTGCCAGATTCAATGCGGGCGATGTAGGACTGCGCGGTTCCAGCTGCGTTAGCAAGCTGCCGCTGCGACAATCCTTTTTGTGCTCGGGCCAGTTTCAGGATGTTGCCAGGCAGCCGTTCGTGGTAGCCCGATGTCGTGGGTCCAGGTTTCGCCATACTTCAACGATACAACATCGGATATCCTGTCCACGGTCCGTGGCGCAGGCAGCAGCGGGCAGTGCTGGGGGCGCCTTCTGGAAACTTTTCCTTGCTATCTTGTCTCTGCCGTCCTTCTCGAAATTGTTGGACCCGGTTTTAGGTGTTGACCCTGATCCGGTGTTCGTTCTCGGGATCGACGAAACCAGGCGGGGTAAACCGAAATGGGTTACCGACCCGGTCACTGGGCTCCGCCGGTGGGTTGACCCCTTCGATACCGGATTCGTCGGTATCAGCGGGAATCAGGGCCTATTGGCTCAGGTCAACGGCCGGGACGCTAAGGCGGTGGTGGGATGGCTCGATGGGTGCGGCGCCGCGTTTAAGGCCGGTATCACTCATGTCGCGATCGATATGTCTGCCTCGTATGCGAAAGCGATCCGGGAGGCGTTGCCGCACGCGAAGATCGTCGTGGATCGGTTTCATCTTGTCCGGCTGGCGAAGGAGATGGTCGACGAAGTTCGGCGTAGGACCACTCAGGAACTGCGTGGGCGACGCGGCCGTAAGGCAGATCCGGAGTGGCTCAGCCGCCGACGGTTGCTGCGCGAGGCTGAGAGGTTGACCGCCCAGCAGCGGCAGAACCTGTTCGACAAAGTCATGGACCTGGATGTCAACGGCGATGTTGCGGCCGCCTGGATCGCCAAAGAACTTCTTCGTGATGTGTTGGCCTGCAAAGATAACGGCGGCCTTCGGTATGAGATCTGGCGGCGCCTCGACGAGTTCTACACCTTCGCCGCCCGGTGCTCGACCCCCGAGATTCACCGACTGGCTACCACCGTCGATACCTGGCAGGAACCGATGATCACCGCGATCGAAACGAATCTGTCAAATGCAAAAAGTGAAGGCGAGAACCGAATCGTGAACCCCATCGCGGCTACGCCCCACAGCGACGGCTCCATGATCGGCCGGATCGCATTCGGCTTCCGAAACCAGGACAACCAACGCCGCCGCGTACGGTGGGCCTGCACCCGCCAAACCAGGCCAGTGCCATCCAGGGTCAAACGCCTACGCCCCTGCTAAGTCGGAAGAGCCCGGATTTTCCGCTTGGTGTTTGGGGCCCGCCATTTATACGAACGCTCGGAGTAGGGTGGCGTCAGCCTGGAGTACCCGGTGATCCGGCACATGAACAACCCCGAATCGGTGCTCACATATGAGGGCTGCTCACATATGAGGGCTGCTCACATATGAGGGCACGGTGGAGATGCACACTCTGGTTGTTGGGCAGGCGATCACGGGGCTGTCGGCTTTTCGCTAACTCGGTCGGTGGTGCGGTTGTCGCTTGTGGGGAGTGGCAAGCTGAGTACGGGGTCTCCCGCGCAATCACCGCCACCGCAAGCCAGGCAAGCGTTGCCCTGGAGAGCCCAGACCTTGGCAGCGAGCGCACGGAGGCAGTCATCCTTTTCAGCAACAGCATCTTCAAAGCCGGAGTCCAACCTTGATAGTCGCGGCGGCCATCGGCCTAGGTCTGCTGATCGGCGCCTTCCTGGGCGCGCTTGGCGGCGGCGGCGCGATTCTCACCGTCCCAGCCTTGATCTATCTGTTGGGTCAGACCGCGCAGGAGGCGACCACTGGCAGCCTGGTTATCGTGGGCGCCGCGTCCATCACCGGCATGAGCGGATACGCGCGTAGCCACCACGTGATGTGGCGCCTCGGCGTCCTGTTCGGAATCGCCGGTATTGGGGCGGCTGTCGCTGGCACTGCCCTCAACGCACAGGTTGACCAACGCTGGCTGCTGCTCAGTTTCGCCGTCGTCATGGTGCTCGCTGCAGTCGCCATGTTGATCCGGGCGCGCAATGACGCCGCTGCCAAGACCGCGTTAGCCACAACAAAAGTGCCCACCCCCGCGGGTGGCCCGGGCCCCGCACCGTTCGTCACTAGCTGGGATCTCACCACTGGCGTGCGCGTCTTGCTGGCCGGTCTAGGCGTCGGATTTTTGACCGGGTTCTTCGGAGTCGGCGGCGGTTTCGTCATCGTTCCCGTGTTGGTATTGATCTTCGGCCTGTCCATGGCCACGGCCGCGGGCACCTCACTGCTGATCGTCACACTCAACTCCACCGCATCACTCATCGCCAGAGCGGGTCACGTACATGTCGAATGGCACGTCATCATCCCGTTCGCCGTCGCTGCGATGGTCGCCTCGCTGGCCGGAAAAGCTATCGCCAGCAAGCTGCCCGACGTATCGCTCACCAGAGCGTTCGCCGGAATGTTGATCGCGATCGCCGCCTTTGTTGCCAGCGAAAACATCATCGCGCTCGCTTCCTAGCCCGGGACGTTTGCCGAACGTTCCAGACGGGGAAGAAACAAGAAAGAAGAAGGAGAAGCCTGATGACGAAGAAGTTCTCAGTCGGTGACGCCGTGCGGTGGAATTACGAATCCGGCCGAACGCAGGGTGTGATCACGAAGGTCCACACCAAGGATGTGGAGTTTATGGGTCGCACTCGGCGCTGCAGCGAAGACGAGCCGCAATACGAGATCAAGAGCGACAAGACCGACCACTTGGCGATGCACAAGGGCGAAGCGCTCACCCAGGTGGATTGACCTCGCTCCTATGACGAAAAAGCAGACAACGGACTTGGCGCCAACGGTTTTCACTCTTGGCCACTCCACCCGGGAGTTCGATGAGGTGGTGGCAATGCTGCGCGCAAACAACGTGACTTCCCTGGTGGATGTGCGTTCGTTTCCGTCATCGCGTAAGTACCCGCAGTGGAACCAGGACGCGATCGAGCAGGCCCTACCCTCCGATATCGGGTACCGGTGGATAAAGGACTTGGGCGGTCGCAGGCACACCCCGGTCGGGGTAGTAAGTCCGAACACCGGTTGGCGCGTCAGGGCTTTCAGTCACTACGCGGACTATATGACGACTCCGGAGTTCGCCGCCGGGCTAGTGGAGTTGCTCGAACTTGCGCAGGGATCGGTGCCGGCGATCATGTGCAGCGAGGCAGTACCGTGGCGCTGCCACCGGCGGCTGATCACCGACGCACTGATCGTGGCGGGGGCGGCGGTATTTAACATCATGTCCCTGACCTCGACCAAGCCTGCGGAACTGACACCGTTCGCGCAGGTGCGAAACGGTGAGATCACCTATCCCGCAACAGCTGAAGCAGGATCATGAGCCCAGACATCGTGGCCGAGGTGCGCGCTTTCGTGATGGCCATTCCGACGGGATGCGTCGCTACGTACGGCGAGATCGGCCAAGCGGTCGGAATTGGTCCCAGACAGGCGGGCAAGGCCGTGTCGCTGCTGGAGGACGGCGCACCGTGGTGGCGTGTTCTCTACGCCGACGGCACCCCTGCAATGTGCCATGACGGCGCAGCCCGAGCTTTATTGGAATCTGAGTGGGTGCCATTTCGTGGCGATCGAGTCGATATGCGCAGAGTCCACAGAGCCGAGGCCCTCGCATCCTTCGACGCGATCCGCAGCGCCATAGCCGATGATGAACCCAACGCCGTCATGCGGGAGCGCGGGTGGCACCCCATCTACACGGCGTCGGCAACGGCCCGCATTGCGGTGATCGGGCAGGCCCCCGGGATCAAGGCACAAACCAGCGGTGTGCCATGGGATGACGCCAGCGGGAAGAACCTGATGGAGTGGCTGGGGGTGACGCCGGCGCAGTTCCGCGACCCGGCACTGTTCTCGCTACTGCCGATGGACTTCTACTTCCCCGGCCCCGGGCGCAGCGGAGACCTGCCGCCGCGCAGGGGTTTTGCGCAACGATGGCACCCGCCGCTGCTCACCCTGATGCCCAATATCAGGCTCACGTTGCTGATTGGCAGGTACGCGCAAAACTATTACCTGCCCGAGTCTCGGCGTGATTCGCTGACGGAGACCGTGCGCAATTTCGCCGAATTCGGCCCCCGTCAATTCCCTCTCGTCCACCCGTCGCCGCTGAACTTTCGGTGGCAGACCAAGAATCCGTGGTTCGCCGCCGAGGTACTGCCGGAGCTCCGCACCCGCGTGCGCGAGGCACTGCAAAGCACCCCGGGCGCTCGGTAATGCTCTCAGCGAGATTTGTTGCACAGTAGCCTTTATGGCGGAGTTTGGATGTCCACAGTGAAGCGGGCAGCTGACTGAGTGTAAAGGAAACCACCGTCATCGATTGCGTGAATTGGCGGGGCGTAGGGTCAAATCCACCGATACCCACAGGGAGGTGCGCGATGACCAACACCGCCTCAGCAAGCCCGAGTGCCACAGACAGCCTGCCGGAAGCGCCGAGCGATGAGTCGCCGGAAGTTTTGATCGATTTCTATCGGCAAATGTCGTTTATCCGGGCCTTCGAACTGCGGGCCAGCGAAATGTATGCCAGAGCAAAAATTGGGGGCTACTGCCATCTCAATCTCGGTGAGGAAGCGACAGTCGTCGGATTGATGGATGCGTTGGGCGAGAAGGATTACCTGTTCATGACCTACCGCGACCACGGCTACTCCCTCGCCAGGGGAATGGAACCGGGGCGGGTAATGGCAGAGCTGTTCGGCAAGTCCACCGGGGTCTCCCGCGGGCGCGGGGGGTCAATGCATATGTTCGATGCCGTTCGCCGGACCCTCGGTGGTTACGGCATCGTCGGCGGTCAGATCCCACCCGCCACCGGCGCCGCGCTGGCACTGAAATTGCGCGCGGAAGCCGGGCCGGATGCCGAGGCCGTCATGTGTTTGCTCGGCGACGGGACCACCAACATCGGTGCATTCCACGAGTCCCTGAACTTGGCCGGTCTGTGGAAGCTCCCGATCGTCTACGTCATCATCAACAACCGACTCGGAATGGGCACTTCGGTGGAGCACGCCGCCGCCGAACCGGACCTGTACAAACGGGGGGCGTCCTACCGGATCGACGGCGTCCGCGTCGATGGCGACGATGTGGTGGCGGTGCGCGACGCGGCCCGAGCAGCATTGACGCGCGCCCGCACCACCCGCGAACCCGGCCTTATCGAAGCGATGAGCTATCGGTTGCGGGGCCATTCGGTCGTGGACCCCGCCCGCTACCGTAGCGAGGCGGACACGCAGCAGGCGCAGCGATTGGATCCGGTTCCGGCGTTCCGGGCGAAGCTCATCGCAGACGGCGCTCTCGACGCGGAGCAGGCAAGTGAGATCGATGTTGAAGCCGATGAGCGGGTAAACGCGGCGGTGAAGTTCGCGCAGGAAAGCCCGGATCCGGAGCCAAAAGCCCTGTTCGACAACGCCTATGCGACGCCGGTGGCCAACGCACCTCTGGCGTTCCCCGGAGACCCGTTACTCGCAGCACAAACCGGACCGGGGCAAATGTCATGACAAACGATCACGCTCCAGAGACGGTCGCGCCCGCTGCGGAACAGAACGCTCCCATCATCACCTATCGGCAGGCGCTGAACGAGACCCTCCGCGCGGAAATGATTCGCGACCCCGACGTATTCCTCATGGGCGAAGAGATCGGCGTCTTCGAAGGCTCGTACAAGATCACCGCGGGACTTCTTGCCGAGTTCGGCCCCAAGCGAGTGGTAGACACCCCGATCGCTGAGGAGGGTTTCACCGGCGCAGCCATCGGCGCCGCCATGCTGGGCATGCGCCCAGTGGTGGAAATTATGACGATCAACTTCAGCCTCAAAGCAGTCGATCAAATCGTCAACCACGCAGCAAAGATCCACTCCATGTTCGGTGGGCAGGCCTCGGTGCCCATGGTGATCCGCACCCCTGGCGGCGGGGGCCAGCAGCTCGCTGCGACCCATTCGCAGAACCTCGAGGTCTGGTACGCGCATATCCCCGGACTGAAGGTGGTGGCGCCGTCGACGCCGGCGGATGCCAAGGCCCTCTTACTCGCGGCCATCCGGGACGACGATCCGGTGATCTTTCTCGAAAACCTCGGCCTCTACAACACGAAAGGCCCGGTTCCCGCGGGGGACGAAGCAGCCGAGATCGGCAAGGCAGCGGTGGTGAAGCCGGGAACCGACCTCACCGTCGTCTCTTACTCCCACGGCACCGTCATTGCCCTCGAGGTTGCCCACAAGCTTGAGGAGGAAGGCGTCTCGGTGGAGGTTGTGGACCTTCGGAGCCTGCGCCCGCTCGATCGGGACACCATCTGCGAGTCCGTGCGGAAGACAAGCCGCGCGGTCGTGTTCGAAGAGGACTGGCTTTCCTACGGGATCGGCGCCGAGATCGCGGCAACCATCGGCGAGGGCGCTTTTGACTACTTGGACGCGGCTGTTCGCCGGGTCGCGGCCGCTGAGGTGCCGTTGCCGTACTCCAAACCACTCGAACGTGCGGCTCTTCCCGATGCAGCGGCGCTGAGCAAGGTGATCCGAGAAATCCTCGATGCCACCCGGTTTGCCCGATAGGAGAATGCCATGGCCGAGATAGTGATGCCGCGCTTGTCCGACACGATGGAAGAGGGCGTACTCAGCCGGTGGCTGAAAAAGGTGGGGGACCAAGTTCACAAGGGGGATGTACTCGCCGAGATTGAAACCGACAAGGCCACGATGGACTTGGAGTCGTTTGAGGAGGGCGTCCTGGAGCGGCTGCTCGTAGAGGCGGGCTCCACGGTGTCGATCGGGACGGCGGTAGCCCTGGTGGGTGATGGGAGTGGCGCCGACGAGCCTGCGGCGCGAGACGACTCTTCGGCGCCTGATCTCAGCTCGCCCCCGAGCGTGCAACTAGCTCAACCCCTGCCCGCGCAAGCACAAACGTCGGCGCTGAAACCTCCAGCCGCCCCGGTGCCGACCGCTCAGGATGGAAGGTTCCGGGCCTCTCCGCTAGCGCGAAAGGTCGCTCGAGACAACGGAATCGACCTGGCGACCGTGACCGGAACAGGACCAGAGGGCAGGGTGGTGCGCGCGGATATCACCGATGCCATCGCAGCCGCTCGAGATGCCCATGCCGCTGCGCACCCTGAATCCGCTGCGCACCCTGAATTTCCTGGGCAAACCCGGGCGCACCCGACGAGCTCAGTTGGCGGAGCCGCTCCGGCGCCGACTCCCCACACCACGGAGGGGGATGAGCGGATTCCGCTGAACAACATCCGTCGCATCACGGCCGCGCGGCTCACCGAAAGCCAAGCGGTGCCGCACTTCTCGCTCACTATGGTGGTGGACGCGGAGAAACTGCTCGCGTTTCGGTCGCAGGTCAACGCGACGTTGGCGGCGGCTGGCGGGGCCACAACCGGCGAAGCCACAACCGGAGGGGCGAAAATCAGCGTGAACGACCTGCTGATGCGTGCGGCAGCGCTCACCATTCGCGCGCACCCCCACGTCAACTCATCCTGGGCAGGGGACAGCATTGTGCGGCACGGGCGGATCAATGTTGGCTTCGCGGTGGCAATCGAAGACGGCTTAATGGTTCCCGTCGTCACTGATGCAGACCGAAAGACGCTGAGCGAGATATCCACCGAGACAAGGGCGTTGGCGGCTCGCGCGCGAGCAGGAAAGCTGAAGCCGGACGAATTTAGCGGCGGTACATTCACGATCAGTAATCTCGGAATGTTTGGTATCGACGAGTTCACCGCCGTGATCAATCCGCCGGAGGCGGCGATCTTGGCAGTGGGCGCGGCTAGCCCGCAACCAACCCTCCGTGACGGGCAACTCATCAACGTGCCCACCATGAAGATCACGCTGACGGTGGACCACCGCGTTCTGGACGGCGCCACGGCTGCGGCGTTCCTGCGCGACTTGACGCACGTACTCGAAGAGCCACTACGCATCGTCGTGTGAACACTTTCTGTTAGCAACGGTTGTCGCGGATGCACGACATTTCGAAAGGTGATGAAGTGACATGAGAGTCTCAGCTGACGGAGCCGATAAGAGCAATCCTGATGTCACTCCCGAGAAGCGTGCCCGCCCACACGTTGTTGTCGTCGGCGGCGGTTTCGGCGGGCTGGCTGCGGTGCACGGATTACGCGGCGCAGACGTCGACATCACGCTGATCGATCGCCATACCTACAACACGTTTCAGCCTCTCCTCTATCAGGTGGCCACCGCGACTTTGAACCCGGGAGACATCACGTGGTTTCTGCGGTCAATCCGCGCCCACCAAGACAACGTTGAGTTCCTGAAGGGCACCGTCGTCAGCATGGATCACGAGGCTAAGACGATTGCCCTCGACGGTGGCCAAGTAGTTGGCTACGACTTCCTGATCATTGCGGCCGGTGTCACGGCGAATTTTTTCGGTATCCCCGGGGCCGCAGAGATCTCGATGCCGCTCTACCTCCGGTCGCAAGCGCTTGCCCTGCGCGACAAGGTGTTTGCCGAACTTGAAGAGGCAGTGGTCAATGGACGGGACCGCGACCTGCGGGTGGTGGTGGTCGGCGGCGGCGCCACCGGGGTGGAGACAGCGGGGACGTTGGCCGAGATGCGTAACAACGACTTGCCCGTCAACTACCCCGAGATCTCCCCCGGACGGGTGCATATCACCTTGATCGAGCGAGAACCTGTACTGATCAAGCCGTTCGATCCGAAGCTGCGGGACTACGCGTATGCCTCGCTCGAAAAACGTGGCGTGGACCTGCGGATGTCCACCTCGGTGAAGGAAGTGCGCCCGCGCAGCGTGATCCTCGGGGATGCGAAAGGAGCAGGTGAGGTGGAGTTGCCCGCCGACATCGTCATCTGGGCCAGTGGAGTCACGGTGCATGAACAGGTGGCACAGTGGAATCTTCCGCAGGGTCGGGGTGGGCGCATCGTCATCGACGACCATTTGCGGGTCAATGGACTCGACGGCGTGTTTGCAGTGGGTGATATTGCGGTCGAACCAGGCGACAGGGCGTTGCCGCAACTCGCGCAGCCCGCTCAACAGGGCGGGGCCTATGTCGCGAACCAAGTAAAGGCGGCGCTGTCCGGAACAGAAACCACGCCGTTCCGCTACCGCGACAAGGGCACGCTCGCGACGATCGGACGTAATGCGGCGGTGGCCCAGGTGAAGGGACTCCCCAACCTGACGGGTTTCCCCGCCTGGATCATCTGGATCGTCGTGCACGTTTTCTCGCTCCTGGGCAACCGCAATCGTTTTGCCACGATGCTCAACCTGAGTGCGAAGTACCTCTTCTGGCACCGCAGCCACAATGCGATTGTGGGCGAGACGCCGAAGATCACGTTGGACCGCACGCGCACCAGCGGTCTCGATGGGCGGTAGACGCCCCCCGGCAGGCGAATCTGCGCTCCAGCCACAGTGTGGCCGGTTGCACGTTTTCGAGGCCGCATCGTGCTGAGCGCGAGAAATCCCACCCCCGCGGAGACCGCACCTGGTGGCAGAGTTCGGGCGGCTGTAGAAACCCTCAGCCCGGGATACTTTGCGCTGGTGATGGCAACCGGAATCGTGTCTATCGCGATGGTCGACCATGGCGTGCAACCGCTCTCGGTCGCGCTACTCTGGCTGACCGGTATCGAATATGTCGTACTGGTGGCAGCGTACGGTTGGCGACTCGCTGCTTTTGCGGCCGCAGTGCGCGCCGACGTCGCAGACCCGACCCGAGCGTTCGGGTTCTTCACTTTCGTGGCAGCGACCGATGTGCTGGGCGCGCGGCTGGCGATCGATCAACACCACAGATCCGCCCTGATGCTGCTGGGAGTGGGCGCCGTTTCGTGGCTCATTCTCGGCTACGTCGTGCCGTGGACCGCCTTGCTGTCCAACCCGCGCCGACCCATGCTGCAGCATGCCAACGGCACGTGGTTTATCTGGGTGGTAGCCAGCCAATCAATTGCAGTGTTGGCCGCGACCCTGGAACCGTCCGTTGCCCTAGGGCGGAGCGAGATCGCCTTGTTAGCAGTATTCTCCTGGTCGGTCGGCACCTTCCTGTACGCGGCAGCAGCGATCTTTGTGGCCGCGCGGATGCTGCTGTACGACCTGCGTCCGGCCGACCTGACCCCGCCCTATTGGGTGTCGATGGGCGCCACCGCGATCACCGTGGTCGCCGGAGCGCGCATCGTGCAGATGGCCGATGCCCCGATCGTGTCCGCCACCCGTGGCCTCGTGGCCGGTGTCTCTGTCCTCTTCTGGGCGTTCGGAACATGGCTGATCCCACCGCTTCTCGCAGCCGGGATCTGGCGGCACCTGGTCCACCGCATTCCGCTCAGGTACGAGGCGGCCCTGTGGAGCGTGGTGTTCCCGCTCGGTATGTACGGCGTGGGCGGATATTTTCTCGGCCAGGCCGACCACCTTCCCATCGTGAAGGCGATCGGGGCTGGCGAGAGTTGGATCGCCCTCGGCGTGTGGACGCTGACGTTCGGCGCCATGCTGGTGCATCTTGCTCGGACGCTGATTTTGCCCCAGCGACCGCATGACGCTGGGGCATCACGCAGAGTCCCGTCGCACTAAGGGATTTGCGCCGTCAGGGACCCGTTGCAGCTGTCAGTCTTTCGGGATCAGGTCGGAAAGCGGCACCGACGTGTCCGCAAGTCGAGTGGGGTCGACCCGGACCTTGCCGCGGATCAGCTTCTGCACCGGCGCGATGCCCTCGTCCCAGCTGTTCACATGCATGCCTGCCACCACGACGCCGTCGGTGAGCCAGAATGCGTGGAAGCTGGACGCGTCCATATCGCCGCGGATGACGGGGTCGCCCGCGGCCTGAGCGTCGACCCATCCGGCGTATTCCATCCCGAGGTCGTACTGGTCGGTGAAGAAGAACGGTGCAGGGTCGAACTCGGAATCGCGTCCCAGCATCGACTGGGCAGCAATCTTGCCGCCCATCAACGCGTTGGCCCAGTGTTCGACTCGGATTCGGTGGCCGTACAGCGCATTGTCGACGCTGGCGATGTCACCAGCGGCAAAAACGTCCGGGTCCGCGGTCCGCATCTGCTCATCGACCAGCACGCCGCCGTCGTCTGCGAGCAGATCAGCATCGACCAGGGCGACGTCTGGGCGCACTCCGACCCCGACAACCACTACGTGTGCAGGAGTTTCAGTACCGTCCTCGGTCACGACCGCAGCCACCGTGCTGGTTCCTGTGAAGGCCGTGACGCCCTGGCCGAAGCTGAAGCTGACCCCGTGCTCGCGGTGCACCTGCGCAAAAAACTTGCCGATCCGAGACCCCATGGATGCCTGCAGCGGGATGTCATTCGGTTCGATGACGGTGACGTCGCAGCCCCGCTGGCGGGCGACGGCGGCTACTTCGAGGCCGATCCAGCCAGCACCGACGATGACGACTCGCGGCTTTGATTCCAGCGAATTACCAAGTGCATCAGCATCTTTCATCGTGCGCAGATAGTGCACGCCAGCAAGGTCTGCGCCAGGAACGTCAAGGGTGCGAGGCTGCGCACCGGTGGCAATAAGAAGTTTGTCGTAGGCCAGCCTCGTCCCGTCATCAAGCTGCACCTCGTGGTCTGCCCTGTTCACGGACACCGCGCGGCAACCCAGCCGAAGGTCAATGTCGTGGTCTTGGTACCACTGCTCGTCCTGGAGCGACCCTTCGGACTTGTACGGCTCACCCTGAAGATAGGACTTTGACAGCGGCGGCCGCTCGTAGGGGAGGCGGTCCTCAGCAGCGACCAGCACTATTTTCCCGCCGAATCCCTCTTCGCGCAGGGTTTGAACGGCCTTGCCACCAGCTTCGCCGCCGCCGATGACGACAAATACCTTGTCAGATTCCATAGCTTCACTCCAGGTTCGAAAAGGGCGGCAGATAAGGGCCGCGCGACAAGCCCCAAGTCCGTTGGACCCGGAGGCACGAGCGTTATTCCCATCATGCTCCTGCCTCGCTGCGGGAGTTTTTCGCAGCCCTGCACCGCGAACCTGGCAGCGCGTACTCAGCAAAATCTCAGCTTGCCCTGGATAACCTCACCCTCCGTGCGGCATGGGGCATCTGCACCAGCGGTGTGCCTTGGCGGGTCGCCGTCATCTCGATGAAAAGGAACAAACACAGTGACTCGTCTTTCTACCGAACCTGCGACCCTGCAGCGTTTAAACAAAGTGCCGGAAATTACCGTGTACTTCTGGATCATCAAGATCCTCTGCACCACCGTCGGTGAGACCGCCGCGGACTACCTGAATGTGAACTTAAACCTTGGGCTGTCGGCTACCTCGGTGGTGATGGGCCTGCTGCTGGCGGTCGTGCTGGTGTTGCAATTCAAGTCGCGTCGCTATGTGCCAGCCCTGTACTGGTTGGCGGTGGCTCTGGTCAGTGTCTTCGGAACCCTCGTCACCGACAACCTGACAGACAAGGCGGGGCTACCCCTCGAAACGAGCACACTGATATTTGCGACACTGCTCGGGGCGACATTTTTTGCCTGGTACAGGGCTGAAAGAACGCTGTCGATGCACTCCATCTTCACCACCCGCCGCGAGGCATTCTATTGGCTCACAATCCTTTTCACCTTTGCGCTGGGTACCGCCACCGGGGACCTGCTGGCCGAAAAACTTGGTTTGGGCTACTCCCTGACAGGTGTGATCGTGGCGTCCATCATCACTCTTGTTGCCGTGGCCTGGCGTTTTGGATTGCACTCGATCCTGTCGTTCTGGATCATCTACGTTCTCACCAGACCGCTGGGTGCGGCCATCGGCGACTACCTGTCCCAACCGGCCAAGCACGGCGGCCTGGGCCTCGGAGCGCCCCTGACGAGCGTCATTTTTTTCACCGCCATCGGAGCCACCGTCGCCTACTTAGCGGTCAAAAAGATTGACGTCTCCGCTATCGATCAGGCAGCTCCTGAAACCGAAACTGTCGAGCGCGGCGGTCGCTGGCAGACGTTGCTGGTGGTGAGCCTATTCGTCATTGCTGGCACGTCGGGGTACTACCTGCGGACCAACACCCTGAATAACGAAAGAGCAATGGAAGCAGCACAATCGGCCAGCTCTGGGGTTCCAGTGTCAGTGTTGGGCGACCTTTCGGTGTTCCGCGATATCACCCAAGATTCATTAACCATGCTCACCGCCGGCGATCAAGCCGGGGCCACCACCCGGATCGCTGATCTGGAGTTCGAGTGGGACGCTGCGGCGTCCTTGCTCAAAGCGAAGGATCAGGCCGAGTGGACCGTCGTGGACAAGCGGATTGACACCGTGCTGCGCGAATTCCGCTCGACTACCCCCAATCCGGTGACTGAAACTACGGCATTGCAGGAGTTGCTGAAAGTACTTGGCTAGGAGGCATTCTGGCGTTTGCACTTCAGCTGTCGGACTCTGCTCCCAGAAGCAAGAGCGTGAACGTGGGCGGCGCAGACGCTGTCAGTCGCAGGCGACCACCCTGCGACTCTGCGAGTCGACGGGCCAGAGCTAGTCCAATTCCATGACCGGCGGCCTGCTGGCTTCGGCGTTCGAACAAGGCAGCCGGGTCCGCCAGTAGCGGCGGCCCCTCGTCGGCGACGTCCACGGCAATCAAGTCGCCAAAGCCGCGGAGGGTGACGGTGATAGTCCCGGCGCCGTGTCGTTCGGCGTTGTCTATCAGGACATCGAGGATTTGGGTCAGTGCCGCAGGGGCTATGCGCGTGTGCAGGTGGCAGGCGTTGACAATGCGTAGCTGACGTCCGCGGGCTAGCAGTATCGGCTCCCACCGGAGTCCGACTTGGTGTATGGCCAGTGCCACGTCCAGCGGGTCAGTTGGAGCGGAGACGTCCCGGGCTAGGGAGAGAAGTTCATCGATGGTGGCTTGGAGCCGATCGGTGGTGACCAGTGCTTCCGTAATTGCTGTCCGCCAACTTACTTCCGGCAGATCCAGCGCAGTCTCTAGTTGCAGGCGTAGTCCGGTAAGCGGGGTGCGCAGCTGGTGCGAGGCGTCGGCGGAAAAGGCTCGTTCGCGGGTCACCAAATCTCCGAGACGAACGGCGGTACGGTTCACTGACTCACCGACGGAGTCGATTTCGGCTATGCCGACCGGCATGGTGCGCACCGTGAAGTCGCCAGAGCCCAGTCGCTCGGCAACCGTTGTTAACGACTGCAAGGGACCCACCAACTTGCGAGTCTGGCGTCGCGCGAGCAGCCACGCAACCGCTAGCGAAGCAGCTGCGAGCGCACACATCAACGACCAGAGAAGGGCAATCTGCAGGTAGACCGCAGAACCTTCCTCAGTCACCAATACGGATCCAACTATTGCGTCGCCGTCGGACACGGGAACGGCGACGCCGAGGCGCGAGTCCACTCTGCCACGGCTGCTTACCCCGCTCAACGCAGCAGTGACCAACGCCCCACCATTCGGTCCACTACCGCTAACTTTTACCCCGGCGCTGTCGTACACCGCGACCAGCGGCGAGCCAGTCGCTGCGGGTACGGCGGTGAGATCGCCCGACACCGCCAGAGCGACCGAGTCGGCTACCCGCTCCAAATCGTTGTACTGGTTAGTCACCAAATACTGTGCAAGCCCCACCGCAAGTGGCACGCCAAAAATCGCAATGGTGACAGCAGCGAGTGTCACCGTGAGCCGCACAATTCGTTTTCGCACTTCACACCCCTCACTGCCACTGAATTACTGCTGCCGGTCGCAGTAATGTGCTCGAACCAGTGTGCACGAAACAAAAGTTGAACCAGCTATCTCGCACGCGCCGGCTGGTGTTTTGCCGTGCGTTAACCATTCCCGACATCGCAGTTGTCCGAACACCTTCTACCGTCGGTGAAACAGATCAATTGCGCTCGAGCTCACGAAAATGACAACGGCAGGGAGCCAACTATGACAGTCAGAAATCGGATCTTCCGCACCGGCATGGCACTGCTAATCGGGGTCGGTGTCCTGACGGCCTGCTCCAGCGGTGCTGCCGCTCCAGCGACCGCCTCTGCGTCAAGCAAGCCCCCGCAGTCGCCGGCGTCGTCCCTGGCTCCCGGAATACCTGGCAGCGCAGGTGTAACCCCTGGCGCCGCACCGGCGACAGAGTCCAACCCCGTCGGAGACATCCCCGATACTCAGGCATTCGTTGAGTACACCCCTGCTCAGGGCGGCTACACCGTGAAGGTGCCGGAGGGATGGGCGAGAACCGACACCCCAACCCAAAACGGTGGTGCGTCAACGCTGTTCAGCGACAAGTACAACAGCATTCGGATTGATACAACGGCTGCGGCTGCAGCCCCGACAGTTCAATCCGGCGAGTCTGAACTGACCTCGATCAGTTCAGCAGCAACAGGTTTCACACCAGGGAAAGTGACCCTCGAACAGCGCAAAGCCGGTCCGGCTGTCCTGATTACCTATCAAGCAGACTCCGCCGCGAACGCGGTGACCGGGAAGGTCGTCGCTCAGGACATCCAACGGTACGAGTTCTTTAGCAGTGGAAAAACAGTGGCACTCACGCTGTCTGCGCCGCTGGGGTCTGACAACGTCGATCCGTGGCGCACAGTCACAGACTCTTTCCGATTCTCACGATGAACGCCCAAGCCTTGCACGGCAGCGTCGCCGTCAACCCTTCCGATGCGAGTGGAAGAATCTCGCGAGATGCGCTGGAGGCCGAGTCCCTCTACCGGTTTTTTCGCGCCGGAAATGAAGAAACTCTTGCGCTGCGAGGTGTGTCACTCGGTGTGGCCGCTGGCGAAATGGTGGCCGTCGTCGGGCCGTCAGGCTCGGGCAAGTCAACTTTATTGTCGTTACTCGCCGGATTGGACGAGCCTGACGGTGGCGCTGTCTTCGTCCATGGTCAACGGCTGAGCCACCAGAGTGAACAGGCGCGAGCCAGGCTGCGGGGTCGCATGATCGGAGTGCTGCTCCAAGCTGGCAACCTGCTTCCCCATCTGACAGTCACCGGGAACATCGAGATCGCACAACGTCTTTCCGACCACGCGGTGAGGCGCGACATCGCTGAACTGTTGGCCGGGTTGAGTCTTCGCAGCCGGGCTGCCGCCTACCCTGGCGAGCTTTCAGGTGGGGAACTCGCCCGAGCTGGACTGGCCGTTGCGCTCGCCAACAACCCGGTGGTCCTGTTGGCCGACGAACCCACTGGCGAGCTTGATGCCCACACAGAATCCCAAGTGCTCGAATTGTTAACCGATCTCTCCGGTACAGGCGTGGCCATCCTCGTGGCTAGCCATAGCCCCGCTGTTGCAGCTGCTGCGGATCGGGTCATCACCCTCAGTGACGGCGAGGTTGTCCGGTGAACGCTGCACTTCCGTCCACGGAACCTGAAGCGAGCCCGCAGAATGAGCCAGATGTCTTGGTGTGCTGCTCCAAGGTGGCGCACACCTACGGCACCGGGGTAACCGCGGTTGAAGCCGTCACAGACATCAGCTGTCTGGTCACCACTTCCACGCGAGTAGCGATTACCGGACCCTCGGGGTCTGGTAAATCCACTCTGCTGCATTTGATGGCCGGGCTGGAGATTGCAACCGCCGGGGTGATGGAGTGGCCTGGCCTGGGCGGACGTCCACTCGCTCGCCCCGGCCGAATCGGCATCGTTTTTCAGGGTCCTAGCCTGCTTCCGGCCCTAGACGCCATGGAGAATGTTGCGTTTCCACTCCTGCTGGCTGGTACTTCCGACTTGGACGCACGCGAGTTAGCCCTCGCCGCCCTGCAGCGCCTCAGGATCGCTGATCTCGCTGCCAAGCTTCCCCAGGAATTGTCCGGCGGACAGTCGCAACGGGTGGCAGTCGCGCGGGTTATCGCGGCCAATCCATCGCTGATTCTGGCAGACGAACCCACGGGACAACTCGATCATCACGCCGCTTCGTTGGTCATGGACCTACTCCTGCAGGCTGCCGACGAGCTTGGTGCCGGCCTAGTGGTCTCCACGCATGATCCGGTCGTCGCTGCTCGACTGCCCGAAATATGGAGAATGCGGGATGGCCGCATGCTCGCGCCAGCTACAACCATCCCAACTCCTGGAGGTCTGTTGTGATCATTCTCTGGATGCAGGGACTGCTTCGCCGCCGCCCAGGTCGGCTTCTCTCAGCGGCGGCTGGGATCTCGGTTGCAGTGGCGTTGCTTGCGTCTTTGGGTGCCTTCCTTGCTCACTCTCAGGCCACTATGACCGACAGAGCTGTTCGTGGGGTCGGCATTGATTGGCAGGTTCAGATTCAGCCAGGCACTGACCCCACCATGATCGCCGATGCAGTGCGCGGCACCGCCGGCATCACAGGGAGTGCAACCGTGGGGTTCGGCGCCAGTAGCGGCTTGTCGAGCACTACCGGTACCAGCACCCAAACCACAGGTGCCGCAGTAGTTCTAGGGATTCCTACCGAATATCGCGCACTATTCCCCACCGAGATTCGCACCCTTGCGGGCGCCGAAACAGGCGTTTTACTGGCGCAGCAGACTGCCGCAAACCTGCATGCCGCCCCAGGCGATAGCATCACCCTCGGCCGCACTGGCCTAGCGCCGGTTACCGTGACCGTTGACGGGATCGTAGACCTGCCCCAGGCGGACAGCTTGTTCAGGAAAATTGGCGCCCCTGCTGGTGCCCAGCGAACAGCCCCTCCGGACAACGTGCTGTTGGTGCCCACCTCGGTGTGGCACAAAATATTCGATTCGCTTGCCACAGCCCGCCCGGACCTTGTCACCACTCAGATCCACGTCCAACTCGCCCATCAGCTCCCCGCCGACCCGGCCGCCGCCTACACCGACGTGACTGCTGCGGCGCATAATTTCGAGGCCACTACCACGGGCGGCGCCACCGTCGGGAACAATCTTGGCGCTGCGCTGGACGCGGCCCGCGCCGATGCAGCCTATGCGCTGGCGCTGTTTGGATTCCTCGGTTTGCCGGGTGCAGTGTTGGCCGCTTTGCTCACGGCAACCATTGCTTCATCCGCCGCCACGCGCCGCCGCAGTGAGCAGGCGCTACTCCGCACGCGTGGTGCATCCGCCGCGCAGCTTACCCGGCTTGCCGGTGCCGAGGCACTTGCGACTGGGCTTCTCGGCTCGGCCCTCGGGTTGACGGGGGCTGCGCTCGTTGGCCAAATCGCTTTTGGTACGGCCAGTTTCGGTACAACGTCGAGTGCTGCAGTGATCTGGGCGGGTGCTTCTGCCGCTGCTGGAATGGCCATTGCTGCCGCTACGATACTGGTCCCTGCCAGGCGCGACTTACGCAGGGCCACCGTATCTTCGGGCCGAGCGACCATTGCAGCACAGGTCTACCCAACGTGGGCGCGGTACGGTTTGGACGCGATCCTACTGATTATGGCGGGCTTGGTCTTTACCGCCACCAGCGGCACCAACTACCAACTGGTCCTCGCCCCGAAGGCGTCCCCACCATTGCGGTGTCTTATTGGGCGCTTGCTGGACCCGCGCTCTTGTGGGTCGGCGCTGGTTTGCTCATCTGGCGATTGGCGGATCTTCTGCTCGGACGTGGCCGGCCGCTGCTGCAGCTGCTCCTTCGCCCTTTGACCCGTGGGTTGTCCAGCCCGGTCGCGGCCGGGATGTCTCGGCAACGCCGCCCGTTGGTGAGGGCGATTGTGCTGCTTGCCCTCGCCATTGCATTCGCCGCATCCACTGCCACTTTTAACGCAACGTATGCCCAACAAGCAGAGGCAGACGCGCAGCTGACTAACGGCGCCGATGTGACCGTCACATTGGCCCCTGGGACACAATTGGCTGCCGCCCAGCTGGGCGCAATCGGGGCTGCTTCCGGTGTCCGGGCCGTAGAACCGGTGCAGCATCGCTTCGCTTACATCGGCACCGACCTGCAAGATCTCTACGGTATTCGTCCGGGTACGATCACTGCGGCAACCGCTCTTCAGGACACGTATTTTTCCGGTGGCACCGCTTCCGATTTGATGAAAACTCTTGCTACGCAACCGGATTCCATCCTTGTTTCGGCTGAGACCGTCAAAGACTATCAACTGCAGGTGGGTGATCAGATCAACCTGAGGCTGGTTGACGGAAGGACTAACCAACTGACCGCTGTGCCGTTTCACTACGTGGGAGTGGTCAGTGAATTCCCCACCGCCCCGAAGGACAGTTTCTTCGTCGCAAACTCCTCCTACATCACCGCCCAGACCGGGAGCGATGCCCCGGGCACTTTTCTAGTTGATACCGGCGGGCAGAACGAATCGGCGGTTGCGCAGCAACTGCAGAGCCAGCTCGGTCCGAACACCACCGTCACCGACATCACCAGCACCAGGAACACCATCGGATCGAGTCTCACCGCTGTGGACCTGACCGGACTGACCCGTGTCGAACTCAGTTTTGCGCTCCTGCTTGCTGCCGCTGCTGGCGGGCTTGTCCTCGGTCTCGGCCTGACCGAGCGGCGGCGTACGTTTGCTATCGCTACGGCCCTCGGAGCCAGTCGCAGACACCTCAGAGCAATGATCAGCAGCGATGCCGTGGTGCTTGCCATCGTTGGGCTGGCAGCGGGAGCTTTGGCGGGCACTGGTCTTTCCGTCATGCTCGTCACCGTGCTCACTGGGGTGTTTGACCCGCCCCCCTCGACGATCGCCGTTCCCTGGGGCTACCTCGGAATCGTTGTAGCGGTAACCATTGTCGCACTTGCCGTCGTCGCTGTAGGTGCCACTCGAGCTGCGAGTCGGCCGGCCGTCGGAATACTTCGGGAGTTGTGACGATGTCCAGAACACGCCCCAGGAGTGGGCTGGTAGCAGTGAGATACAAGGCGGCCGCTCGGGACTGGTGCTTACATCGAGTCGTCAACCGCCACGGAAGGTTCCAAGCGAAAACCGTGCCCGCGCAGAGTCACGATTTCCGGAGCTCGGCATCCGCTCGCTGCGGCTGCGGCCGCAAGTTTGCGTCGCAGGGCAGCGATATGGACGTCCAATGTTTTGGTCGAGCCGTACCAGTTCTGATCCCAGACCTCTGCCATCAACGTCGAGCGGGTGATTGCTACACCCGGATCGGCTGCCAGCCTCGAGAGCAGGTCGAATTCTTTTGCTCGCAAAACCATCTCGGAATCGCCGAGGTAGGCCCTTCGAGCCGCAGTATCGATCTGCAACTCATCCAATCCGAATGGGCTTGTTGCGCTGGTGCTGGCCGAGGGTGTAGCGGGCCCACGGCGCAGGTGCGCCTGTACTCGGGCCAACAGCTCTGCGAGCCGAAACGGCTTCGTCAGATAGTCGTCCGCGCCGGCCTCCAACCCGACCAGCACGTCGATCTCGTCGGCCCTCGCGGTCAGTACTACCAAGACGCACACCGGCAGTGCCGCCCGCAAGCGCCGACATACGTCGATACCGTCCATGTCCGGCAAGCCCAGATCAAGCAACGCCAGATCGAATGGCTGATTTTTGGCGGAATCGATTGCAGCAGAACCTGTTGTGCACCATTGCGCAGTATGGCCGTGGATCCGCAAGCTCGAAATCAGGGTCTGTCCGATTGTCTCGTCATCCTCGACCACCAGTACAGTTGCCATGCCATCACCCTAGCCAACCCCACCCGGCACCTCCCAAGGCGCGAGGGAGCACGCCGAGTTTCGAGTAAACTCGCGTGGTGAGCAACGCTGCAAAATCCGACGAATACATTCGCTATCAAAAGTGGATACCGCGCCTGACAGAAGCAGCGAATCAAGCCAAGGCCCTCCTGCGGCGCGCCCCGTTCACCCT
Source organism: Nakamurella antarctica (assembly GCF_003860405.1). Lineage (NCBI taxonomy): Bacteria > Bacillati > Actinomycetota > Actinomycetes > Nakamurellales > Nakamurellaceae > Nakamurella > Nakamurella antarctica. The sequence continues at coordinate 2,739,691 of NZ_CP034170.1, read as the reverse complement.
TGCATTTGTGGTGTTGCTGTGGGTCGTGGGAATTATCTCCGGCAGCCTTCTCAACGGTCCACCCGCATCGCTGCTGTCATCTGTGGGAGTGGGACCGGGCAGCTTAGGCGCTGGGCTTTGGTGGACTCCCGCGAGCTCACTGCTGTGGTGCGACGACCTGACGTCATACATTTTCAGCACCCTTCTGCTGTTCGCATTTGTTGCTCCCGCTGAACACCGATTCGGGGTGGCAAAAACTTTCTCGCTTCTGCTGCTCACCCACATCACTGGCACACTCGCAGGTTCCGCAATCGTCTACCTCGCCTCGCGCGCGGGGGACGAATGGACCGAACAGCTGACGACGGTTGTTACCGTCGGCGCCAGCCCCGCCGCTGTGGGGGTCGGATTGGCGATGACGAGCAGGCTCTCGGCACTGTGGCGTAGGCGAGTGCGTTTGCTGACGTTGATGGCGTTGTTGCTTCTGGTTGCCTATTCGGGGACCCTGCTGGACGTGCTCCGCCTCGCAGCGGGCCTCGTCGGGCTCGTGGCTGGTCCGCTTCTCCTCGGACGATCCCCGCGGGCTGCAGGTGTGCGCACCTCTCAATCTGAGCGGCGCGTTTTGGTCGCACTGATCGTTGCAGGCACGGCAGTGGGGCCGGTGATCGCAGCGCTATCAGATACGCCCATCGGGCCCCTTTCCGTGCTTCGGTATTTGCTGCTTACTACGCCACCGGATGCAAGTGCGGTGCAGCAAATCTGCCTCGACCCCACCACGCTGGACGATTGCCGCACTCTCCGCGCACAACTTCGACTGTCCGGTTTTGGTCCCGCGATTATGGCGCTGATGCCAGTGATCCTCCTGGTGGTTAGCGCTGCAGGCTTGCGTCGGGGCAGGCGAGCTGCTTGGTGGGCAGCACTGGTGGTAAATCTGGCTCTGGCGGCAATGGCCGTCCTTTTGGCTACTGAGCTGTTTGGCACGCCCCGCGAACAGTTGGTAGTTTTTGGCGGGCTTGGCGCTACTCAGACCCTGCTGGCGATTCTGCTCCCGCTCACCCTGCCGCTTGTGGTGGCCGGACTTCTCGTGGCAACCCGCACTTCGTTTACTGTGCGCGCGCCCACCGGCACCTACCGCAGACTGGGTTTGTTGGCGGGCGGAACACTGCTTTTACTGTGTGCCATCTATGTTGTCGGTGGCTATGCAGCACGCGGCCAATTTGATCAGGCTCCGACTATCTGGCAATTGATCGGGTTGTTCCCCATTCGGTTGGTTCCCCCGGGCTACCTCGGAGAAATCGAGCTCCCGTTCTTGCCTAGTGGGCCTATCGCCACCCTACTGTCCGAGTGGACGGGAGTGTTGTTCCTCGCAGTACTGGCGGGGGCGCTCATGGTGTCGTTCCGGCGGAACCGGCCTGCGGATCCAGCGACGGACATTGCGCGCGCCCGATCCCTGCTCAAGAAACACGGCGGGTCCTCGCTGGCCTACATGACGCTATGGCCGGGGAACAGCTACTTTTTCACCTCTGATAGGCAAGCCTTCGTCGCCTACCGGCTCGTGGGAACGGTGGCAGTGAGCGTTACCGGCCCGGTCGGCGCGCGGCAGGAGCGACCAGCGGCAGTAGTTGCATTTGCCGAGTTCTGCGCGGATCAGGGCATCACGCCCTGCCTTTACAGCATCGATGATGACGTCAAATCGGTTGCCGAAACCCAGTTGGCCTGGCGGGCCGTGCAGGTCGCCGAGGAAACGATGCTGCACCTGCCGGATCTCGCATTCACTGGCAAGAAGTGGCAGGACATCCGGACGGCTTTGAACAAGGCTTCCAAAACCGGCATCACCGCTCAGTGGTGGGCCTACCCGAACACCCCGCTTCACGTCACTGAGCAAATCAAGGCCATCTCCGAGGAATGGGTAGCCGACAAAGGTTTGCCGGAAATGGGTTTCACCCTTGGCGGTCTGGACGAGTTGGATGACCCTGAGGTGCGGTGCCTCGTTGCCATTGACGGCGATCACACGGTGCACGGGATCACCAGCTTTTTGCCCGTGTACCGCGACGAGGAAATAGTTGGCTGGACACTGGATTTCATGCGCCGTCGAACTACCGGCTTTTCCGGTGTTATGGAATACCTGATAGCGACAGCTGCTCTGCAATTCCGCGACGAAGGAGCTGAATTTCTGAGCCTCTCGGGAGCGCCCTTAGCCCGTATCGACCGCGGCGATAATCCGGACTCGGTTCAACGACTCCTCGACATGCTCGGTCGAATCCTGGAGCCGGTGTACGGATTCCGGTCGTTACTGGACTTCAAAGCAAAGTTTCAGCCCACGTATCAGCCGCTTTGGATGGCCTACCCCGAATCAGCAGCGCTCCCCGGAATCGCCAATGCCATTACAAAGTCTTACCTCCCGGACTTCAGCCCACGGCAAGGCTCAGTTCTGCTGCGCAAGCTTCGGTCCTGACGCCGGGAGCGGCGCTATCAGAATCGGCGAGGGTCGCACCAGAGGGAGGCTTCTCGGGGGCATCGTCGCCGCGTTCGCCCTCGCTGCCGCGGCTGCCACTCTTTCTCAGCGGTGGTCAACCGCCGGATCGGCACTGAAATCAAGCGCCGGTCCATACAGAGAAAGCGGGGTGCTCGAACGTATCGTTCGAGCACCCCGCTCAATGGCAAGGACTGGTTCCGTGTGAGCCGGCTCTGCGGCCCAGATCAGTTGCCGGCGGTGTCGGCGGCGCCTGGTGCGTCGGGGGTGTCGCCTGCTTCGGGGGTGTCGGCGGCGCCTGGTGCGTCGGCGGCGCCTGGTGCGTCGGGGGTGTCGCCTGCTTCGGGGGTGTCGGCGGCGCCTGGTGCGTCGGGGGTGTCGCCTGCTTCGGGGGTGTCAACGGCGCCTGGTGCGTCGGGGGTGTCGCCTGCTTCGGGGGTGTCGGCGGCGCCTGGTGCGTCTTGAACGTTCCCGGTTTCTGGAGCGGATGCCGCATTAGCTACGGCAATACCGGACCCGCCCAGAGCAATGGCGGATGCTGCCAGCAGTGGGAAAACAATCTTCCTGTTGAGCTTCATGGTCTGTCCCTTCCGTGAAACCACCGAATGTGGCTCCTGGCAACAACTGTGGCGGACTAGACCTGAGATGTTCCTGAGCGAAGATGTGCGGCTACTCATGTTCGACGGACAGCATTAAATCTCAGCGTCCCCACAGTAATCACTCGTCATACTGGGGTACATGGATCAAAATATGGCCACACCCGATTCGAGAGTTGTTATAGCGCAGGCAGTATGTTCGTGCGAGCTCGTGCGTGTTGCACGCAGTGGACCAGTCAAGTCCGGCTTCCGCCGATGACGACTGCTGCCCTGCCCGCCTTCATGGATTCCACTACTTTGCTAGGGGCCTTTGGTCTCCTCGGAGTCTTAATAATTGTCTTCGCTGAAACCGCACTACTGCTCGGCTTCTTTCTGCCGGGCGACTCGTTGCTCTTCACTGCTGGACTTCTCGCCGCCGGGGCCGCGCCATTTGCACCGTTATGGCTGCTCCTCGTGACTATTCCGGTGGCGGCGGTACTCGGAGATCAGGTTGGCTACCAGATCGGACGTCGGGCAGGGCCGAGCCTGTACAAGCGCGAGGACTCGAAGTTTTTCCGCCGAAGCCATGTGGAAAAGGCGCAGGCGTTCTTCGAGAAGTACGGGGCGAGAACCGTTGCGCTGGCCCGCTTTGTCCCCATCGTGCGCACCTTCACCCCGACGGTCGCCGGCGCGTCCGGAATGCGCCCCCGCACCTTTGTGATCTACAACCTCCTTGGCGGTGTCCTCTGGGGTACGGGAGTGACGCTGCTGGGATATTCGCTGGGCGGCGTGCCGTTTGTTCGAGACCACATCGAGTTGATTCTTGTTTCGATCGTTGCAGTCTCCGTCCTACCTGTGTTGGCACACCTGATTCGGCAGCGCCTTCGCCAGCCGGCGCGATAGCCGGTTGGCCAGCAGCTCCCGAAGTTCTCAGCTTCCCTTCAGCATCAAAAGTTCATGATGTGGTCATGAATATGATCCAGCGGGAGAGGCCCCGCCTTCATCACGATCCCGCTTACCGCAGGGCTGGGATTCTTGTCGGTGTCGCGGTTGTCCCGCTGATTGCTTTTGTGGTTCTTGCGACTTCGGTGTCCGTCAGCGGACCCACCGGCAGCCTCGATCAACCAACTTTGACGTGGTTCGTCTCAGCCCGTCATGACTTTCTGACGGTGCTCGCTCGGCTGATCTCGCTGATTGCCGATCCGGTCGGCGCCGCGCTCACGGCCACACTATTCGCCGCCTGGCTCTGGTGGCGCCGTCGGCAATGGGTCAATGCCGCCTACATCATGGTGACCCTCGGCGTCGCAGGGTTCGGCATCGTGGTCGCGAAGGCTATGGTGAGCAGGGTCCGGCCGCCGCTAGCCACTCAACTCGTTCTCGAGACCAACGGATCGTTTCCCTCGGGTCACATGACAGGCGCGGTGATGGTGTACGGAAGCATCGCCCTGGTACTGATCTCCTCGGCACGAAGTGTTCGCACCACAGTGCTCACCGCTGTCGTTGCTGTTGTCGCAATGCTCGTTGTTGCGTGGGACCGCCTGTACCTCGGAGTGCACTGGCTGAGCGACCTCGCTGGGTCGATCACATTAGGTGCCGCGTTGTTGCTCTTCACGACCGCACTGTGGATTTTATCGGCGCCCCTGCTCGTGCGCTGGCAAGATGCTCACCCCAAACATCCTGCAAATTAGGTCTTTTCACCGAAGAACTCTGACCCAGCCCTGAAGTTGGCTTGCCAGGCTTGGGTTGTTCGCACTTCATCAATTAAGGAGCCACATGACGACCCCAGATTCCTCATCACCCATGGACGACCGTTCGGCATCACAGCAGTACCACCAAGACGTGAATGCGGTGCACCCTGAAGTAGCCGAAGAAGTGCCCGCTGCGCAGGCGTCGGAGCCTCAGACAAGCGGAGCCTTCGCGACCGGCGGCAGTGCGGCTGTGGATGACCCTGCCCCTGTGGCCGGCTCGCCGGAAAAGGTCCGGGGGAAAACGGCCACCCGGGTAGGAGGTTTCGTCCGGCATCGTGCCACCCAACTCGTTGTAACCCTCATCATCGGGGTAGGTATTGGCGCAGGCACACTCGCGCTGGTAGCGGAGGGCGAAGGCGGCCACGGGGACTCCAGGGAGTCCTCGCAGTCCGAACGCGGCGACAACCAGGGCAGTGACAGTAATCAGGGCAGCGTCGACAACCAGGGCAGCGGCGATAACCAGGGCAGCGTCGAAAACCAGGGCAGCGTCGAAAACCAGGGCGATAACTAGCCGACTACGACATTCGTTGTCGCATCTCCTGTGCTGACAGTTTGTCTGGTTGGATCGACATCGTCGGCGGAGGCGAACCTCGGCATTTGTAGCGAACGTAGCGAGCGAGAGGCAGGCGCTGAATGCGGGTGGAACTGAACCCCGAGCGGTGGAATGTTCGACTCCGCTCGGCGTTTGCCTCCGTCGTTGTCGTGGGTTTTGCGTTGGTGGCAGCATCCGGACTGCTCCTGTTTCTGCTTAAACACTCGCTGGAAAATGCCGGACGAGCTGACGCCCAAACACGGACGCAACAACTGGTGGCGGCTCTACGCACCGAACCCGCAGCGCAGCTGGATCAGATACTGCTGGCCAACGACGGGAACACCCTTCTCACCCAGATCCTGGACAGCTCGGGAGCCATCGTCCAAGCATCAGCAGGGGCGCCAGCCATTCCCATGACGCCCGAGCGGCCCAGCGTCGGCGAGTACGTTGATGCCGGCCGAACCGAACTGGGGGATGACCTCGGTAGATTTTTGGTCGTCGCCCAAGGGGCCGCTGGAATTGACGGGAATTACGTCGTCATCGTCGGCTCGTCCCAAGAAGCCACGGAATCCGTGCTGCACACCGTCGCACTGTTTCTGGTGGGTGGAATCCCACTGATACTCGCCGTGACGGGCGTGGCGAACTTTTGGTTGGTGGGGCGATCATTGCGGCCGGTCGAATCGATTCGCCGACGTGTCTCGGAGATCAGCAGCGCCGACCTTTCCGAACGCGTGCCGGTGCCGGCTGCATCGGATGAGATAGCCCAATTAGCAACAACAATGAACGATATGTTGGCGCGGTTGGAGTCCGGGCAGCTGGCTCAGCGCAGGTTTGTCGGTGATGCCTCGCATGAGCTCAGGAGTCCGCTGTCGACCATCGTGGCAGGGCTTGAACTGGTGCAATACCGGCCTGCACTGTTGGATAAAGAGATGGTTGCCGGCACGCTTTTGCCGGAGGCACGGCGAATGCAACAGTTGGTATCTGACCTTCTTTTGCTCGCCAGCGCGGACGAACGTGGTCTACATCCCCGTTTCGCCGACGTCGATATCGACGACCTGTTGCATTCCGAACTTCGTCGCATCAAAGATGTGCACCACCGCGGTCCTGATGCGCCGGCGGTGGCCATTACGCATAGCATCGCTGCAGTGCAGGTTGTCGGCGATGCGTCCCAACTGACCCGAGCGATCCGCAATATTTCGGATAATGCGCTGCGCCACAGTAGGTCTCGCGTTCACATCGTCGTCGAAGAACTAGCTGAGCACGTAGCAGTCAGCGTCAGCGACGATGGCCCTGGTATCGCAACCGTCGACCGAGAGCGCGCCTTGGCTCGCTTCGTACGCTTGGATGATGACCGGGCGCGCAGCGGCGGCGGGACGGGGCTGGGACTGGCCATTACCCAGGAGATCGTCGCCGCTCACCATGGCCGCGTGGTGATCGACGAATCCGAATGGGGCGGCGCGAAAGTCACACTGTTGCTGCCCCGTACGCAACCAACCAGCCGGTAGCTAACCTTGGTTCAACCCAAGAGTCGGTAACCGACACCGCGCACTGTTTCAATGGTTTTGGTATCGAACGGCACATCAATTTTGCGTCTTAAATAGCCGATGTACACCTCTACAACATTGTCGTCGCCCTCGTAGTTCGCGTCCCAGACGCCCTGCAGCAAAGCATTTTTCGTCACTACCGAATCTTGGTGCCGGATCAGGAATTCCAGCACCCCGAACTCGCGCGGAGTCACCGCTACTACCTCTCCCCGCTTGGTCACGAGATGGCGAGAAGGGTCCAACGTCAATTCGCCCGCAGTCAACACAGTCGGGCGTGCAGGGGCGCCTCGGCGTGCCAGCGCGCGAAGCCGCGCCAGCAAAATGGGGAACGAGAATGGCTTCGTCAAGTAATCGTCGGCGCCGAAATCGAATGCGTCGGTTTGGTCGTACTCCCCGTCCTTCGCCGTCAGCATGAGGACGGCCGACCACACCTCGGCTTTGCGGAGACCGCGCAGAACGTTGTATCCGTTCAGCTTTGGCAGCATGATGTCGAGCACGATGACGTCAAACGCCCCTACCAGGGCCATTTCGAGCCCTACCTCGCCGTCGGCGGCGAGCTCCACCACAAAGCCCTCGGCACGTAAGCCCCGCTCAATGGTTTTGGCCAATAAGGGCTCGTCTTCGACTACTAAAATGCGCACGATTTCCCCCGTTGAAAGGCTAGCCCTACCTGTAGCAAGTATCCCTGGTGCGGTGGGGGAGCGCTTGCTGTAACGCCAATCACTCAGGTTGCTCTCAGTTTTGATTGCCGACCACGTCTTGCAAAGGGTAGCCTTACCTCAGTACCTAAGCCCGTCAGAAACTGCAAGGTTGCCTGGCTGCAATTCGAAGCTACACACATTTCACGGCTAGCGCCGTCGTTGGATCGAAAGAGGAAATCTTCTAATGTTCACCAAACGTCATCTGGTGCTGGTCACTTCCAGCATCACTGCCTTGGTCGTGCTCGCAGCGTGCGGCTCCACATCCACCCCGGCTGCCCAGGGCGGTTCTGGATCAAACACTTCGAATGCACCTACGGCCAGTGGCGCAGCGCCGACCGACGAAGAACAGCCTCTGGACCCGTCAGCGCTCGTGATTTACAACGCGCAGCATGAGAACCTGACCCAAGCGTGGGCCGACGAGTTCAGTAAAGAAAACGGTGGCGTCAAGGTCCAGTTGCGCAACGGCAGCGACTTGGAGATGGCGAACCAGATAGTTGCCGAAGGTGCAGACTCGCCTGCCGACGTGTTCATCACCGAAAACTCGCCAGGGATGAACCTCGTGGAGCAGGCCGGCCTGTTCGCACCGGTAGATCCAGGCACCACCTCGCAGATCCCGGCCCAGTATTCGCCAAGTACCGGTAAGTGGGTGGGAGTTGCCGCCCGGTCAACTGTTTTCGTCTACAACACCTCGAAGCTCACGCAGGCGCAGCTGCCCAAGTCCCTCATCGATCTCGCCGACCCGGCGTGGAAGGGCCGTTGGGCCGCATCGCCCAGTGGCGCCGACTTCCAAGCCATCATTAGCGCGCTATATGAATTGAAGGGCGCCGACGCTACTAAAACGTGGTTGACCGCGATGAAGAACGACGCTGCGATTTACAAGGGCAATTCGACCGTCATGAAAGCGGTCAACGCCGGCGAAGTCGACGGCGGCGTGATCTACCACTACTACTGGTACGGCGATCAAGCGAAGACGAAAGAAAACAGTTCGAACACCGCGCTGCACTTCTTTGGTAACCAAGACCCGGGAGCCTTCGTCAGTGTTTCCGGGGCCGGAGTGCTGGCCTCCAGCGACAAGAAGGAGCTGGCCCAAAAGTTCCTGAAATTCTTGACCAGTAAAAAGGGCCAGGAGATCGTGGCGAACAACGTGCTGGAATACCCGTTGGCAGACATCACGTCTGAGACGAACAAGGCGCTCAAACCGCTGTCCAGCCTCGAAGCGCCAGTAGTGGACCCGGCTTCGCTCAACAGCGTTGCCGTCACGGACCTGATGACGGAAGTTGGGTTGCTCTGACCGAGAAATCGGGGTCAACATCGTTGGCCCCTCGCATCAGGCCGGCTAGATTCTCCCTCGGGGGAGCGTCGCCGGTCTTGATGTCGTTAGCGGGGTTGGTGGCCCTCGTCTCGCTAGTGCCGATCGGGTTCGTGGTGTGGTCGCTGATTCAAGCCGGCCCAGAACGTGCGCGCGCGCTGATCTTTCGGCCCCGCGTTGGCGAATTGTTGCTCAACACCGGCTTTCTCACCATCCTGACGATGTTGGCCTGCACCTTCCTGGGCTTGGGCTGCGCGCTGCTGGTGGAGCGCACCAACGTTGTTGGCAGACGGATCTGGGGCCCGTTGCTGGTGGCGCCCCTTGCTATTCCCGCGTTCGTCACCAGCTACGGCTGGGTGTCGGTGGTCCCCAGCATCGACGGCCTCAGCGGCTCCACGCTGATCCTGACATTGGCCTATTTCCCGCTCGTGTACCTGCCGGTCGCCGGGGCACTTCGGACCATCGACCCCGCTTGGCGCGAACAGGCGCGTTCGCTCGGAATGGGCTCGATTCGGTCGTTCGTATCCGTCACGCTCCCACAGCTGCGACCGGCGCTGCTCGGTGGTTGCCTGCTCGTCGGTATCCACGTGCTGGCAGAGTTCGGCGCTTTTCAAACACTGCGCTTCTCCACCTTTACAACAGCTATTTACGAACAGTTCCAGTCGTCATTCGCCAGCACCGCAGGCAACATGTTGGCCATCGTTTTAGTCGGCTGCTGCTTGATTCTCGTCGTGGGGGAGTATCTGCTCTCCCGCCGCCGAACAGCGCGAGTGGGCGCGGGGAGTCCCCGGGTCCAGGAACCGATTCGGCTGGGCCGCTGGATGGCGCCAGCGCTACTGGCGCTGTCGACCGTCGTCATCGGCGCACTCGTGGTGCCGCTGTCGAGTGTGGCTTACTGGCTGGGGCTCGGTGGGCCCGCCGTCTGGACCAGCTCCGTGTGGTCTGCCGCTGCGGCGACCCTCAAAATCGGCGCGATCGCGGCATTGATGGTGACGGTGCTGGCCTTCCCCGCCTCCTACCTGGCTGTGCGCCGTCGCGGCGTGGTTAGCGCGACCACCGAACGCATCAGCTACCTGGCCGGTTCGATGCCCTCACTCGTCATCTCGCTGGCGTTGGTCACCGTGACCGTGCACTACCTCAAGCCCATCTATCAGACACAGTTCACCCTGCTCGTGGCCTACTTGCTGCTGTTTCTGCCGCGGGCAATGGTGTCTATCCGCGCGGGCCTCGCCCAGTCTCGGGTGGAACTGGAAGAGGCCTCCCGCGCCTTGGGTAAGGCGTCATTCGTGACGTTATGGCGCGTGACGCTCCCGCTCGCCGCGCCGGGGATCGCCACGGCGGCGTCATTGGTGTTTCTCGCGGTGACCACTGAATTGACCGCGACGCTGATGTTGGGTCCTACAGGTTTTAGAACGCTCGCTACGCGCTTTTGGAGTTTGACGGGCAGTATTGACTATGTGGCCGCCGCCCCGTATGCGGCTTTAATGATTGGAGTGTCAGTTCCTGTGACTTTCCTGCTGCTGCAACAATCCCGGCGGGTGCTCGGCCGATGAACCACCTCGTCGTAACAGGTCTGCACAAGAGCTTTGGCGCCGTCCGCGCACTGGACGGCGTCGACCTTCAGGTGGCTGCCGGCAGTACCACCGCGCTGCTGGGTCCGTCCGGCTGCGGTAAAACCACACTGCTGCGGATCATTGCCGGATTCGAGCGACCCGACGCTGGCTCCGTCGTGATCGGCGGCGAAGTGGTTACCGTGGGAGGCACTTCTGCGGCGCGCTGGGTGCCGCCGGAACGCCGTGCGATTGGCTACGTCGCTCAGGAAGGTGCGTTGTTCCCACACCTGACGATCCGGCAAAACGTTGCATTCGCGTTGGGCCGCAAGGAACGTCGCGGCGATGCTCGAATCACGGAACTAATGGAACTTGTTAGCTTGGACTTAGGGATTCTGGGCCGACGCCCGCACGAACTGTCCGGCGGGCAACAACAGCGCGTGGCGCTGGCACGGGCGCTCGCGACCCGCCCCCGTTTAATGCTGCTGGATGAGCCGTTCGCCGCCCTCGACGCTGGTTTACGCAGCGCCACCAGGGATCTCGTGGCCGCGGTGCTAGCAAAAGAAGGAGTCACCACGGTGTTGGTGACGCACGACCAAGAGGAAGCGCTGTCGTTCGCCGACCAGGTCCTGGTGATGAGAAATGGCCAGGTGCAGCAGGCGGGCGCGCCGCGCGATATTTACAACGGCCCGAAGAACCTGTGGACGGCCGGTTTCCTGGGGGACACCGTCCAACTCCCCGGGGTGGCCTCGGGGAGTACGGTACGCTGTGCTCTCGGCGCCTTACAGCTCGAAAAGGCCTGCGCTGCAGGTGATGTCACGGTGATGATTCGGCCCGAGCAGATCGCCGTGATGCCGTGCGATGCATCGCACCCATGCCCGCGCGGCGTAGTGGCCGGGCTCAGCTATCGCGGGCACGACTCGTTGATGACGGTCAAGCTCGCCGACGATCCTTCGCTCACCGTCACCTGCCGGGCGCTGGACCACCCGGGGATGCCGGGCGTCGGCACGTCCGTGGACCTGCAGGTGATCGGACCGGTCAGCGCGTATTCGCCGGAGTGAGCGCGCGGCTGGGGGGCTGGGTTGGCTGGGTGCGCTGGGTTGTTTGGGTTGGCTGTGTTGGCTGGGTCGGTAAGTTTCAGATCTGGGACCATTAGCCCGCTGTGAGCGGGTGATTGGTACCAAATTCCAGTCTCGGGCCCGGTTGTAGCGCCGGCCGTCAAACGAGACTCGCAGCGGCGCTAGATTTCGCCGAGCGGTGCGCTATGACGCAAATTCCGGCTCCCCGGGCGCTCTAGCGCACCGCTCGGCGAAACCCTGGGCGCTCTAGCGCACCGCTCGGCGAAGCCCTGGGCGCTCTAGCGCACCGCTCGGCGAAACCCCGGGCGCGATAGCGCACCGCTCGGCGAAACCCCGGGCACTAGAACCCAAGCCGCTCGGCGAAACCCCGGGCGCGATAGCGCAGAACGAAAAGCCCGTCACCAGTTCGCGAGCTGGGTGGTCTTGCCATCCACGATCTCTGTGACGCGGTCGGCATCGGCCAAGAGGTCGCGATTGTGCGTCACCATGACGGTGGTGAGTGCCCGCTCGGTGGTGAGACTGCGGAGCAAGTCCAGGATCGCCTGGCCGCGCTCGCTGTCCAACGCGCTCGTGGGCTCGTCGACCAGGAGCACCGAAGGATCGTTCATCAGTCCGCGCGCGATGGTCACCCGCTGCCGCTGGCCGCCGGACAGCTGATTCGGGCGGCGGTGAGAGTGCTCGACCAAGCCGACGGCATCCAGCAAGTCCAGGGCCCGCTTGCGCGCCGGACCCAGTGGCTTCCCAGCCAGGTGGGCGATCACCACCAACTGTTCGAGGGCGGTGAGCGAGGCCAGCAGATTGCTGCTTTGAAACACGATGCCGATCTTCTCCCGTCGCACCCGAGCGGTATCTTTGCGGCTCAGGGAGGCGAGGTCCTCGCCGTCCAGTATGACGCGTCCGGAGTCGGGAGTCATCAGCGTCGCGGCGACCGCGAGCAGGCTCGACTTGCCGGAACCGGACGGCCCGACAATGGCGGTGAGGGTGCCAGGGTCGGCCGTCAAGCTGACGTTGTCGAGCGCGGTGAGGCGACGATCGCCGTCGGGAAAGGTGAGGGTGATGTCTTCCAGTTGCAGGGTCATCGGGCACTTCCTAACGCGGTGAGGGGGTCGATGGTGGTGACGCGGCGCAGCGAGATGGCGGCCCCGGCGAGGCCGAGCGCGATCATCACCGCAGCGGGGAACAGGAGCGTGCCCAGGCTGAGAACAAATGGCACAGTTGAACCAGCGAGCGCGCCGATTCCGGCGGCGAGCGCGGTGCCGGTGGTGGTGCCGATCAACAGCAGGACCAGTGCCTGGCCGAGGGCGTCTTTGAGCAAATATCCGGTGGAGGCGCCGACGGCCTTGAGGATCGCGATCTCGCCGCTGCGCTGCACCGTCCACACGGTGAAGAACGCGCCGATCACCAACGCGGAGATCGCGAAGAGCAACATCCGCATCAGTTGCAGCGAGCCATTTTCGGAGGTGTAGGAGCCGATCGCCGCCAGCGAATTATCCGGTGTGACGGTGGTGGTGCCGAGCTGTTGGTCGGCGGCGGCCAAATCGGCATCGCTCGTTTGCAGCGCGATGACACTTGCCACCCCCGCCGCCTGGCCCGTCGCCGGCCGGTCGGCCATTGACGCCCAGAGAAGCGGTGCATGAGAGAACTCATCGGACCCGGCCACCGACGCGACCATGACGGACTTACCTGCTAGGTCGACCTGATCACCGCCTGAGACGCCAAGCGCCACAGCGGCTTTGGTGCTAAGTACGACACTGCCGGCGCGAACGTCAGGCGCCAGCGCCGAGCCGGGGTTCACCGCGAAGACGGCGACACCCGCGCTGCGGTCACCAGCGCTCGCCCGGCTCATGGCAATGCTGATCGGTTCGGCACGGTCCACACCGGGTACCTTCGCCCACTCCCCTTGCACCTGTGGGCTGAGAATCGAATCACTGAACGACAGGCTTGCGCCGCTCGCGGGTGCGGCGAAAACCAAGTGGTCGGCGCTGATGTCGGTGATGGCGGAGGTATTGCCACGCCCCAACCCGGCGGTGAGCCCGGACAACAGCACCACCAGCAACGTGATGAGCGTGACGACCGCGCCCATGAGTGCGAATCGCCCCTTGGCGAAGCGAAGATCTCGAATGGCGACGAACACGCCGGTTTCCTTCCATGACGGGCGCGCCTTCGGGTTCTACAAGCGAAGGCGCGTCAGATGCCGCGCACTGCGGCACCACGACCAA